>NZ_JBEZYB010000037.1:0-77971 GCF_040638285.1 Amycolatopsis sp. NPDC026612
TAGCCGGCCCGCCCCCCCGTGGGGGGGTGGGGCGTTGGGGTTGGCCCCTCCCCCGCCCCGGGGCCCATCACCCGCCCGGGGGGCTTCTCCCTGGGCGGCCCTGGTCGACGTGCCGCCGGCGTCGACGCCCACCGCGAAACTCACCGGGTCTTGGTCACCTTCAGCAGGCCGCGCGGGCTGTCCGGGTCGCCGCCGCGGGCCAGTGACAGGCCGAGCGCGATCCGCTGGATCGGCAGGATCTCCAGGATCGGCGCCAGTTCCTCGACCGTCGGCGCGACGTCGATGCGCAGCGCCGCGGGCACCTCGGCGGCGGCCGAGCCGACCGCGAGCACGTCCGCGCCCCGCTTGCCGACGGCCTCGAGGACCTCGTGCATCGCCCGGCCGCCGTGCCCGGCGCTGGTCACCGCGAGGACGGCGGTCTCGCCGTCCACCGCCGCGACCGGGCCGTGCAGCAGGTCCGCGCCGCTGTACGCGCGCGCGGCGAGGTAGCTGGTCTCGGCGAGCTTGAGCGAGCCTTCGAGCGCGGTGGCGTAGGAGTAGCCGCGGCCGGTGGTGAGGACCCGGTCCACGAAGCGGTACCGGTCGACCGCCCGCTGGACGCCTTCGGCCGCGCCGTCGAGGGTCTGCTGCGCCAGCTCGCCGATCTTCTCGGCGTCGGCCGCCTTGCCGCCGCGCACCGCGTCGACGAGCAGGTACAGCGCCATCAGCGTCGCCGAGTACGTCTTGGTGGCGGCGACGGCCTTCTCGACGCCCGCGCCGATGTCGACGCCGAGCTCGGACGCGGCCCGCAGCGGCGAGTCCGGCGTGTTGGTGACCGACACCGTGAGCGCGCCCTGGCGCCGCGCCGTTTCGGTCACCTCGATCAGGTCGGGTGAGCCGCCGCTCTGGCTGACCGTGACGAACAGCACGTCCCGCAGATCGGGCCGGGCGCCGTACAGCGTGGCCGTGGACGGGGAAACCAGACCGGCCGGAAGGCCGAGCAGTACCTCGATCAGGTACTTCGCGTACAACGCTGCGTGGTCGCTCGATCCACGCGCGGCGAGCAGAGCGAACCGCGGGGGCCGGTGTGAGATCTTTTCCGCCACTTCGGCGATTTCCGCCTGACGCGCCACCAGTCCGGCCAGGACGTCCGGCTGCTGGGCGATCTCCGCGGCCATGTGCTCGCCGGGCCGTTGTTCGGTCATCATTTTCCTCTCCACCTCCGGCATTATGTACCGGACTCAGGCGGCGTCGGTCAGGTCTAGACCAATGTTATAGGGGCGGCGCGTTTGGGGAAAAGGGTACGTTTCTTACGGGGACGTGGCGTGCGATGAGGGAAGACATAGGGAGCCGGGCATGTTGGAGACCACCACCACGGGCGAGGCGGGCGCCGTCGCCGGGCTGCGCGGGCAGCGCGAGCCCAAGTACTGGGCGCTGAAACAGCACCTGCTCGACCTCCTGGACGTGCTGCCCCCGGGGTCGCCGATCCCGACCGAACGCGCGCTCGCCGGGGAGTTCACGGTCTCCCGCACCACCGTGCGCCAGGCGCTGGCCGACCTGACCGCCGAGGGTCGTCTGCACCGTGTGCAGGGAAAAGGCACCTTCGCGGCCGAGCCGAAGCTCGCGCAGCGGCTCCAGCTGTCCTCCTACACCGAGGACATGCGCAAGCAGGGCCTGAAGCCGTCGTCGAAGCTGCTGGAAGTCGAGGAAATGCCGGTCGAGGGCGATCTGGCGAAGCTGCTCGGAATCCGGAACGGGGCGAAAATCCTCCGTCTTCGACGTCTTCGACTGGCGGACTCCCAGCCGATGGCGCTGGAGACGACCCACCTCCCGCTCGGCCGGTTCCGCGGGCTGCGCAAGCACGTCTCGGCCGGCGGTTCGTTGTACGCCGTTCTCCGCGAGCACTACGGCGTCGAACTCGAGCGCGCCGAAGAGACGATCGAGACGTCGCTGGCGGGGCCGCAGGAAGCGGAGATGCTCGGCGCGGACGTCGGCATGCCGGTGCTGATGCTGACCCGCCACTCGTTCGCCACCGACGGCAAGCCGGTCGAGTTCGCCCGCTCGGTCTACCGCGGTGACCGCTACAAGTTCGTGACGACGCTGCTGCCGTAGGCCTCGTGAGTGGTAATTCGGGTCAGAACCCGAATTACCACTCACGACAGCCGGGTTGACGGGGGTCTCCGGGCACGGTGGAGTTGGCCGGTGAACTCAGCTGAAGACACCGGGATCCGGTGGGGCACCGGCGCGGCCCGCGGCGTGCTCGCCACCACCATCCTCGGGTCCGGCATGGCGATGCTCGACGGCACGATCGTCAACGTCGCCCTGCCCCGCATCGGCACCGAGCTGAACGCCTCCGTGGCGGGGCTCCAGTGGATCCTCGACGGTTACCTGCTGGCGCTGGCCGCGCTCATCCTCGTCGCCGGTTCGCTCGGCGACCGGTACGGCCGGCGCCGCATGTACCTCATCGGCGTGGTCTGGTTCGGCGTCGCGTCCGGGCTGTGCGCCGCCGCGACGTCCACCGAGATGCTCGTCGCGATGCGGATCCTGCAGGGCATCGGCGGCGCCCTCCTGACGCCCGGGTCGCTCGCGATCCTCCAGGCGTCCTTCGCGCACGACGCCCGCGCCCGCGCGATCGGCGCCTGGTCCGGCCTCGGTGGCATCGCGGCCGCCGCCGGGCCGCTGCTCGGCGGTTTCCTCGTGCAGGTCTGGTCGTGGCGGCTGGCGTTCCTCATCAACGTGCCGATCGCGGTCGCCGTGGTGCTCATGGCGCGCAGGTTCGTCCCCGAATCCCGCGACACCGGCGCCACCGGGCACCCGGACTTCGGCGCCGCCGCCCTCGGCGCCCTCGGCCTCGCGGGGATCACCGGCGCGCTGGTGGAGGCGCCCGCCCGCGGCGTCGGCGACCCGCTCGTGCTGGTCGCGGGCCTGCTGGGGATCGCGGGGCTGGCCGCGTTCGTCGCCGTCCAGCACCGCTCGCGCGAGCCGCTGGTGCCGCCGTCGCTGTTCCGCGACCGGACGTTCACCCTGGCCAACGCGCTGACCTTCGCCATGTACGCGGCGCTCGGCGGCGTGATGATGCTGCTGGTCATGCAGCTGCAGGTGTCGCTCGGCTACTCGCCGACCGCGTCCGGGCTGGCGGGGCTGCCGCTGACGGTGATCATGCTGCTGCTTTCGGGCCGCTCCGGGGCGCTGGCCCAGCGCATCGGCCCGCGCACGCAGCTGGTGGTCGGCCCGATCGTCGTCGGCATCGGGATGCTGCTGATGCTGCGCATCGCGCCCGGCGCGTCCTACCTCGGCGCGGTGCTGCCCGCGGTCGTGGTCTTCGGCCTCGGCCTGGCGACGGTCGTGGCCCCGGTGACCGCGACCGTCCTCGCCGCGGCGCCGGACCGCTACGCCGGTGTCGCGTCCGGCGTCAACAACGCCATCGCGCGCTCCGGCGGCCTGCTGGCGGTGGCGGTGCTGCCCGCCGCCGCGGGGCTGACCGGCGAGGCGTACGCCGACCCGGTCGCGCTCACCGCGGGCTGGCGGACGGCGCTGGTCATCTGCGCGGCCCTCGCGATCGCCGGCGGCCTGATCGCACTGGGCATCCACAACGGTGTCCTCGAACCGGCCGCCGAGCGGACCGACGACGAGTGCCCCCACCTGGGTGAGTGCTACCACTGCGGCGTCGAGGGGCCGCCGACGCACATCCGCCGGGGCTCCTCCGTCGCCGGCTCCTGAGCGGGTCAGCGCTCCGCGAGGATCTCGGCGAACAGCGCCGGGTCGGCGTTGCCACCCGAGACGACGGCCACCGTGCGGCCGGCGGGCAGCTCGTCGGCGTGGAACAGGTACGCCGCCGTCGTCACCGCGCCGCTGGGTTCGGCCACCAGCCGGGCCTGGCGGGCGAGGACGCGCACCGCCTCCCGGATCTCGTCTTCGCTGACCGTCACCATCGCGTCGACGACGGCCTGCAAATGGGTGAAGGTCAGCTCCGACGGCTGTGAGCGGAGACCGTCGGCGATCGTGCGGCCGCGGTCGGCCTGCGGCCACCGGACCAGCTCGCCCCGACGGAGGCTGTCGGCCGCGTCCCCGGCCAGCGCGGGCTCGACGCCGATCACCCGCGCCCGCGGGCACCGGGCCTTGATCGCGGTGCCGACGCCGGCTGCCAGCCCGCCACCGCTGACCGGGACGAGCACGACCTCGACGTCCGGGAGGTCCTCGGCGATCTCGAGGCCGACCGTGCCCTGCCCGGCGATGACGGCCGCGTCGTCGAAGGGCGGCACGAGGGTCAGCCCGCGTTCGGCGGCCAGTTCGCCCGCCTTCGCCGGGTGCTCGCCGAGCGGTACCTCGATGATCTCGGCGCCGTACGCGCGGGTGGCCTCGACCTTGATCCGCGGCGTGACGTCCGGCACGACGATCACCGCGGGGATGCCGTACCGCTGCGCGGCGTACGCGACTGCCTGCGCGTGGTTGCCACTCGAATAGGCGATGACGCCGCGGGCGCGGACCACCTCGTCGAGGGCCGTGATCGCGTTGAACGCGCCGCGCACCTTGAACGCGCCGACCGGCTGCAGGTTTTCGGGTTTGAGCCACAGGGTCTTGCGGGGATCCCACGTCTGGAGCAGCAGGGGCGTGCGCACGGCGACATCGGCGACGCGTTTCGCGGCGGCCTCGATGTCGGAGATCGTCACCAGTTCCATCTGCCGAGTATGTCAAGAAAACGTGGGGTTCGGAATGTCTACTATGGACAGACAGAGTGGTCCTCCTCACGCTGCGGCAACGTGGGGAGTGCCTCACGCGCCTTAGACGTTGGACAGGGGAGAACACCGACTACCTAGATCGGGATCATGAGCAAGGAGAACGCAGCGACTTCGGAGAAGACGGAAGAGAAGCCGGGCCTGCGGATCGCGCAGGTGCTCGCGGCGGCACTGGCGGCCGTGACCGCGGCACTGCTCGGCTCGACGCTGGGCGTGGCGGGCACCGTGGCCGGTGCCGGCGTGGCGAGCGTGGTGTCGACGGTCGGCAGCGAGCTGTACCTGCGCTCGCTGCAGCGCACCCGCGAGGCGGCCCTCAGGGCGCGCCAGCTGGCGACGTCGGGAATCCGGCGGCGCGGGCCCGCGGTGGACATCACCGACCAGCCGACGGTGCAGCTGAAGCCGCCGGAGGAAGAGCCGTCACGGCTGTCCTCGCGGCTGCGGAAGCTGCGCTGGCCGCTCATCATCGGCACGAGCCTGGCCGTGTTCGTGGTGGCGATCGCGGCGATGGTCGGCGTGGACGCGGCGACGGGCGGCAAGGTCGCGGGCGGAACGGGCTCGAGCATCGGCAAGGTCCTCGGCAGCGGCTCCGGTCACCCGGCCGAGACCCCGTCGACGCCCCCGGCTTCGACGGACGACACGCAGGTGTCCCCGACGGAGACGAGCACGACCCCGACGAACACCTCGACCCCGCCGACCACGTCCTCGGAGACCCCGGCGACCACCTCGGGCACGGCGAGCGAGCAGCCGTCCACCTCGGCCCCGGCCACGACGGCGACCCCGCCGACCAGCAAGGGTGTCGCGGCGACACCGACCCCGTGACGCGTGAAGGCCACCCCGCCGGGTGGCCTTCACGGCGATCAGGGCAGCCGGGCCCGCAGGTCCCGCGCCGCGGCCTCGGGGTCGTCGGCCTCGGTGATCGCCCGGACCACCACGATCCGCGACGCCCCCGCGTCGAGCACCTCCGGCAGCCGCGGTCCGTCGATGCCGCCGATCGCGAACCACGGCCGGTCCGGGGTCCACGCCGCCGTCGCCCGCACCAGCTCCAGGCCGGGTGCGTGGCGGCCCGGCTTCGTCGGCGTCGGCCAGCACGGGCCCGTGCAGAAGTAGTCGACCCCGGGCTCGGCGGCCGCGGCGAGGGCTTGGTCGAGGGAGTGCGTCGAGCGGCCGATCACGACGTCGTCACCGAGGATCCGGCGGGCCAGCGGCACCGGGATGTCGTCCTGCCCCAGGTGGAGCACGTCCGCCCCGACCGCCAGCGCCACGTCCGCGCGGTCGTTCACCGACAGCAGCGCCCCGTGCCGCGCACACGCCTCCGCCAGCACCTCCAGCGCCGCGATCTCGCCGGCCGCCTCCAGCGCGCCGGTCTTGTCCCGCAGCTGGATGATGTCGACCCCGCCGGCGAGGGCCGCGTCGGCGAACGACGCCAGGTCGCCGCGGGTCGTGCGGGCGTCCGTGCACAGGTACAGGCGCGCGGCGTCGAGGCGGGCGCGGATCTTGTCACCGGAGAGGGCGGGCATAGCGGCGACCGTACCCGCGCGTTAAGGTGAGGTCGTCCGCACGGGAGCCCGGGGCACGGGCTGAGAGGGAGCTGCCGCTCCGACCGTGGAACCTGATCCGGGTCATGCCGGCGCAGGGAGCGTGATCCCATGACGAACCTGGCAGTGGTGGGCGGCGGCGTGATCGGCCTGTCCGCGGCGTGGCGTGCGGCCACGAAGGACCACCAGGTCACCCTCTACGACCCCGAACCCGTCCGGGGCGGTGCGTCCTGGCTGGCCGGGGGCATGCTCGCCCCGGTCACCGAGGCCTGGCCCGGCGAGGAGGACGTCCTGCGCCTCGGCGAAGCGTCCCTCCGCCGCTGGCCGGATTTCGCCGGTGACCTCGCGAACGAGGGCGTCGACCCCGGCCTGGCCGCGCACGGGACGCTGGTCGTCGCCTTCGACAGCGCCGACGCCGGGCACCTCGACATCCTCGCCGGCTACCTGCACTCCACCGGCCGCACGGCCGAGCGGCTCACCGGCCGGGAAGCCAAGCGGCTCGAACCCGGCATCGGGTCCGTCCGAAGTGGACTTCACGTGCCCGGCGACCTGGCCGTGGACAACCGGAAACTGCTCGAAGCGCTGTGCACGGCCTGCGAAAAGCGAGGGGTCCGGTTCGTCCGCGAACGGGTGGAAGAACTCCCGGACGCCGAAGCCGTCGTGCTCGCCGCGGGTGCCTGGACCGGACGGCTGCACCCGCGGCTCGCCGACGCCGTCCGCCCGCTCAAAGGCGAAATCCTCCGGCTCAGGCCCCGCCGCGGCTGCCTGCCGCCGCCCGCGCACACCGTCCGGGCCGTCGTCGAGGGCCGCCCGATCTACCTCGTTCCGCGCGGTGACCAGGAGCTCGTCCTCGGCGCCACCCAGTACGAAGCCGGCTTCGACCAGGCCGTCACCGCCCGCGGGGTGCGTGAGCTGATCGAGGGCGCCGAGCGCGTGTTCCCCGCGATCACCGAGTACGAGCTGACCGAGACCGCCGCGGGCCTGCGGGCCGGCAGCCGGGACGCGCTGCCGTACCTCGGTGTCCTGGACGACGGCGTCTTCGCCGCCACCGGGCACCACCGCAACGGTCTGCTGATGGCTCCGGTGACCGCGGCCGCCGTGGTCGCCTGGCTCGAGGGGGACAAGCCGCCCGAAGGCACCGAAGCCGCTTCCCCCGCCCGCCTGCACCAGAAGGAGCACGTGTGATGGAGATCAAGCTCAACGGCGAGTGGACGGAGTTCCCGGACGGCGCGACCGTCGCCGACGTCCTCGACGCCACCGGCGGGCAGCGGCCCGGGATCGCCGTCGCGGTCGACGGCGTCGTCGTCCGGCGCGCCGACTGGGCCGCCACCCCGGTGCCCAAGGGGGCAGGCGTCGACGTGCTCACCGCGGTCCAGGGAGGCTGAAATGGACGAAGAACCGCTGGTCATCGGCACCTGCAAGCTGACGTCCCGGCTGATCATCGGCACCGGCGGCGCGGCCAACCTCGCGGTGCTGGAACGCGCGCTGGTCGCGTCCGGCACCGAGCTGACCACCGTCGCCATGCGCCGCGCCGACGCCGAAGGCGGCTCCGGTGTCCTCGAGCTGCTGCGCCGCCTCGGCATCGAGCTGCTGCCGAACACCGCGGGCTGCCGCACGGCCGCCGAAGCCGTGCTCACCGCGCAGCTCGCGCGTGAGGCGCTCGGTACCGATCTCGTCAAGCTCGAGGTGCACGCCGACGACCGGACGCTGCTGCCGGACCCGTTCGAAACCCTCGACGCCGCCGAACGGCTGGTCGCCGACGGGTTCACCGTGTTCGCCTACACGAACGACGACCCGGTGCTCGCGCTGCGCCTGGAGGAAGCAGGCTGCGCCGCGGTGATGCCGCTGGGCGCGCCGATCGGCACCGGCCTCGGCATCCGGAATCCGCACAACATCGAGCTGATCGTCTCGCGGGCCGGGGTGCCGGTGATCCTGGACGCCGGAATCGGCACGGCGTCGGACGCGACGCTCGCGATGGAGCTCGGCTGCGCCGCCGTCCTGCTGTCGACGGCGGTCACCCGGGCCGCCGATCCTGAGCGGATGGCCGCGGCGATGCGGGCCGGCGTCGTCGCCGGACGGCTGGCCCGCGAGGCCGGCCGCGTGCCGCAGCGGTTCTGGGCGCAGGCGTCGAGCCCACCCCGGTGAACCGAGGTGGCTTAACGCCGAGTGTGCACGGCGAACCCGTAAGGTGGACGGCACTTTCCGGCGCATCCGCGGCGGGGCAGCGCAGAAGGAGCCAGCCGTGACGAGCACATCGGTCCAGGACGTCTCGGGCAGGTTGTACCTCGCCGTCGGCAGGCTGTCCCGGTCACTGCGGCAGGCCGGGGTGCCGGGGCCGGGCCACGGTGCCCTCTCGGCGCTCGCGACGCTGGTGCACGCGGGCCAGCTCCGGCTCGGCGACCTCGCGGCGAAGGAGGGGGTGGCCGCGGCGACCATGTCGCGGATCATCGCGTCCCTGGTCGAGGCCGGCTACGTCAGCCGGGAATCCGACCCGGTCGACCGGCGCGCGTGGCTGGCGAAGGCGACCGAAGAGGGCGAGCGGCTCGTCTCCGGCGTCCGCTCGACCCGGGTGCAGGAACTGGACCGGCGGCTCGACCGGCTCTCGCCCGACCACCGGGAAGCGCTGCTGGCGGCGCTGCCGGCGCTCGAAGCGCTGATTTCCGACGAGGGTTAGCGTCTTCGGCCGAGAAATCTCGCGAGGGGAGACGGAAGGCCCATGGGTGAAGGCCCCGAAATCCCGCTGGCCCGGCTGCGTGAGGTGACCGCACTCCTGCTGGCGCACGTCGAACGCACCGGTGGTTCGGTCACGCTCGAGCACGACCTGTTCTGGGAGCTGCTGCCGGAACAACGCCACGATCTCGGCCACGAGCCCGCCGAGCACACCGTGGGCCGGCTCGGCGAGTCGTGGGCGCAGCTGGCGGCGATGGCCGATGACCCCGACCGGGTGGTCGGGTACGGGCTCGTCTGGCTGGCCGACGTCCTGCGCGCGCTCGGCCACCAGTCGATCGGCTGAACCTTCAGCGCTCCTCGGGAGCCAGTCGCCAGAAGGCCGAGACCGGGCCGACCTTGGCGCCCATCGGGTAGGCGTGCTCGACGGCGTGCGAGACGAACCACTTGCCGTAGTGCGCGGCCTCGACCACGGACATCCCCTTGGACAGGCCCGCGGTGAGCGCCGACGCCATCGTGTCGCCCGCGCCGTGGGTGTGCGGGGTCGCGTAGCGCCGCCCCGGCAGCTCCACGAACGTCGAGCCGTCGAAGAGGAGGTCGACGCACTCGGGGTCGGCCTGCAGGTGCCCGCTCTTGACCAGGACGTACCGCGGGCCCATCCGGTGCAGCACGACGGCCGCGGTGTGCATGCCCTCGCGGTCGGTCACGGTCATCCCGGTGAGCAGCCGGACCTCGTCGAGGTTCGGGGTCAGCACGGTCGCGCGCGGCAGCAGTTCGTCGCGCAGCGCCCGGAGCCCGGCTTCGTCGAACAGCGGGTGGCCGTGCATCGACGCGGCCACCGGGTCGACGACGAACGGGATCTTCGCGTCGCGCCCGATTCGGGCGGTGTCACAGGCCGCGGCGACCGCGTGGATGATCTCGGCCGAGGCGAGCATGCCGGTCTTCGCCGCGCCGACGCCCATGTCCGCCGCCACGGCTTCGATCTGCCCGGCCACGATGTGCGGCGGCAGGTCGGCGCGGTCGTGCACGCCGAGGGTGTTCTGGACGGTGACCGCGGTGACCGCGACCAGGCCGTGGACACCGCAGGTCAGGAACGTGCGCAGGTCCGCCTGCAGGCCGGCGGCGCCGCCGGAGTCCGAGCCGGCGATGGTCAGCGCCGACGGCGGGCTGGGGTTCTCGTTCATGGCGCTATCTTTCCCGACTTCCGGTCTAGGCCAACCGGCCGCACTTCCTTCATCAACAGTCCACCACGGTGGCACATTGTGTGAGCTACTGCACCATTCACGGGCGAAGGAGCCTGGATGAAGCTCTCCTCGGTGGTATTCCTCGCGGCTGCTCTCGTCGCCGGCACGCTCTCCGGAGCGACCGCCGCCGGCGCGGACGGCGCGAAGATCTCCCACCTCACGACCGTCGGCGTGCACAACACGTACGACCCGGCGGCCTACGACTACCTGGCCAGGGCCCTCGACGCGGGCTCGTCGCTGATCGAGCTGGACGTCTGGCCGGACTTCTTCACCCACGAATGGAAGGTCAGCCACTCGAGCCCGCTGGGGAACAACAACAACTGCGTCGCGGCCACCTCGGCGTCGCAGCTGTACTCCGGGGGGAAGAACAAGAACCTCGAGTACTGCCTCGACGACATCCGGATCTGGCTCGCGGCCCACCCCGGCCACACGCCGATCACGCTCAAGATCGAGATGAAGACCGGCTTTTCGGACAACACCGGCCTGGGTCCGGACGAGCTGGACGCCACGTTCCGGGCGCACCTCGGCAGCGTCGCGTTCCGCCCGGCCGAGCTGCTCGGGAGTTACGGCACGCTCGACGCCGCGGCCAAAGCGGACAACTGGCCGTCCGTGGACGCGTTGCGGGGCCGGGTGATCACCGAGATCATCCCGGGCACGGTCGAGGAGGGGAACCCGACCGACACGCTCAAGACCGACGTCGAGTACGCGCGGTACCTGGTCGGCCTGAAGAACGCCGGCAAGCTCGGCGACGCGAACATCTTCCCCACCGTGCACGGCGCGGCCGGCGGTGACCCGCGGGACAAGTACACCGCCGACCTCAAGCCGTGGTTCGTGGTGTTCGACGGCGACGCGAACGCGTGGGTCACCCAGACCGGCCCGGCGTGGTACGACGCCAACCACTACTACGTCGTGATGACGGACGGCGAGAACGTCGCGCCCGCCATCGACGCGCACAACCCGACGGTCGACCAGGCGAACCAGCGCGTCGCCGAGCTGGCGAAGCAGCACGCGTCGGTGATCACCGCGGACTGGACCGGGCTGACCACGGTTCTGCCGGAGGTACTGCCCCGCGGCTGAACGGCTGCTCCCTGGTCGTGCGAAACGGCCAGGGAGCGGTCAGCCCGTCACGCTTCCCACCAGTGGGGCTGGTCGATGTCAGGTGCGTCCGGAAGCGGGAAGTGGAAGGGGACGCCGAGCCGATCGGCCAGCTCCTGCCCCTTCCACATCGCTTCGTCCCGTACCGGCTGCGTGCGGCTCAGGTGCGGTACGAAGCGGCCGAGGGCGACCAGGTGGTGGTGCGGGTGAGCCACGACCACGTCCAGCTCCGCCTGCCAGCCGCGAGAGTCGCCGTCCCAGGTGATTTCGACGGCGACCGGCGTCAGCCCGCGTTCGGTGAGCTCCGCGAGCATGCCGTCCACAGTGGACTCCGGTGGTGGCTCGAGCAGGTCGCACTCGTGCAGCACCCCGGTGCGGTACCCGACCAGCCCCTTGCCCTCGTTGATGTCCACCACCGGGGTGCGGCCCGACTTGACCCGCAGGACCTGGATCGCGCGCACGAAGTGGTTCCTGGCGAGCAAGGCGTCGATCTCGGTGCGCAGCTCATCGGACAGGACCGCCCACAGCTCCTCGGGTTCCACCGGCTCAGTCTGGCAGCCCCGGGGGCGGTCCCGCGCCCGGTTTACCGGTCCAGCACCCAGAACGGCGAAACCGGGCCAACGCCCGCGCCCAGCGGGTAGGCCTCCGCGACGCAGCGCTCGATGAACTTCTTGCCCGCCGCCACCGCCTCCGGCACCGAAGCGCCCTTCGCGAGCGACGCCGTGATCGCCGACGCCAGCGTGTCCCCGCCGCCGTGGGTGTTTTCCGTCTCGTACCGCGGGCCGCTCAGTTCGACGTATTCGCGCCCGTCCGAGAGCAGGTCCACGCAGTCGGGTGTGCCCGTCATGTGGCCACCCTTGACCAGGACCCACCGCGAGCCGAACTCCAGCAAGGCTTCGGCGGCGGCCCGCTGCGATGCCGGGTCGACCACCGAAACGCCCGTCAGCAACCGGACTTCGTCGAGGTTCGGCGTGATCAGCGTCGCGCGCGGGAACAGCTCGGTGCGGATCGCCTCCAGTGCGTCCTCGCGCAGCAGCGGGTGCCCCGTCATCGACGCCGCCACCGGGTCGACCACCAGCGGGAAGTCCAGGCCGAGCTCGTCGAGCGTCTTCGCGACCGCGCGGATGATCTCCGCCGTCGCCAGCATGCCGGTCTTCGCCGCGTCGACGCCCATGTCCGACGCCACCGCCTTGATCTGGGCGGTGACCACGTCGGCCGGGATCTCGGTGAACCCCTGCACGCCCAACGAGTTCTGCACGGTCACCGCGGTCAGCGCGACCAGGCCGTGCACGCCGTTCGCGAAGAACGTGCGCAGGTCGGCCTGGATGCCCGCACCACCGCCGGAGTCGGAGCCGGCGATGGTGAGGGCGGTCCTCGGAGTCATTGGCCGACCACGGGGAGGTAGACCTTGTTGCCGTGTTCCTCGAACTCCGCCGACTTCTCCGCCATGCCGGCCTCGATGGCCTCCACAGTGGACAGTCCGTGTTCCTCGGCGTACTTGCGGACGTCCTGCGTGATCCGCATCGAGCAGAACTTCGGGCCGCACATCGAGCAGAAGTGTGCGGTCTTGGCCGGCTCGGCGGGCAGGGTTTCGTCGTGGAACGAGCGCGCCGTGTCCGGGTCGAGCGAGAGGTTGAACTGGTCGTTCCAGCGGAACTCGAAGCGCGCTTTGGACAGCTCGTCGTCCCACTCCTGCGCGTACTGGTGGCCCTTGGCCAGGTCCGCGGCGTGCGCGGCGATCTTGTACGTGATCACCCCGGTCTTCACGTCGTCGCGGTTGGGCAGGCCGAGGTGCTCCTTCGGCGTGACGTAGCACAGCATCGCCGTGCCGTACCAGCCGATCTGCGCGGCACCGATGGCCGACGTGATGTGGTCGTACGCCGGCGCGATGTCCGTCGCGAGCGGGCCGAGGGTGTAGAACGGCGCCTCGCCGCAGAGCCGTTCCTCGAGCTCCACGTTCTCCTTGATCTTGTGCATCGGCACGTGCCCGGGGCCCTCGATCATCACCTGGACGTCGTGCGAGCGCGCAATGTGCGTCAGCTCGCCCAGGGTCTCCAGCTCGGCGAACTGGGCGCGGTCGTTGGCGTCGGCGATCGAGCCCGGGCGCAGGCCGTCACCGAGGGAGAACGTGACGTCGTACTGCCGCAGGATCTCGCAAAGTTCCTCGAAATGCGTGTAGAGGAAAGATTCCTTGTGGTGCGCGAGGCACCACGCGGCCATGATCGACCCGCCGCGGCTGACGATGCCGGTGACCCGCCGCGCGGTCAGCGGGATGTAGCGCAACAGCACGCCGGCGTGCACGGTGACGTAGTCGACGCCCTGCTCGCACTGCTCGATGATCGTGTCGCGGTACACCTCCCACGACAGCTTTTCCGGTTCACCGTCGACCTTTTCGAGGGCCTGGTAGATCGGCACGGTGCCGACCGGGACCGGCGAATTGCGGACGATCCACTCCCGCGTCTCGTGGATCCGCTTGCCGGTGGAGAGGTCCATGATCGTGTCGGCGCCCCAGCGGGTGGCCCACACCATCTTGTCGACCTCTTCCTCGACCGACGACCACACGGCCGAGTTGCCCATGTTGGCGTTGATCTTCACGAGGAAGTTCTTGCCGATGATCATCGGCTCGGACTCGGGGTGCTTCCGGTTGACCGGGATCACCGCGCGGCCACGGGCCACCTCGTCGCGCACGAATTCGGGCGAAACCCGTTCCCTGACGGCGATGTACTCCATCTCGCGGGTGATGACACCCTGCTTCGCCCACCCGAGCTGGGTGTTGTGTTCCCGCCCGTCGGCCCAGCCCGCGCGGAGCCGGTGCAGTCCGGTGTGGACGTCGATCTCGACGTCCGGATCGGTGTACGGGCCGGAGGTGTCGTAAACGTCGAAGTGTTCCCCGTTGGAAAGGTCGATCCGCCGCACGGGGACGCGGAGCCCGGATTCGGTCTGCCGGTACGCCTTGTGCGAGCCGGTGATCGGCCCGGTGGTCACCTTTACGGCAGCATTGTTCTCAAGCGTCGTCAACGACTTTCACTCCCTACGCCGGCATTACCCGGTCAGGTTCATGCGGTCGGTGACGCCCGGGAAGTTCCCCAGTCACCCTCTCAGCCCGCCATGGCGCGAGCTCCCGCGTTGGTGTTGTGCCACCGACCATGCCACGCCGGGTCGGGATACTCAAGTCTCCTCACCTCACCCGACCAGTTCGGCCGGTGTGGCGTAGACGTCGACCATGGCTCCGTTGCGCAGCACCGTGATCGGCAGTGCGGTGCCGATCACTTCCGCGAACAGCTGCCGCTGGATGCCCTGGGCGTCCGAGACGCGGGTGCGCGCGACCGTCAGCACGAGATCGCCCGCTTTGAGGCCCGCCCGGTCGGCGGGCCCGCCCGCGACCACTTCCCGCACCCGCAGCCCGGCGTTCTGCCCGGTGCGCTCGGCGACGTCGTCGGGCAGCGGGGCGGGCACACCGACGACGCCGAGGTAGGCGCGCCGAACCCGTCCCTCGACGACGAGGGTGTCGATGATCCGCCGCGTCGTCGTGTTGATCGGCACCGCCAGCCCGAGGCCGACCCCGGCGACGGCCGTGTTGATCCCGACGACCCGGCCGGCGGAGTCGGCGAGCGCGCCGCCGGAGTTGCCGGGGTTGAGCGCGGCGTCGGTCTGGATGACGTCTTCGATCACCCGGCCGGCGCGGCCGTGGCGCACCGGCAGCGCCCGCCCGAGCGCGCTGACGACCCCGGCCGTGACGGTGCCGGAGAAGCCGAGCGGGCTGCCGACGGCCACGACGAGCTGCCCGACGACGAGCCGGTCGGCGTCCCCGAGCACGGCGGCCGACGGCGTTTCGCCGCGGGCCCGCAGCACGGCGAGATCGGACAGCGGATCGGCGCCGACGACGTCGAAGGGCACTTCGCTGCCATCGGCGAAGGTGGCGACACCCCGCCGGTGGTCGTCGACGACGTGGGCGTTGGTGAGCAGGTGACCGTCGTCGGAGAAGACGACCGCCGAGCCGCTGCCGCGCGCGAGCTGCACCCCGGCGACGTGCGGGGTGACGGTCTTGGCGACCGTGCTGACCGCGCGCGAGTAGGCGTCCATCGCGTCGTCCATGCGTACCTCGATTACAGCGTTGCAGGTACTACGATTCTGCGCCCGGTTCGGCGGGAAGTCCGTTCGCTGCTGGTGAACCGGCCGGCGGATCCGTGACGGTCAGTGGTTCACCGGATTGGGGCATGTATCCGGCAGAAATCGGCGGCAGACTGCCAGGCGCTTCTGTAACGGTGCAGAGGCGACTTTTCTGTGGGGTTGATATGCGCAAATTCATCTTCGGCGCCCTGGCGGGGCTGCTGGTCACCGGGCTGGTCCCGGCGACCGCGGTGGCCCGGCCCGAAGGGCAGGCACCCGGCGCGCCCGGGGCCCATCCCAGCTGGCTGCCCGCGAACAAGACCGGCTTCGGCACCGCCCGTGACCGCGACAGCAACGTCTGGTTCACCCTGCAGGGTGGCCAGCTCTCCGAGGTCTACTACCCGGACCTGTCGACGCCCAGCGTCCGGTCGATGAACTTCGTCGTCACGGACGGCCGCAGCTTCGCCACCACCGACTACTCGGCGAAGACGCAGCAGGTCCGGCGGACCGGCGAAGACAGCCTGACCTACGAGCAGACCATCACCGACGACCAGCACCGCTGGCGTCTCCGCAAGACCTACGTCACCGACCCGGCCGCCACGACCGTGCTGGTGGACGTCGACTTCCAGTCGCTCACCGGGCGGCCCTACCAGCTCTACGCGGTCGCCGACCCGGACCTGACCAACGACGGCTCCGACGACTCCGCCGCCCGCGCGGGGAACACCGTCACCGCGCAGGACGCGTCGAACGCCGCCGCTCTCACCGCGAAGCCCGCCTTCGCGAAGACCAGCGTCGGCTATGCGGGCGCGTCCGACGGGAACACCCAGCTCGCCAGGACCTTCAAGCTCGCCTCCTACGACACCGCCGAGAAGGGCAACGTCGTCCTGACCGGTCAGACGAACGCCGACGGGCTGTGGAACCGGCACGTCACCGTCGCCCTGGGCATGGGTGCGAAGGCCGCCGACGCGCTCAAGAGCGCGCAGGCGTCGCAGCGGCGCGGCTTCCGCGACATTGCGCGCGCCTACGACCGCGGCTGGCAGCAGTACCTGCGCGGGATCAGCAAGCCGCCGTCGTCGCTGAAGACGGCGGCCGAGCGCGACCTCTACCAGGCGTCGATGCTGACGCTCGCCGCGAGCGAGGACAAGCACCACCCCGGCGCCTTCATCGCGTCGCCGAGCATGCCGTGGCGGTTCGGGAACAACGACCCGGAGTGGTCGCCGTCCGGGACCTACCACCTGGTCTGGCCGCGCGACCTCTACCAGATCGCGACCGGGCTGGCCGCCGGCGGCGACAAGTCCGCGGCGAACCGGGCCGTGACCTACATGTTCGGCACGCAGCAGCAGCCCGACGGGCACCTGCCGCAGAACAGCCGCGTCGACGGCGTGCCGTACTGGACGTCGATCCAGCTCGACGAGACCGCGTTCCCGATCGTGCTGGCCCAGCAGCTCGGCCGGAACGACCTGTGGCCCGGCGTCCGGAAGGCCGCCGACTTCATCCTCGGTTACCGGGGGCCGAACGGGCAGGCGTCGCCGTACACCCAGCAGGAGCGCTGGGAGGAGCAGGACGGCTGGTCCCCGTCGACCATCGCCTCGGTGATCGCCGGGCTGGTCTGCGCGGCGGACATCGCTTCGCACAACGGCGCGGCCGCCGACGCCGCCCGCTACCTCGCCGCGGCCGACAAGATGAAGGCCGACCTGCCCAAGCAGACGATCACCACGAACGGGCCGCTGTCTAAGGACCCGTACTTCGTCAGGCTCACGAAGGACGCGAACGCGAACGCCGGCACGACGTACAACCTCGGCAACTCGAGCGTGACGATGGACCAGCGCGCGGTCACCGACGCGGGCTTCCTCGACCTGGTCCGGCTCGGCATCTACCGCGCCGACGACCCGGTGATCCGCAACAGCATCCGGGTGACCGACAAGGACATCGCGTTCACCACGCCCACCGGCCAGTTCTGGCACCGGTACACCAAGGACGGCTACGGCGAGCAGGCCGACGGTTCGCCGTGGGACTACACGTTCCCGGCCGAAAGCCGCACGACGTTCGGCCGGCTGTGGCCGCTGCTCGCCGGTGAGCGCGGCGAGTACGAGCTGACGCTCGGCGACAGCGCCTCGGCCGCGCGGCGGCTGCGGGACCTCGGCCGGGTGAGCAGCTCGGCGGAGACCATGCCGGAGCAGGTGTGGGACGAGAACCCGCCGTCCGGGCAGACCGGCTTCCCGGCCGGCACGCCCACGACGTCGGCGACCCCGCTGGCCTGGACGCACGCCCAGTACGTCCGGCTCGCCTGGGACGTCAAGGCGGGCTCGGTGCTGGAGACGCCGCGAGTGGTGCGCTGCCACTTCCTCGGCTGCTGACCGCTCGTGAACCGGCGAAGGGCCCCTCGGTTTCGAGGGGTCCTTCGTGGTCTCAGATGACGGCGCCGTCGTCCTCGGGGGTCCGCGGCGGCAGCCAGGAGTTGCCCGGGACGCCCCACTTGTTGGACTTCAGCATCTTCTTCGCGGCGCGCGCGTGCCGCCCGACCAGGCGGTCGAGGTAGATGTACCCGTCCAGGTGATCGGTCTCGTGCTGCAGGCAGCGCGCGAAGTAGCCGGTGCCCTCGACCTCGATCGGGTTGCCATCGACGTCGGAGCCGGTCACCTTCGCCCAGTCGGCCCGGCCCGTCGGGTACGACTCGCCGGGCGCCGAGAGGCAGCCCTCCCAGTCGTCGTCCGGGTCCGGCATGGTCTCCGGGATCTCCGACGTCTCCAGCTTCGGGTTGACCACGACGCCCTTGTGCCGCACGCCTTCGTCGTCCGGGCAGTCGTAGACGAACACCCGCAGATCGAGGCCGATCTGGTTGGCCGCGAGGCCGACACCCTCGGCGGCGTACATCGTCTCGAACATGTCGTCCACGAGCGTGCGCAGCTTCTCGTCGAACTCGGTGATCTCCCGAGTCGGCTGGTGCAGCACGGGTTCGCCGGCGATCACGATGGGGTGGATGGTCACGGCGAGCCAGTTTAGTCGGACCCCTCTGGTAGACCTGCATCAGACCGTGACGCGCCGACGTCGATGCCCACGTCGGCGGCGGCTTCCGTGGTTGAATGGCGCCCGCGGAAGAGCTAGGTCTGATTCGCCATGACGCCCGATTGAGAGGGACTCGGATGGACGCCGCGGAGTCGATGGCTGAGCCGCAGCCGTCGCCGCCGAAGCCCGTGCCCGGCCTGACCGAACGCGAGGTCGAGATCCTCGCCTTCGAGCGCCAATGGTGGCGGCACGCCGGGGCGAAGGAGAACGCCATCCGCGAACGCTTCGACTTGTCTGCGACGCGCTACTACCAGCTGCTCAACAAGCTGCTGGAGAAGCCGGAGGCGATCGAAGCCGACCCGATGCTGGTGAAGCGGCTGCGCAAGACCCGCGCCGCCCGCCAGCGCAAGCGAGGCGCCCGGCGACTGGGGATCGAGCTGCAATGAGTGTGTTTTCGGGAATGTCCCGGCCGATGAAGGCCGCGGGTGTCGCGTTGATCGGCGTGGCCATCATCGCCGCCGTCATCGGCGGGATCTCCGCGCTCGGCGGGGGCGACGGATCGAACGAAGCCGGGCCGAGCGGCACGTCGACGCAGCCGGGCACGTCCGGCGGGACGTCGACGCCGCCTTCGGGCACGGCTTCTTCGACACCGCCGTCGTCCTCGACGAACTCGTCGTCGACCGCACCGTCGTCGCCGGCCCCGCCGGGGACCGGCCAACCGACGTCGCCCGCTCCCGGGCAGCCCGGGCAACCGAGTGGTGACCAGCAGGCGTCCAACAAGTGGGTGACCGTCCGGGTGTTCAACAACTCGACGATCAAGGGACTCGCCGCCCGTGCGGCCAACGACTTCCGCGGGTCGGGCTGGAACGTCACCGAGGCCGACAACTACTCCCAGGGCATCATCCCGGCGACCACGGCGTACTACCGCCCGGGCACCGACGAGGAAGCGGCCGCGAAGCAGCTCGCGCAGGAGTTCGGCTTCAAGGCCGAGCCGCGGTTCGAGGGCATCAAGGACGCAAGCCCGGGCGTGATCGTCATCGTGACGAACAACTACGAGAGCCACCCCAAGGGCAGCTAAACCCGTAACCCGCGTGCTCAAACCCGTAACCCGCGTGCTCAAACGCGTAACCCGCGTGATTGAGCCCGGAACTCGCGAGATCCGGCCTCAATCACGCGAGATCCGGGTCTGATCACGTGGGTTACGGGTCTGGTCACGCGGGTTACGGGTCTGGTCACGTGAGTTACGGGCTCACTCGCCGGCCTGGTTCTTTGCGTAGGCCTCCAGCGCCGCCAGCTGGGCCGGGTCGAGGCTTGGCCGGACCGCCTTGCGGGCTGCTTCGAGGTGCGCCGCCGTGACTTCGCGGGCCTCCAGTGACTCGCGCATCGCCGTCAACGCCGCTTCGCGGATCAGCGCCGCGCAGTCGGCCGCCGAGTAACCGTCCAGAGTGGACGCCACCGCGGCGAGGTCGACGTCGTCGGCCAGCGGGGTGTTCTTCGAGCTCGCCGCGAGGATCGCCGCGCGGGCCTCGGCGTCCGGCGGTGGCACGTAGACGCGGCGCTCGAGCCGTCCCGGCCGCAGCAGCGCCGGGTCGACCAGCTCCGGCCGGTTCGTCGCGCCCAGCACGACGACCTCGCGCATCGGCTCGACGCCGTCGAGCTCGGTGAGCAGCGCGGCGACCACGCGGTCGGCGACACCCGAGTCGGACGACTGGCCGCGGCGCGGCGCCAGCGCGTCGATCTCGTCCAGGAAGATCAGCGCGGGCGCGGCCTCCGCGGCCCGGCGGAACAGCTCGCGCACCGCGCGTTCGGACTCGCCGACCCACTTGTCCATCAGCTCGGCGCCCTTGACGGCGAAGACGTTCAGCGCGCCGGTGCCGGCCAGCGCCCGCACGAGGAACGTCTTGCCGCCACCGGGCGGCCCGTACAGCAGCACGCCGCGCGGCGGTTCGACGCCGAGCCGGGCGAACGAGTCCGGGTACCGCAGCGGCCACAGCACGGCTTCGGTGAGCGACTGCTTGACGTCGACCATGTTCCCGACGTCGTCCAGGGTCAGCCCGCCGGTGGCCAGGTTGTCCGAAGTGGACATCGAGACCGGCCGGACGGTCGCCAGCGCGTCCAGGAGGTCCTGCTGCGAGATGCGCGGCTCGTCGGTGTCGCGCTGGCGCAGCGCCGCCCGCAGTGCCGCGTCCCGGCGCAACGCGATCAGGTCCGCCGCGACGAAGCCGGGCGTCCGCTCGGCGAGGACGCCGCAGTCGATGCCCGTGTCGAGCGGGACGTCGCGGAGCAGGACGTTCAGCAGCTCCCGCCGGGTCTTCGCGTCCGGCAGGGCCAGGCCGAGCTCGCGGTCCAGCAGGTCGGCGGCGCGCAGCCGCGGGTCGGCCGACTCCGCACGGGCCGTCGTCGCGACGACGGCGAAGCGCTCGCGCCGCAACGCCGTCCGCAGCTCCTCCAGCACGACGGTCGCCACCGGCGGCGGGGTGGTCGCGGGCAGCAGCGCGTCGACGTCGGTGAGCAGCAGCACCGCGGGCCCCGCCGGCGCGCGGATCGCCTCCCGGAGGCGCGCCACCGCGACGTTCGGGTCCAGCACCGCGAGGTTCGGCGCGGCCACCGGCAGCACGCGGATGCCGGCTTCCTGCGCGACGGACCGGACCAGCGTCGCCTTGCCGACCCCCTCCGGGCCGGACAGCAGGACACCCAGGTGGGCGGGCGCGCCCAGCCGCGCCAGCAGCTCGGGCCGGTGGAAGGCGAGGTCGAACCACTCGGCGAGCTTGCGCGCGGCGGCCTCGGCGCCGATCAGGTCGGCGAGCGGAACGGCCGGTTCGGCGACCTCTTCGACGGCGGCCTCGTCTTCGACGATCTCGGCGTCGATCCACTCCTCGGCCGCGGTGACGGCGGAGGTGCGGACCAGCGCGGTCGCCGTCCGGGGCCGGGCGGGCTCCGGCGTGCCCGGCCGGGCCCCGTCGCGCCAGGTGACCACTGTGGACGGACCGACCGCCACGGCACCCGGCGGCTCGGTCGCGGTGACGGTGAGCAGCTCGTTCGTCCAGGTCGCGCCGATCGCCCGCGACAGCTGGCCGCGCAGGCCGGCGGGGTCCGACCCCGGCGACGGCGCGAGGTCCTGCGGCAGCAGCGAAACGGCGTCGCCGACGGTGAGCACCTTGCCGATCAGCGCGAGCCGCAGCATGTGCGGGCTCAGCGAGACACTGGCCAGCCGCGACCCCGCGACCGTCACCGTCTTCGCCGCCGCGACGTCGGCCGGCGCGACGACGATTTCCGAGCCCTCGGTCACGCCCAGGTTCGACATCGTCACGTCGTCGGTGAGCACCACCCCGGGCACGCCGGTCTCGTCGGCGGGCGCGGCGAGCGCGGCGCTGACCCGGGCCCCGGTGAGGTGGACGGCGTCCCAGGCCCGCAGGCCCAGCGCGTCGAGGACTTCCGGATGCAGCCGGACGACGCCGCGGCGCGTGTCCAGCGCGGACGGCGTGTGCCGGACGGTCAGCGTGATCTGCGGGTGGCTCACGCCGTTCACCCTAGCGAGCCGGCGGTCCTGGAGGAGGGTGATGCCCGCCGATCCGCGGGATCACGCGAGATGCCCGCCGGATCACGCGAGTTACGCCGCCAATCACGCGAGATCCGTGCTCAATCACGCAAGATCCGCCTCAGACCACGCGAGATGCCCGTCCGATCGCGCGCGAGCGCCGTACCGGAACGGCGAACTCGCGTACCTGGATGGACGACTCGCGTACCCAGGCGGACGACTCGCGTGATTGGAGACGTAACTCGCGTGATTGGAGACGTAACTCGCGTGATTGGAGACGTAACTCGCGTGATTGGTGGGGGCTTACTTGCGGCGGAGGCCGATCTGGCGCCACGAGCGGCGGCGCGGGCCTTGGCCGTTTTGGCTGCCGCGGGGGGTGCGGACCGTCTCGCCGGTGCGGGGGAGCCGGACCGCGCGCATGGCCGCGCCGGCCACCCGGCGGCGCAGCGGGGGACGCAACCCCAGCCGGCGCGGGGAGCGGGCCCGGCGGATCGCGCGGCGCTCGCGCGGCGGGACCGTCCAGGCTTCGGGGTGCGCCGCCAGCCAGCGGTGCCGCTTGACCGAGTACGGGATGTGCGCCAGGTACAGCACCATCGCCACGACCAGCGCGACCAGCGGGAACTGGATGATCGCCGCGGCCAGCAGGGCGACGCCGATCAGCAGCGGCGCGATCGCCTTGGCCGGCGCCTTGACCGTCTTCAACGACAGCGTCGGGATGCGGCTGATCAGCAGCGCGGCGATGGCGACCGTCCACGCCCACACGACGTACTGCGACGACCACCAGCCCGCGCCCCACTGGAGCCAAGCGACCAGCGGAAGCATCGCCAGCAGGCCGCCGGCGGGCGCCGGGACGCCGACGAAGAACTCGCTCGCGTACACCGGCTGTTCGGTGTCGTCCAGCAACGTGTTGAACCGGGCCAGCCGCAGGATCATGCAGACGGCGAAGATCAGCGACGCCACCCAGCCGATCCGGTCGGCGCCGGTCTGCCACACGTAGATGACCAGCGCCGGCGCGACGCCGAACGAGATGCCGTCGGAGAGCGAGTCCAGCTCCGCGCCCATCTTCGACGTCGCGTCGAGGAGACGGGCGATCCGGCCGTCCAGGCTGTCGAGCACCGCCGCGATGCCGATCGAGGCGATCGCCATCGCGTAGTTCTTCGTCAGCGCGAACTGCACGGCCGACAGGCCCGCGCACAGCGCGAGCACGGTGATGGCGTTCGGCAGCAGCCGGACACCCGGGGTGGTCACGCGGACCATCGATCAGCCTTCCGAAAGCGACACAGCGGAGGGGAGTTCGGCGATCACCGTCTCGCCGCCGACCGTGCGCTGGCCCTTGGCGACCAGCACGCGTGCACCCGGCGGGAGGTAGAGGTCGACCCGCGAGCCGAAACGGATGATGCCGTAGGTCGCGCCGGCACCGACCTTGTCGCCCTCGCGGATCTCGCAGAGGATGCGGCGCGCGACCAGGCCGGCGATCTGCACGACGACGAGCTCGTGGCCGTCTTCGGTGCGCATCAGCACGGAGTTGCGTTCGTTGTCGTCGCTCGCCTTGTCCAGGTCGGCGGACAGGAACTTGCCCGGCCGGTAGGCGACCCGCTCGATCACGCCGTTCGCCGGCACGCGCTGGACGTGCACGTCGAACACCGAGAGGAACACCGAGACGCGCATCCGCGGCTCGGCGGGCAGGCCGAGCTCGGCGGGCGGCACGGCTTCCTCGATCAGCGACACGAGGCCGTCGGCCGAAGCGAGCGCGACGCCGTCACGCGGCGGCGGGACGCGCTTGGGCTCGCGGAAGAACGCGGCGGTCGCCACGGTCGCCAGCGCCCCGACGAGCCCGAGGCGCTTGGAGAACCGGCGCGCGAGCAGCGTCGCCGCGACGCCGCCCGCCACGAACGGGCGGCCGGCGGGGTGCATCGGCGGCAGCGTTTCGCGAGCGAGCTGGAGGGCGTGCGCGACTGGGTTGCCGGCGGGCTCCGGCCGGGTGCCGCTCATGGTCGGGTCCCCTGTTTTCGTGTCGGAAGAATGGTGGGCGCGCCGGGGGTCCGGCGGCCGCGTACGGGCGCCCCCACGCTACCGCTGCCCCAGGTGAGCGTGTCCGCGCGCCCCTGCAGGCTCCTCCGGGAGGGGGTCACCGCAGCGGGTGGGAATGATCCTCAAGTCGTAACGCAAGGTCGATTTCGCCGATGACTCTAAGTAGTTTTCGCCGTTCGGGGCGGTGCCCCGACTGACCCTGTGAGGACCGATGAGCCACCGCCGCGATCTTGCCGAAGCCCGGCTCGGCGAGCTCCTGGCCGCGTGGCGCCGGGAGATCGACGAAGTGCCCGTGCCGTCGCTCGTCGATCCGGTGCGCGCGGTGGACGTCGTCATCGAGGCGAAGAAGGCGAAAGATGGGGGCCGGGTGCATCCGCCCCCCGACGGCGCACGCACCCGGCCACCCGGATGTGCGTGAACGAGGAGTTTAGCTGCTGAGGACCCGGTGCTCGCCGGTCGCCGATCGCAAAGTTATCAACGATCACCCGGACGCCGGGCGACATCGCGCACGAGCCGCAGGATCGCCAGCAGCACGACGGCGCCGAGGATGGCCACGCCGAAGCTGGGGAAGTCGAAGTCGAACGTCTTCGCCTGGCCGGTCGCGACGCGGTAGAGCAGCCCGCCGAGCGCCGCGCCGACCACTCCGACCAGGACGCTGACCAGGCAACCCTGCCGACGCCGGTCCTGCCCGCCGACGACCAGGTTCCCGGCCCAGCCGACGATCGCGCCGAAGATCACCCATGCCACGAAGCCCATGGCGGGAGCTTACGGGAGTCAATGCACAACAACCATTGCACAAGAGTTATTGTGCAACTACTCTTGTGCTTCATGGCGAGAGAAGAGAACGTCCGGGAGATCCGGGACTCGAAGGCGCTGGCCGCCATCGCGCACCCACTGCGCCATCGGCTGCTGGACCTGCTGCACCTCGACGGCCCGGCGACGGCGTCGCTGCTGGCGGAGAAGACGGGCCAGGCGGTGGGGAACATCAGCCATCACCTCAAGGTCCTGGCGGCCAGCGAGCTCATCGAAGAGGCACCCGAACTCGCGCGCGACCGCCGTGAACGGTGGTGGCGGCGTACCTCCAGCGCGATCAAGTGGGGTGCGCAGGACTTCCCCGACGACCCGATCGCCGAGGCGGCCGAAGTGCTGACCCTCGACCACCAGCACGCCGTGGCCCGCCAGTGGCTGGCTCAGCGCGAGACCTACCCCCGGGAGTGGCGCGGGGCGCTGTTCAGCATCGACGGCTGGACCCGGCTTTCCGTCGCCGAACTGGAGGAGCTGAACGACCGGATCGTCACCATGCTCGCCGGGTACCGCGATCGGCCCCTGCCGGATGACGGGGTCGAGCGCCGACCGGTCTTCTTCGCCGCACGAGCGTCGCTGGGTCAGCCGTGAAGGGGCTCTGGGGGAACAGGGACTTCCGGCTGCTCTGGACCGGCGAGACGACGAGCATGCTCGGCAGCATGGTCGCGAGCACGGCGTTGCCGCTGGTCGCGGTGGTCACGTTGCAGGCGAGCACCTTCCAGGTCGCGTTGCTGACGGCGGCGGCCTGGCTGCCGTGGCTGGTGATCGGACTACCCGCCGGCGCCTGGGTGGACCGGCTGGCGAAGCGCCCGATCATGCTGATCTGCAACACGGTGTCGATGCTGGTGTTCGGCAGCGTCCCGCTCGCGGCCGCCTTCGGCGCGCTGTCCATGCCGTTCCTGCTGGCGGCCGCGCTGCTCGGCGGCATCGCGAAGGTGTTCTTCACCCTCGCCTACCGCGCGTACGTACCGGCACTGGTGGGCGCGGGCGAACTCCTCGAAGCCAACGCCAAGCTGCAGGGCAGCGAGTCTGCGACGGAGGTCGCCGGACCGGGTCTGGCCGGGCTGCTGGCCCAGGCGTTCGGGCCGGTCAGCGGCATCCTGGCCGATGCGATCAGCTTTGGCGTCTCCGTCGTGTTCGTGCGGGCGATCCGGACGCGCGAGACCGTGGTCCCGGCCGAGCGCACGCCGTTGCGCAGCCAGATCGCCGAAGGGCTGCGGTTCGTGGTGAACGACCGCTACCTGCGGACGCTGACGGTGTTCGGCGCCGTCTCGAACATCGCGCTGACCGGGTACGGCTCCATCCAGATCGTCTTCCTCTCCCGCACGCTCGGCGCCCCGCCCGGCCTGGTCGGCCTGGTCCTGGCGGTGGCCGCCACCGGCGGCGTGCTCGGCGCGGCCCTGGTCGGGCGGCTCGGCAGCCGCCTCGGCACCGCCCGCGCGTTCCTGGTGTGCGAGGCGTTCGTCGCGCCGATGGGGCTGCTCGGGCCGTTGAGCCGGCCGGGCTGGGGCCTGGTGCTCTACGTGCTCGCGCTGTTCGGCGTCTGCACCGGGCTCATCGCCTCGAACATCCTGACCACGACGTTCCGGCAGCAGTACTGCCCACCCGAGCTGTTCGGCCGGATCAACTCCAGCGCGGCGATCGTCAACTACGGCACGATCCCGCTGGCCGGTGTCCTCGGCGGCGCGCTGGGCGAGGCGATCGGCGTCCGCGAGACGCTCTGGGTGATGGCCGGCGTGCTGCTCGCCGCGCTGGTGCTGCTGGCCCCGCTGGCGAAGCTGCGGGACTTCCCGGTCAGAGCAGCAGGACGTCCACCTCGTCGCCTTCCGCAGCCGACGTGACGTCCTCCGGCAGCACGATCAGGCAGTTGGCCTGGGTGAACGCGGCCAGCAGGTGCGAGCCCGGCCCGCCGCGCGGCCCGACGATCCCGGTGACCTCCCGGTCGGACGGCGTGAACACGCCCCGGCGGTACTGGCGGCGTCCGCCGGGCGAGGTCATCGCCTCGGTCAGCCGGGCCCGCACGCGGCGGCGCGAGACGTCGGTGTGGCCCAGCGCCGTCAGGATCGCCGGGCGCAGGAACGCCTCGAACGACACCAGCACGCTGACCGGGTTGCCGGGCAGCGTCACCACCGGGACGCCGTGCCAGCGCCCGCAGCCCTGCGGCCCGCCCGGCTGCATCGCGATCTTCGCGAACTCGACGCCCTGACCGGTCAGTGCGTCCTTCACCACTTCGTACGCGCCCGCGCTTACCCCGCCGGAGGTGACCAGCAGGTCGGCGTCGGCCAGCTTCGGCTCGATGACCTTCCGGAACTCTTCGACGTCGTCGACGACGCTGCGGACGACGTCGACCTCGCAGCCGAGACCGCGGATCGCCGCCGCCAGCATCACGCTGTTGGACTCGTAGATCTGGCCGTGGCGCAGCGGCGCCGGCGCGTCGATCAGTTCGGTGCCGGTCGAGGCCACCACCACCCGCAACGGCCGGTGCACCCGCACCTCGGCGAGCCCGACCGCGGCCGCGAGACCCAGCTGGGAGTGGCCGAGGACGGTGCCGGCGTGCAGCGCGACCGTGCCCTCGAGGACGTCTTCGCCGGTGTGCCGGATGTGCGCGCCTTCGCGCGCGGGCGCCGAGATCGTCACCGTTTCCGTGTCGCCGTCGGTGTCCTCCACCATCACGACCGCGTCCGCGCCGGGCGGCAGCGGTGCGCCGGTCATGATCCGGTGCGCGGTGCCCGGTTCGAGCGGCCGGACGTCGACCCGGCCCGCCGGGATGTCGTCGGCGACCGGCAGGGTCACCGGCGTGGTGGCCGCGTCACGGGCGCGGACCGCGTAGCCGTCCATCGCGGAGTTGTCGAAGGGCGGCAGGGCAACGCCGGCCCGCACGTCCTCGGCCAGGACGAGCCCGGTCGCGGCGGCGAGGGGCAGTGCGGTCACGGGGGAGGTGCCCAGGAGCGCGGCAACCCGCTCGCGGTAGTCGTCGACGGAGATCACCGGACCATCCTCCCCGTCTCGGGGGCTCGTGCAAGACTCTGCCCCGTCGAGCGCACGCCACAGGGGAGCACGCATGCAGGTCGGGATCCGTCAACAGCCTTCGTTCGCCGTGGCCCGGCTGATGCTGGCGCCCGGCGAGCCGTGCCAGGTCGAGTCCGGCGCGATGATGGCCACCAGCTACGGCGTGCAGGTGCAGTCGCAGGCGCAGGGCGGGATCATGAAGGGCCTCGGCCGCGCGTTCCTCTCCGGTGAGTCCTTCTTCATCTCCACGTTCACCGCGCCGCCGAACGGCGGCTGGGTCGACGTCGCCGCCAACCTGCCCGGCGACATCCAGGTGATCCCCCTCGACGGCCGCGGCGGCTGGGCCGTCACCCGCGGCTGCTGGCTCGCGTCGTCGCACGGCGTGCAGACCGAGACCCGGTGGGGCGGGATGAAGAACCTGATGGGCGGCGAGGGCGGTTTCCTGACGCACGCCACCGGGCAGGGCCAGCTGCTCGTCAGCTGCTACGGCGCGGTCGAGACCATCACGCTGCAGCAGGGTGAGATGGTCACCATCGACACCGGGCACGTCGTCGCGTACGCCGACACCGTGCAATACCAGATCCGGAAGGTCGCGCAGGGCATCATCCAGTCGATGAAGAGCGGCGAAGGCCTCGTGTTCGACTTCGTCGGCCCCGGCCAGATCATGACGCAGACGCGCAACCCGTCCGCGCTGGTCAGCTGGATCGTCTCGCACGTCCCGTCACGCTGATGCGCGTCCAGACCCGGCACACCCCCGTCTTCGGGGTCGCCCGCGTCCTGCTCGACCCGGGCGAGGCCGTGCGGGCCGCGCCGGAAACCCTGCTCGCCAGCCGCTTCGGGGTCACCGAGACGCCGGCGGGCCGCGGGGGCGTCCGCGCGGGCAAGAGCACGACGGCCGTCTACACCGCGCCGTCCGACGGCGGCTGGATCGACTTCGCGCCGTTGCGCCCCGGCGACGTCTACCCCCTCGAACTGGGCGGCGGCACGGGCTGGTCGGTGCACCGCGACGCGGTGCTGGTGCGGCCGTCTTCGGTCCGGCACGACACCGGCTGGGTGCCGCTGCAGCAGCTCTTCGGCGCCGATTCGGGATTCCTCGAGCACTACAGCGGAACCGGGCCGCTCGTGCTGGCCGCGCCCGGCCCGGTGGACGCGTTCGAGCTCGGCAAGGGCGAACTGGTCACGGTCCGGCCGGACTACCTGCTGGCCTACCCGGACACCGTCCAGTGCCGGTTGCGCGCTCTCGATCCGGGCGGTCCGCAGTCGCTGCGCACCGGCGAAGGGCTCGCGGTCGACTTCGCGGGTCCCGGGACGGTGCTCGTGCACGCGCGGAACAGACGCCTTTCGGGTTCGTGATCTTCAGACGAATTGCCCATTGCCGAGGGGAATAATTCCGGTAGCGTGATTGGCACTTCCGCCGCTGGCATCCGCTCGGGCCAGCGGATCCTTTGTGCTGAGGGAGGGCGCCGTGGCTGTCGGCACCGTCAAATGGTTCAACTCGGAAAAAGGCTACGGGTTCATCGAATCCACCGAGGGTCCGGACGTGTTCGTCCACTATTCGGCCATTCAGTCCGAAGGATTCCGCACTTTGGACGAAGGTGACCGCGTCGAGTTCGAAGTGCAGTCCGGACGCGACGGTCGCAGTCAGGCGGCCGATGTGCGGAAGGTTTCCTAGCCGCTTCCGGGGTCCGGTCGACTGATCGGCGAACCCCCGGCAGGCGCCGAACCAGGGGCGTTACGCTTCGGGCGTGACAGGCGATGTGTCGGGGGACCTCACCGGTCGCCGGCTGGGCAACTACCGCATCGACGGAGTGCTCGGCAAGGGCGGCATGAGCGTGACCTACAAGGCCACGGACGTGCGGCTCGGTCGCAAGGTTGCCCTGAAGATCATCGGTGACCACCTCGGGGCCGACGCCGAGTTCCGCGAACGGTTCGTCGACGAGGCGCGCAACACGTCCGCGATCGACCACGCCAACGTCGTCCCGCTGTACGACTTCGGCGAGCTCGACGGCATGCTCTACATCGCCATGCGGATGGTCGACGGTGGCGATCTCGCCGCCCTGATCTCGGCGGGCCCGATCGCGCCCGCGCGCGCACTGACGATGCTCGACCAGGTCGCGGACGCCCTCGACACCCTGCACAACCGTGGTCTGGTCCACCTCGACGTCAAGCCGGCGAACGTGCTCGTGACGAAGAAGGAGACTTCGCGCGAACACGTGTACGTCGCCGACTTCGGGCTGACGCGGCGCGGCGCGACCGGGCACCGGACGCGCGGCGGCGACTTCCTCGGCTCGCCCACGTACGCGGCACCCGAGCACCTGCGCGGCGAGCCGCTGGACGGGCGCACCGACCAGTACGCGCTGACGTGCGTCCTCTACGCCTGCCTCACCGGCAGCCCGCCGTTCAAGGGCGACGTGCCGACGGTGATCAAGGGGCACCTCAACGGCGAGCCGCCCGCGATCTCCCGTGCCGTCGCGCTGCCCCCGGCGATCGACGAGGTCGTCCGTCGCGGGATGGCGAAGAAGCCCGCGGACCGCTACGCCAGCTGCGTCGAAATGGTCGAGGCCGCGCGCCGCGCGCTCGGCCCCCTGGCGACGTCGGACACCCCGCCGGGGCCGCCCGGGTCCCATTCGGGCGGAATCCCCGCGCCGCACCGTCCTGGTCAGGTACAACAAGGGCCGCACCAGAACAGCGCACCGCAGGGAGAGGGGGCCCCCGTGCACCCGTACGGAGGACAACAGCAGCCCGGCTACGGCCGGCCGGGCCCCGGACCGCAGGGCCCGCCGCCGCAAGGCCCGCCCCCCGGCTACGGCTACCCCCAGCAGGGCGCTCCGCAGGGACCGCACGGAATGCCGCCGCAGGGGCCGCCCCCGGGGTACGGCTACCCGCAGCACGGCATGCCCCCGCAGGGCCCGCCGCCCGGCTACGGCCCGCCCGGTGACCCGATGCGGCTGCGCCCGCCGCTGCCCGCGGGCGGCGCGGGCGCGTTCCACCAGCCCAAGAGCAGCGGTGGCAAGAAGTGGATCTTCCTCGTTCTCGGCCTCGTGGTGGTCGCCGGCCTGGTCGTCGGCGCGATCTTCCTCTTCAGTGACGGCGGCAGCGGTGGCGGCGGCGGCCAGACGACGGCCCCGAACATCCCCGTCGGCCCGGACGGCGGCTCGCCGAGCACCGCGCCTTCGTCGTCGCTGAACGCACCCCCGACGTCGATCAGCATCCGGTCGAGCTCCTGAATCCGTACGGCGCTGAGCAGGCCTTCTTGCACTCTCCCCCAGAGAGTGCTAAACACGGACCTGGCACTCGACACCGTTGAGTGCCAGGTGCGCGGTCACCGACCGCGTGCTTGAAGGTCGGGACGGTGAGGCTGCCCCTCAACCGGGGCCGTCGTCCGTCGCGGGCACCGAGCCTGGCCAAGGAAGAGTCCTGCTGCCGCCGCTGCAAGTAGTCGGCGCGGCGGTGGCGCCCAATACCGGAGGACCACACCGCAATGGCCAAACTGATCGCGTTCGACGAGGACGCCCGCCGAGGTCTCGAGCGTGGCTTGAACATCCTCGCCGATGCCGTCAAGGTGACCCTCGGCCCGCGGGGCCGGAACGTCGTGCTCGAGAAGAAGTGGGGCGCGCCGACGATCACCAACGACGGTGTCTCCATCGCCAAGGAGATCGAGCTCGAAGACCCGTGGGAGAAGATCGGGGCCGAGCTCGTCAAGGAAGTTGCCAAGAAGACCGACGACGTCGCGGGTGACGGCACCACCACCGCCACCGTGCTCGCCCAGGCCCTGGTCAAGGAAGGCCTGCGCAACGTCGCGGCCGGAGCCGACCCGATCAGCCTGAAGCGCGGCATCGAGGCGGCCGTCGAGGCCATCACCGAGCAGCTGCACAAGGCCGCGGTCCAGATCGAGACCAAGGAGCAGATCGCTGCTACCGCCTCGATTTCGGCCGGCGACCGCACCATCGGCGAGCTGATCGCCGAGGCGCTGGACAAGGTCGGCAAGGAAGGCGTCGTCACCGTCGAGGAGAGCAACACCTTCGGTCTCGAGCTCGAGCTCACCGAGGGCATGCGCTTCGACAAGGGCTACATCTCGGGTTACTTCGTCACCGACCCGGAGCGTCAGGAAGCCGAGCTGGAGGACCCGTACGTCCTGCTCTTCGGCTCGAAGATCTCCACGGTCAAGGACGTCCTGCCGCTGCTGGAGAAGGTCATCCAGTCCGGCAAGCCGCTGCTGATCATCGCCGAGGACGTCGAGGGCGAGGCCCTGGCCACCCTGATCGTCAACAAGATGCGCGGCACCTTCAAGTCCGTCGCCGTCAAGGCGCCGGGCTTCGGTGACCGCCGCAAGGCGATCCTGCAGGACATCGCGATCCTCACCGGTGGCCAGGTCATCAGCGAGGACGTCGGCCTCAAGCTCGAGAACGCCGACCTGTCCCTGCTGGGCAAGGCGCGCAAGGCCGTCATCACCAAGGACGAGACGACCATCGTCGAGGGTGCGGGCGACGCCGACCAGATCCAGGGTCGCGTCAACCAGATCCGCGCCGAGATCGAGAACTCGGACTCGGACTACGACCGCGAGAAGCTGCAGGAGCGGCTCGCGAAGCTGGCCGGCGGCGTGGCCGTCATCAAGGCTGGCGCCGCGACCGAGGTCGAGCTGAAGGAGCGCAAGCACCGCATCGAAGATGCAGTGCGCAACGCCAAGGCCGCCGTTGAAGAGGGCATCGTCGCCGGTGGTGGCGTCGCTCTCATCCAGGCTGCCGAGGCGGCCTTCGCCGGTCTGAAGCTCGAGGGCGACGAGGCCACTGGGGCCAACATCGTCAAGGTGGCCGTCGAGGCCCCGCTCAAGCAGATCGCGATCAACGCCGGCCTCGAAGGCGGCGTTGTGGTGGAGAAGGTCAAGGGCCTGCCGCTGGGTCACGGCCTGAACGCCGCCACGGGTATCTACGAGGACCTGCTCGCCGCCGGCGTGCCGGACCCGACGAAGGTCACCCGCTCCGCGCTGCAGAACGCCGCTTCCATCGCGGCGCTGTTCCTGACCACCGAGGCCGTCGTGGCGGACAAGCCGGAGAAGGCTTCGGCCGCTCCGTCCGACCCGTCCGGTGGCATGGGTGGCATGGACTTCTGAGTCCGGTCGCTTGACCGGAAAAGCCCGGTCCGCTTCGGCGGGCCGGGCTTTTCCCGTGACTGCTACGGCTTGGTGAAGAACCAGACGGCGAATGCGCCGGCGATCACGACGCCGAGCGCGAGTACACCGAGGCCCCCGAGCCAGGCGGTGCTCGCTTCTTCCGCTTCGAGCCCGACGACGATCGCGCCGATCCCGGTGAGCAGGACCCAGATCGCCAGCGCCGCCGCGGCGTACAGCACGACCTTGGTGGCACTGACGCTGCCGGTGCCGCCGGCGGCCAGCACGGTGTAGGCGGCGAAAGCGGTCAGCCCCAGCCCGGCGATCAGGTACAGCCCGCCCAAGAGCCCGACGACGACCTTCGCGGCGGTGTTTCCGTGATCCACAAGCGCGAACCCTAACCCCTCGAACGGGGTCCGCGATGCGGTTTTGGGCCGCTCGGCCCAACGGTCACGGCCGAACGGCCCGGACGTCCCCTGGCGTCCGGGCCGTTCGTTTTCGTGCACCCCCGGCATCTCCGGCGGGCACCGGTTCCCCCTGCGAACCGGCGCCCGCCCCGGTTCAGGAGCCGTCTTCGGGCGTCAGGATGGCGGCGGCGACGTAGATCGGAATGGCGATCCCGACCGAAAGGAACACGGCGGCGACCATGCCGATGCGCAGGACGTTGGCATCGATACCGAGGTAGGCGGCCCAGCCACCGCAGACACCGGTGAGCATCTTGTCGCTCCGGCTGCGGCGGAGCTTCTTGGTTTCCGGGGTGTACACGCTGTTCGTCATGGCTCAATGGTGTCTCCCGGCGGCCGCCGCGGACATCGGGAACGGCCCGGACCCCGACCCTGAACTTGCTCTCGGGGAAAACCAGGTGCTTCCCGTCCCGGCGGCCCGGTACAACTTCTGCCGTGAAGCACGACAACCCCGAGTTCGCCGCCATCGCCGGGCAGGGCACCATCCTGCGCTGCCAGGTCGGGTCCGGCCTGCACGGCACCGCCGTCGACGGTCAGGACGACCGCGACGAAATGGGGCTGTGCGTGGAGCCGGCCGAGTACGTCACCGGGCTGCGGCGGTTCGAGCAGTACATCTTCCGCACCCAGCCCGAAGGCGTGCGGTCCGGTCCGGGTGACCTCGACCTCATCGTCTATTCGCTGCGCAAGTGGATGCGCCTGGCGCTGACCGGAAATCCGACGGTCCTGCTGCCGCTGTTCGTGCCGGAGGCGGAGATCGTGCGGATCACCGGCCTCGGCCACGAGCTGCGCGCCGCCGCCGACCGGATCGTGTCGCGGCAGGCGGGGCTGCGGTTCGCGGGCTACCTGCAAACGCAACGCCGTCGGATGCTCGAAGGGGCGCTGAAGGTCAACCGGCCCGAACTGATCGAGAAGTACGGCTTCGACACCAAGTACGCGATGCACATGGTGCGACTCGGCGTGCAGGGCGTCGAGCTGCTGGAGACCGGCCGGATGACGCTCCCGATCGCCGAGCCGTGGCTGACCTGGCTGCGCGACCTGCGCCGCGGGAAGCACACGCAGGACGAAGCCGTCGCCGCCGCGGCAGACCTGGAGGATCGGCTCCACCAGCTGGTCCGCGGGGCCTCACCGCTGGCGGAACAGCCGGACCGGGACTGGGCGAACCGGTGGCTGGTGCACGCCTACGAATCGGCCTGGCGGGCTTGACGCCGGGTCCGCGCTCAGCACCGGGCGCGGACCCGGCTCAGCCGGTCCGCCCAGGCCGCCGTGACCTCGGGTGTCGCCGCGTAAGCCGCCGTGGGGGCCGGGGCCTGGCGCCGGACCGGGAGGTAACCGTCCACAGGGGACAGCGAGTCCGGGCAGACGTCCCCGTCCAGCAACGAAATCGTGCCCAGTCCACAAGCGAATTCCAGCTCGGGCAGCGCGCCGGCCAGCGCGAGCCCCGCCGCCAGGCCGACACTCGTCTCCACCGCCGACGACACCACGCACGGCAGCCCGCACGCCTCGGCGACCTCCAGCGCACGCCGCACGCCGCCGAGCGGGGCCACCTTCAGGACCGCGATGTCCGCCGCGCCGGCGACCGCCACCTTCAGCGGGTCCTCCGCCCGGCGGATCGACTCGTCGGCGGCGATCCGGACGTCCACCCGGCGCCGCACCGCGGCCAGCTCGTCGATCGACGGGCACGGCTGCTCCGCGTACTCGAGGCCGCCCGCCGCCTTGTCGAGGTCCGTGATCGCCCGCACCGCCGTGTCGACGTCCCACGCCATGTTCGCGTCGACGCGGATCGCTCCGCCGGGGCCGAGCGCGTCGCGGACCGCCTCCACCCGCGCGCAGTCGTCCACCAGGGACACCCGCGGGTCGGCGACCTTCACCTTCGCCGTGCGGCAGCCGGCCGCGCGGACCAGTTCGTGCGCCTTTTCCGGCCCCACCACCGGCACCGTCGTGTTCACCTCGATCCGGTCGCGGACCGGCGCGGGCCAGCCGGTCTCGGTGGCTTCCAGCGCGGCCCGCAGCCACGGCACGCTCTCGGCGTCGGAGTAGTCGGCGAACGGGCAGAACTCACCCCAGCCCGCCGAGCCGTGCAGCAGCACGCCCTCACGGACGGTGATGCCGCGGAACCGGGTGCGCAGGGGGATCGCGTAGACCTTCATCAGCGCCGATCATGCCACCGTCCGGGTGGGCAAACAGCGGGCGAACTGCGCGTTTCCGGCAGAATGAGTTCCGTGGTCCTCGATTTCCGCGTGCTGGGTCCGGCCGAGGTCACGGCCGACGGCCGCCCGGTACCGCTCGGGGGCAGCCGGCCGCTGATCGTGCTGGCCGGATTGTTGCTGCGCGCGAACCGGGTCGTGCCGGTCGACGAGCTCGGCCGCTGGCTGTGGGACGACGACCGCCGCCGCTCCAAGGGCGCCCTCCAGACGTACGTGCTGCGCCTGCGCCGCGCCCTCGGCGACCAGGTCGCGATCCGCACCGAAAGCGGCGGCTACCTGATCGAGGTCGCGGACGACCGGCTCGACCTGGGCCGCTTCCGCGCGCTGGCGGTCCGCGGCAAGGCGGCGATGGACCGCGGCGAGAGCCGCCGGGCGGCCGCGCACTTCGCCGAGGCGCTCGCGCAGTGGCGCGGCCCGGCGCTGCTGAACGTCGAGTCCGACGCGCTGCACCGCGACGAGGTCGGCCAGCTCGCCGAGGAACGGCTGCGCGTGCGCGAGCAGTGGGCCGACGCGCTGCTCGAAGTCGGCGAGTACGGCACCATCGTCCCCGAGCTCACCCGGCTGACCAGGGAAAACCCGTTGCGGGAGCGGTTGCACGAGCAGTTGATGACCGCGCTGTACCGATCCGGCCGCCAAGCCGAGGCGCTGGAGGTGTACCGCCGGATCAGCGGCGTGCTGGCCGGCGAACTCGGGCTCGACCCCGGTCCGTCGCTGCAGCGCACCCGCCAGGCGATCCTCACCGGCGCGGATGGCGATACCGCCCCGGCGCTCGCGCGCTACCGGCTCGGTGCCGAGCCGCAGGTGCCGCACCAGCTGCCCGCCGACCTGCGGACGTTCTCCGGGCGCGAGTGCGATCTCAAGGCGTTGCACGCGCTGCTGCCAGAGGTGGCCGACGCCGGCACGTCGACGCCCATCGCGTCCGTCGAAGGCATGGGCGGCATCGGCAAGACGACGCTGGCGGTGCACTTCGCGCACGAGATCGCCGACCGGTTCCCCGGCGGGCAGGTCTACCTCAACCTGCGCGGCTACGGTCCCGGTGAACCGGTCGAGCCGTCGGCGGCGCTGGAGGCCGTGCTCACCGCGCTCGGCGTCCCGTGCGATCAGATCCCCGGCGACCTCGACGGCCGCGCGGCGAGCTGGCGGACGCACACCGCGGGGCGGCGGCTGCTGATCCTGCTCGACAACGCCAACCGCACCGAGCAGGTGAGCCCGCTGCTGCCCGGGCCGGGCTGCCTGGTCCTGATCACCAGCCGCTGGCAGCTGCGCGCGCTGGTCGCGACCCACGGCGCACGGCGGATCGCGCTGGAGGAGCTCGGTGACGAGGACGCCGTCGCGCTGCTGGCGTCCACGATCGGCTTCGACCGCGTCGCCCGCGATCCGGCGGCGGCCGAGCGGTTCGTGCGCTACTGCGGCGGGCTGCCGCTGGCCATCCGGATCCTGGCCGTGCGCGCGGCGCAGTTCCCGGACCTGGCGCTCGACGAGTTCGCCGGCTCACTCGACGGCGATCTGCTCGGTTCGTTCGACCTCGCCGACGGCGAAGGCACCAACATCCGGTCGGTGTTTTCGTACTCCTACCAGGCGCTGCAGCCGTCGACGGCCCGGCTGCTGCGGCTGCTCGGGCTGCTCACCGGCGTCGACTTCACGGCACCGGCGGCCGCCGCGGTCGCCGGGCTGACCGTTGCGGAGACCCGGCCGATGCTCGAAACCCTCGCCGCGGCGCACCTGCTCGCCCAGCCGAGGCCGGGCCGCTACCAGTTCCACGACCTCATCCGGGCTTACGCCGGCGAAGCCGCTTCGCAGGTGGACTCGGCTTCGCAGCGTGACACCGCTTCGGACCGGCTGCTGAGCTGGTACCTGGCGTCGGCGCTGAACGCGTCACGGCTGATGCGGCCCGAGCGCTACTACCGGCTCCTGGAGCTCGACGACCTCGAGGGCGGGCCGGCGTTCGGTTCGTACCACGAGGCGCTGGACTGGTTCGGTGAGGAGTGCGGCAACCTCATCGCCGCGGTGCACCTGGCGCGGCGCCGGGGCCGCGACGACGTCTGCTGGAAGCTCGCCTGGCTGCTGCAGAGCTATTTCGTGACGCGCTCGCGGCTCGACGACTGGCGTTCGGTGTTCGCGGTGGCGCTCGAAGCCGCGCGGGCGAGCGGCCACCGGCCCGGCGAAGCGGGGATCTTGAGCGGGCTCGGCGTCGTCAACGGCGTCGCCCGGCAGTACGCGGAGTCCCGGCGGTACCTGGAGCAGGTGCTGGCGATCCAGCGCGAGCTCGGGGCGCGCGAGGGTGAGGCGCGGGCGCAGTACAACCTGGCGATGGCGGCGCACGACCTCGAGGACTGCGCTTGGGCGTACGAACACGGCATGCAGGCGCTGGAGATCGTCCGTGAGCTGGGGCTGGGCCACTTCGAGGCGAGCGTGCTGCGGGCGCTGGGCGACATCTGCACGTCCATGGGCGACTACGAGCAGGCGCTGCGCCTGGCCGACGCGGCGCTGGCGATCCTCGGCCCGGACGGCCGGCCGGTGGACACGCGGTTCACGCAGCACACGCGCGGCCTGGCGCTGATCGGCCTCGGCCGGCTCGACGAGGGCATCGCGTGCATCCGCGACTCGGTCGAGATGTTCTTCGCGATGGGCGAGCAGTACGAAGCGGCGGACGTGCTGTCCCAGCTGGGCACGATCCACCTCCGCCACGGCGACGCGGCGCTGGCCCGCGAGTGCTGGCTCCGATCGGTGCGCTTGCTGACGGAGCTGGGCCACCCGGACGCGGACGACGTGCGGGCCAAGCTGGCGGCTTCGGTCGTCTCGGAGAGTTGAGGCTCGTTCCGGACGGCTCACGTGCCGACCCCCAGTGACAGCACGCAAGCCCGTCCGGCCCGTGTGCCCACCCAAGCCGATGGCGCTCACTGTCCGCTCACTGTCTCGTTCACTGCCTTGTCAGCGGGGCCACCCCGAGCAGGTCGGCGAGACATTCGGCGTTCCGGGGCGCTTCGACCTTCACGTCGTTGTCGAAGTAGACGTGCACATCACGCCGCCCGCCGTCGTGCCACGCCCGGATCTTTTCGGCCCAGGCGCGCAGGGCGTCGTCCGAGTAGCCGCTGACGTAGAGCTCTTCGTCGCCGTGCAGCCGGACGTAGGCGAAGTCGGCGGTCTGGTCTTCGAGGAACGGCCACTTCCCGGCGGTATCGGCGACCACTAGAGCGATCCCGTGCTCCCGCAGCAGGTCTTTGGCGGCGGGCTCGGCGAAACTCGGGTGCCGGACTTCCAGCGCGTGCTGCAGCGGTCTTCTTGTCCCGGCTTCGAGAAACGGCGTCCCCTTGAGCTTGTCGTCGTGCTTCATCGCCAGCTGGGCGGCGTCGGTGGTGGTCCGCGGCAGCAGAGCGAAGAAGTCGACAAGCCGATCAGGATCGAAGGCCAGCCTCGGCGGCAGCTGCCAGAGGAACGGCCCCAGTTTCGCGCCGAGCGCAAGCACCCCGGAGGCGTAGAAGTTCGCCAGCGCGGTCTCGACGTCCCGAAGCTGCTTCATGTGGGTGATGAAGCGGCCGCCCTTGACGGCGAAGAGGAAGTCGGCGGGAGTTTCGTCGAACCACGCGCGGTACCGCTCCGGACGCTGCAGCGAGTAGAAGGAGCCGTTGATTTCGACGGCGTTCATCCGCCGCGACAGGTATTCGAGCTCCCGCCGCTGCGCGAGCCCGGGCGGGTAGAACACCCCGCGCCACGGGGGATAGCGCCACCCCGAAGTGCCGATCCGGATCTCGGCGATCGCCCTCACCGCCTTTCCGCGCTGAGTGGTTCCCCCTCGCCGGGATCCCCAAACGCGCCTGTGTCCGGACGGGCGGACCACGGGTCGGGACGGACGTCCCAATTTGGTGGACGCGCGTCTTACCGGGCCTTTGCAGTGATGGCTCACGTGGCGGGCCTCCCGGGGGTGGTGGACGGGCGGTTTGTGGTGGGTTGGCGGTCGGCGGGTTGGGGTGGATTGCGAGTGGGGAGGTGACGGGAGGCCGCGGCAGGTGCAGGCGTGTTGCGGCGCAGGTGCCAGTCGCGGAGTTTCGGCGCCGGGTTCGGAGCGCCTCCCGGTCCGCTGGCTCCGGCCGCTCGCGGCTCCGGCCTCCGCCTCCCGGTCACGGCCTCCGGCTACCCCGGCCCTCCGGCTGCCGCCCTCCGGCCCCGGCCGCCCCCGGCCTCCGCCCCCGGGCCTCCGCCCCCGGGACCTCCGGCCCCCGGGCCTCCGCCCCCGGGACCTCCGGCCCCCGGGCCTCGGCGCCCCGGCCTCGGCCCCGCCGAACCTCCGCTCCCCGAACCTCCCCTCCAACCCAACCCCAACCCCCTCAAGCCCAGGAAAACCGCCAATGCCGCGACTGCACCAGCCCCGACGCGTACTCCCGCAGATTCCCCGGCTGGGCCGCGAACGTGGGCAGGCTGAACGCCCGGTGCTCCGCCGCGACCGTCAGCGCCCTTGCCTGGTTCCTTGGCGGGGCTGCCACCGAAAGCTCGATCGCGTCGAAGCCCAGGACCACCAGCGTTGCTCCGAAGCGGTCCTCCCAGCTGCGCAGTACCGCCGACAGCTCAGCGACCTGGTCGGTGCACTTGATCATTCCCGTCCAGCCAAGCAGGGCCGGGATGTCGGCCGGGCGCTCGGTCTGCACCAGGCCGAGGCGGTGGGGGGCGCGCGTGGCCAGGATCGAACCCGTGTTGCCCGCTTCGGCCAGCGGGTCGGATTTGCGGGGGTTGCGCTTGGCCAGTCCCGGGAACCCGGCGCCGAAGGGCCTCAGGCAGGCGCCGTCGCAGCAGGAGCCGTCCCACCAGCGGGCGAGTGCGCTCGCCGGGTCGGCCGCTGCCACCCGGTGGCCTGCCGGGGCCAGGCGGCCTCGGTCGTCGATCCAGTCCTCGCCGTTCGCCGCGAAGCGCTGGTCGTGGGGGATCAGCACCGGCCACAGCCCGGACCGCTCGAACTCGGCCACGCAGCCGAGGTAGCGCTCGGGCCGGGTCAGCGGCAGGTCGGACACCCACAACCGGCCGTGCCACGACCCCGGTGGCAGGGTCTGGACCGGCGGCGCGGGCGTACCGGGGCGGAGCGGTGCGATCGTCATGGACGTCCCCTCGAACTTGTGTTCGGTTGCTGCACGTCGAACAGTAGTTCGAGGGTCCGACAATTTCCAGCGTTTTGGCCGCTCATCCGTTCGAGTGAATCGGGAAAAGAGCAGGTCAGAGCGCTGAGTGAGGCGTCTGGGACGAAAGTTGTTGCTGTGACGATCCGCTGGGCCGATGGAGTGGCTCAGAGTGGCCGGAGCAGGTCGTCCGCGTCGACGATGTGGTACGCGTAACCCTGCTCCGCGAGGAAGCGCTGCCGGTGGGCCGCGTACTCCGTGTCGACCGTGTCGCGGGAGACGATCGAGTAGAAGTGCGCCTGCCGCCCGTCGCCCTTCGGGCGCAGGAGCCGTCCCAGCCGCTGGGCCTCCTCCTGCCGGGAGCCGAACGTGCCCGAGATCTGGATCGCCACCGATGCCTCCGGCAGGTCGATCGAGAAGTTCGCGACCTTCGACACCACCAGCGTCTTGATCTCGCCGCGCCGGAACTTGTCGAACAGCTCCTCGCGCTCCTTGTTGCGGGTCGCGCCCTGGATCACCGGGGCGTCGAGCTCGTCGCCGAGCATCTCCAGCTGGTCGAGGTAGGCGCCGATGACCAGCGTCGGCTCGCCGGCGTGCTTGGCCACGATCGACTTGATCACCGGGGTCTTCGTCAGCGCCGTCGCCGCCAGCTTGTACCGCTCGTCGGCCTCGGCCGTGGCGTAGTCGAGGCGTTCCGCGTCGGTCAGCGTCACGCGGACCTCGGTGCACTCCGCCGGCGCGATCCAGCCCTGGGCCTCGATGTCGCGCCACGGGACGTCGTAGCGCTTCGGCCCGATCAGCGAGAACACGTCGCCTTCGCGGCCGTCCTCGCGCACCAGCGTCGCGGTCAGGCCGAGCCGCCGCCGCGACTGCAGGTCCGCCGTCATCCGGAACACCGGCGCCGGCAGCAGGTGGACCTCGTCGTAGACGACCAGGCCCCAGTCGCGCGAGTCGAAGAGCTCCAGGTGCCGGTACTCGCCCTTGGTCTTGCGGGTGATCACCTGGTAGGTCGCGATGGTGACCGGCCGGATCTCCTTCTTCTCGCCGGAGTACTCGCCGATCTCCTCCTCGGTCAGCGACGTCCGCGCGATCAGCTCGCGCTTCCACTGACGGCCGGCGACCGTGTTCGTCACCAGGATCAGCGTCGTTGCCTGGGCGCGAGCCATCGCCGCCGCGCCGACCAGCGTCTTCCCCGCGCCGCACGGCAGCACGACGACACCGGAGCCGCCCGCCCAGAACGCCTCGGCGGCCATCCGCTGGTAGTCGCGCAGGTGCCAGTCGCGCTCGTCGAGGGCGATCGGGTGCGCTTCGCCGTCGACGTATCCGGCGAGGTCCTCGGCAGGCCAGCCGACCTTCAGCAGCGCCTGCTTCAGCCGCCCGCGCTCGGACGGGTGCACGAGGACGGTGTCCTCGTCGATCCGGGCGCCGATCATCGGGCTGATCTTCTTGTTCCGGATGACCTCGGTCAGCACCGCGCGGTCGGTGGTCGCCATGACGAGCCCGTGCGCCGGGTGGTTGGCGATCTGCAGCCTGCCGAACCGACCCATGACGTCGACGACGTCGATCAGCAGCGGCTGCGGCACCGGGAAGCGCGAGTAGGTCGTCAGTGCGTCGACGACCTGCTCGGCGTCGTGGCCCGCGGCGCGGGCGTTCCACAAGGCCAGCGGCGTGATCCGGTAGGTGTGCACGTGCTCCGGCGCCCGTTCCAGCTCGGCGAACGGCGCGATCGCGACGCGCGCGTCGCCGGCCTGGGGGTGGTCGACCTCCAGGAGCACGGTCTTGTCGGACTGGACGATCAGCGGGCCATCAGTCACAACTACTGTTATACGTGCCTCGCTCCGGCCCGCTCCCGTCGCGGTCCGCCGGTGGGACGAGGTGCCGAGGGGATCACTGGAGGGCACGTTGACCACACCACCGTTCGAGGACAACCCGTTCCGGTCGCCGGCCTACGCGGGGCCGCCCGCGCCGATGCCGCCGGTGCCCGGGCAACGGCCGATTCCGCACTGGTTCACCGTGAAGGTGCGGATCCTGCTGGTCGCGTGCGTCGTCGTCGCGCTGGGCCTGGGCTCACTGGGCGCGATGAGCATCTACTGGCTCGAGCGCAGCGGCCCGCCGTCGAACGGTGACTGCCTGTACCTGACGCGCGAGGGCGCGGGCAAGCTCGCCTACCACCGCGTCGGCTGCGGCGCGGACAACGCCACCTACCAGGTCGAGAACACCTATCGTGGGGCCATCGCGTGCGCATCCGGCGACTACGTGCGGTTCCGGCTCGGCGCCGGCCAGACGCTCTGCCTGGCCCTGAACGTCAAGGCGGGCGACTGCCTGCGCGACGTCGACGACGAGAGCGCGATCGGCAAGGTTTCCTGCACCGACCCGGCGGCGCAGGAGCGCGTCGAGATCCGCTCCGGGTTCGCCCGCGACGATGAGTGCGAAGGCGCCGACAAGGTGCTCAGCTACTCCGGCCCGCCGTCCCGCACGGTGTGCCTGAGCAAGGCGGGCGAAAACATCTAACGCGCACAGCGCAGCTCGGCGACCGGGCTGCGCTGTGAGCGAATCCGCTTGGCCGGGCGGTGCTCCCGCTGCTTGTGTGCCGGGATGGAGATCCTGGTTCTGGGCGGTACGGCGTGGGTGGCTCGGGAGCTGTCGCGGCAGGCGATCGAACGCGGCCATCGGGTGACCTGCCTCGCGCGCGGCGAGAGCGGCGAAGTCGCGGACGGAGCGACACTGGTCGCCGCCGACCGGCGCGATCCGTCGGCCTACGAGCCCCTGCTCGGCCGGGTGTGGGACGCGGTCGTCGAGGTGTCGTGGCAGCCGGGCTTCGTCCGGGGAGCGCTCGACGTGCTGGGCCGCCGGGCCGGGCACTGGGTGTACGTCTCGTCCGTGAGCGCCTACGCCGCCCACGCCACGCCGGGGGCGGACGAGTCCGCGGCCCTGCTCGCCCCGACCGACCGGAGCGAAGCCGGCCGCGAGCTGTACGGCGAGGCGAAGGTCGCCTGCGAGCAGGCGTCGACGGCCGCGGTGGGCGACCGCCTCCTCATCGCCCGGGCCGGGCTCATCGGCGGCCCGGGCGATCACAGCGGGCGCTCCGGCTACTGGGTCGCCCGCGCCGCCCGCGATCCGCGAGGGCCGATGCTGGTCCCCGGCACACCGGCCCTGCCCACCCAGGTGGTCGACGTGCGGGACCTCACCTCCTGGCTGCTGGACTCCGCGGAGACGGGCACCACCGGCACCTGCAACGCTGTCGGCCCGGTCGTTCCGTTCGGAAAGTGGATCGAGCTGTCCCGCGCCGCCGGTGGGCACACCGGTCCGGTCGTCACCGCCGAACCGGCGTGGCTGCTCGCCAACGGCGTGACCCAGTACATGGGGGCCGAATCGCTGGCGATGTGGCTGGCCGAGCCGGGCTGGGAAGGGTGGTCGGCCCGGGACGGGTCCGCCGCGCGCGGCGCGGGGCTGCGTCACCGGCTCCGGGCGGAGCTGCTGGCCGACACGCTGCGCTGGGAACGCGAGCAGGGGCTGGACCGGGAACGGCGCGCGGGCCTCAGCGCGCAGCGCGAGCGCGAGTTGCTCGACGCCCTCGGCTGAGCGCTGAACCCGGCCGGCCGCGGCAGGCGCGGTCCCGCGCGGCGCTCGAACACGGTCACCCCGACCCGAGCCAGTGCAAGCTAGTAACCGGTTTGCGCGGGGAGCAGGCTCTGGACGTCCAGTCGGTCCGCCAGCAGGCCCGAGTTGTGCATCAGGTCGGCGACGCGCTGCAGCCGGATGCCGTTGAGGGACGCCGGGTACGAGCCGAGCGAGATCAGCGCGGCCGTGGTCGAGTCGATGTCGGAGAACTTCGGCAGCGCGTCGCGCACGGTGGCCGGGTCCGTCGCGCTCTGCTGGGCCGCGCCCAGTGCCGTGCGGAACACCGTGAGGGTCCGGGGGTTGGCCTGCGCGAACGGCTTGGCCGCCGCGTAGCCGGACAGCGGGAAGTCGAGCGTCGAGCCGCGGGCGCCGTCGGCCAGGATGTGCGCGCCGAGGTCCTTCTCCGCGCGGGTGATGTACGGCTCGATCATCAGCGCCGCGTCCGCGTCGCCGGCCTGGAGGGCCTGCGGCATCCGGTCGAACGGCACCTCCCGGAACTTGATCTTCGCCTCGTCGACACCCGCGGTACCCAGCACCGAACGCGCGACGAGCGCGCCGACGTCGTCCAGCATGTTCACCGCGATCTCGGGCGACCTCTTCGCCGTCGGCACGGTGTAGTCCGAGTCGGGCAGCGTCACCAGGGCCATCGTGTTGGGCCCGGAGGTGTAGGCCTCGCCCTGCAGCTGCAACGCCGTCCCGCCGGCCGCCGCGCGGAACATCGCGATGTCGGAGGCGAAGGTGACGTCGAGGTCGCCGGCGGCCAGCTTCGCGAGCCCGTCGTCCGCGCCGAGTTCGACGAGCCGCACGGTCAGGCCGGCGGAGCCGAACTTCCCGGCCGCGACGGCGATCCGCAGCGGGGCCGTGTCGATGGCGTTGCCCACCCCGACGCGCAGGGTGGTCCGTTCCAACGGCGGTGGAGCCGCGGTGGTGCCGGAAGAGAACACACTGCATCCCGCGGTCGCCAGAAGCGCCGCTACCAGCGGAATCGTCCTTCCGCATCTGATCATGAACCTTCACCTACCGCGAGAATCTGGTTCTCGTGCTGGATCGTATGGTCCGCGCCCCATACGATCGCAAGCAGGGCCGTATCGTGCCAGCGCGGCTTTCGGATCTTCACGGGGCGGGCTACCGTTCAGTAGGTTCGAGTGTCGTTCGATCCGCGGGTTCCCGCCCGCGGCGGAAAAGGAAACCAGGTGACCCGTCGCGACAAGCGTCCCCGCAAGGGCGGCGACGCGGCGGATCCACGTCCGGTGGGCGGCCGCTGGCGGCTGCGGAACTGGCGTCTCGGCACGAAGCTCTTCGCCGTCCTCCTCATCCCGGCGCTGGCCGTCATCGCGCTCGTCGGCCTGCGGATCAGCTCCGACCTGCGCGAAGCCCGGCAGCTGGCCGAGTTCGCCACACGCGGCCGCGTCGACAACACGGTCGCCGAAGCCCTGCACGAACTGCAGCGCGAGCGCGACCTCAGCGTCCGGTTCGTCGCCCAGAACCGGCAGGGCGACACCGCGGACCTCACCGCCCAGCGCACCCGCGTCGACCAGGCCATCGGTGCGTTCGAACGGACCCTCGCCGACAGCAAGCCGCGGCTCGACACGAAGGCCGCGGAAAGCCTGCAGCAGACCGACGACCGGCTGCGCGTGCTCAGCGGCCTCCGCTTCTCCGCGGAACATTCGGCGTTTCCGGCCGACGCCGTGCTGCGCTCCTACAGCGAGCTGATCTCCGGCCTGCTCGACATCAGCGACTCCGCCGCCGCCGACGTCTCCGACCCGGAACTCGCGCGGATGCGGCTGGCGGGCAACGCACTGGCCCGGATCAAGGACCAGATGTCGGTCAAGCGGGCGGTGATGGCCGAGGCGCTCGCGGAGGGCACCCTCAACCGCGACCGCACGCGTGCCCTGCTCGGCGCGGAAGCCGAACTGGCCGCCGCGCGCAGCGACTACCGCACCTTCGCCACCCCCGACCAGCAGCGGATGTTCGACGACACGGTGATCGGCCTGGTCGTCGACATCGGCAACGACATGGTGGAATCCGCGCTCACCCGCACCGAAAACGGCCAGAACCTCTCGGGCCTCGACCCGAACCAGTGGGACGCTTCGGCAACCCACACGGTCAACCTCGCCCACCAGGTGCAGCAAGCACTGTTGGTCCAATTGCAGGAACGCACGGACGCACTGGCAGCGCAGGCCCGCACGGCGGCGCTCTGGGACGGCGGCGTGGTGCTCGGCGTCCTACTCGTCGCGGGCGTGCTGTCGGTGGTCATCGCGCGGTCCCTGTTGCGCCCCTTGCGGATCCTGCGCCGGACGGCGCTGGAGGTGGCCGAGCACCGGCTGCCCGCGGCCGTGCAGAACCTGCTCACCGATCCCGAGCCCGCCCCCGAGAACCTGCGGAAACGGCTCGCGGTCGCGCCCGTGCCGGTGTTCACCCGCGAAGAGCTCGGCCAGGTGGCGCGCGCGTTCGACGCGGTGCACGGCGAAGCCGTCCGGCTCGCCGGCGAACAGGCGATGCTGCGCGAAAACGTCAACGCGATGTTCGTCAACCTCTCGCAGCGCAGCCAGGACCTCGTCGAACGGCAGCTGACGGTGCTCGACCGGATGGAGGCCGACGAGCAGGACCCGGACACCCTCGCCGGGCTGTTCGAACTCGACCACCTCGCGACGCGGATGCGGCGCAACAGCGAAAACCTGCTGGTGCTGTCCGGCCAGGACTCGGCGCGCGAGGACGCCGGCCCGGTGGCGGCCGACGAAATCGTCGGCGCCGCGCTCTCGGAGGTCGAGCACTACCAGCGGATCGAGCTCGGGCCTGCGCCGCAGGTCGCGGTCCGCGGCGAGGCTGTCAACGACCTCGTGCACGTCGTTTCGGAGCTGCTGGAGAACGCGACGCGCTACTCCGGCGACGAGACGGTGACCGTGGCGAGCGCCGAAACCCACGACGGCGACTGGCAGATCGAGATCATCGACCACGGCGCCGGCATGCCGCAGGCGGAGATCGACCGCACCAACGTCCGGCTGGCGCACCCGCCGGACGTCGACGTCGAAGTGTCCCGCCGGATGGGCCTGTTCGTCGTCGCGACGCTGGCCATGCGCCACCAGATCGACGTGCGGCTGAGCGCCGGCGAGAGATCCGGGCTGGTCGCCACGGTGCTGGTGCCCGCCGCCCTGATCGTCGATCTGCCGCCGATGGCGGTGCCGCCCCCGCCCGCCGAGCCGCCCGCGGCCCCGGAACCCGAGCTGCTGGCGCCGCTCGCCCCGCTCACGCCGCCGGAGCCCGAACCGGAACCCGAGCCGGAGGAGCTCACACCGCCGTCGATCGAGGCGGGGCCGCCTCGCCGGGCTCCGGTGGTGGCCCGCGACCAAGCGCCGGCGTGGCCGACCGCGGACGAGGAAGCTCACCTGGACCTCGACGCCCCGACCGAGCGGATGCCCGCCTACCGCGACGTCCTGTCCCGTTGGTTCGACGCCTCCGCCGCGCCCGAAGTGCCGCGGCGGCCGGTGGAACCGCGCCCGGTCGCGGAGGAGGGGGCGCGCCCGGCCGCCGCCCGGCCGCGGCACGCGCTCACCACCCGGCCGCCGATCCGCGAGCCCGAGCCGGTGGCCGCCGCGCCGACGCCGATGCCGGCGCCCGCCCCCATGCCCGCGCCCCCGCCGTCGCCACCGCCCCCGCCCATGCCCGTACCCGCGCCTGTGCCACCGCGCATGCCTGCGCCCGCGCCGATGCCACCGCCACCGCCGCTGCCTCCGCCCGTGTCGGATGACGAAGACACCGAACCGCAGTTCGCGCCCGTCGCCCCGCCCGCCGCGATCGAGCCCGCGTACGAGTGGCCGACCCCGGCCGAGCTGGAGCAGGAGGACGGCGCGGAGGACACCTGGCCGTTCCTGCAGCCCGCGGATTCCGCGGCCGGGCCGGGAGCGGTGCCGGAACAGCGGCCGATACTCTCTCTTTCCCCGGAAGCGGTGCGCGAGCGGATGACGAGCCTTCAAGGCGGCTTCCGGCGAGGGCGGCACGCGAGGGGAGACGACACCCGGAACCAGTGAAACGGATGAGGCATGAGCTCGAAGACGCCCCTGCTGGAAGTGATCGCGCTGGACGCGGCGGACGCCGAAGGCGCGCAGGCGGGCGGGGCGGACCGCCTCGAACTGGTTGCGGACATGGCGCAGGACGGCCTGACGCCGTCGGTCGAGACGCTGCGTGAGGTGCTTTCGGCGACCGACCTTCCGGTGCGGGTCATGCTGCGGGACAACGGTTCCTTCGCCATCGGCGACCTCGAAGGGCTGCGTGCGGACACGGCCCGGCTGATCGACGCGGGCGCGCGGGAGTTCGTCTTCGGCTTCCTCACCGTGGACAGCGAGATCGACCTGGACGCCTGCGAGGCGTTGATCAAGGAGGTCGACGGCCTGCCCTGGACGTTCCACCGCGCCATCGACCGCACCCGCGATCCGGTGCGCGCGTACGACCAGCTGGCCTCGCTCGGGTGCGACACGGTGCTCGCCGCCGGCCACCCGAACGGCGTCGCCGGCGGGCTTTCGGTGCTGCAGCGGCTCGCGCAGCGCGAGAGCGGGCCGGACCTGCTCGTGGGGGGCGGCCTGCGCGCCCAGCAGGTCCACCTCTTGCGCGCCGGCGGGGTGCGCGGGTTCCACGTCGGAAGTGCGGTGCGGCCCGGCGGCTGGCAGGCGCCGGTCGACGCCGAAACGGTGCGTGGCTGGGTCGATCTCGTCAAAAACTGATCCACTGCGAAACCCGCACGAGTGCGGGGACGGTGGCCGCAGATCCGCAGCCGGTCGGCGGACAATCACTTGATCCGTCGACCGGTTGTACCAGTATTTTGTTTTTTGAATCGATCGTATGAATTTGCATTCGGCCCTGGCAAATGCCGAACGGTCGTCGGGCGTGCACCTGCACGTGCAGTTCCTTTGTTGCTCTGCTTGGCGGCTGATGCTGCGGCCAAGGGCTGGCTATCGTGGGTGGGAAGTCGTGAAACAGTCGCGATTTCCGGTGGCGGCACGGCGGGCGGCGCACTGTGGTGAACCCTCCTGAGGTGCCAAAAATCCTTTGCTGGCGCAGGAGGCGGCGCTGTGGGCGCGCGTATTCGGTTCGCGATCAATTCGAGCAGAAGCCATCAAGAAACCAGGACGCCTGCCATCAGGTGGATTTCCGTCGCCTGGGAGCGACTGATTCCTCGCGGATATCCCTCGGGTGCCTCCGTGGCAAGCAGGAAGGCCGAATCGTGACCGGCACGATATCGCGTCAATGCGAATCCGAAACCTCCGAAGACGAGTTCGCCCGCTGGGGACTCGGCGGTTCACTCGCCCTCACCGGGCTACTGGCCGTCGTCAAGATCGCGGAAACCGCCACCGGCGTGGTGCTGACCGCCACCGGGGTGCTCCCCGGTGCCAATCACCCGAAGGAGCGGGCTCCGGCCTGGCCCCGCGGGGAATGAGCAGGGCTGCCCGATCGGCAGCTCTCTACGGACGGAGGGCTGCCATGACCGGCAGCGGCGGACGGGACGACCGGAGTGGCGCGCGCGTGGGCCTCGCCGACGTGCGACGGCTGGAGGACGCCGTCGCGCGGCTTCGGGCGCAGGACTACCGCTACGGCGGCGGTGCCTGCAGCGAAGCCGTCGCGGCACAGCTGTCGTCGGCGGTGGAACTGTTGGGCGGCACGGTGCGCGCTGCCGTTCTGGCGCGGCTCTCCACCGCTGTCGCCGACCTCTACAACCTCGCCGGCTGGACGCGCTTCGACGAGGGCCGTCCGGGCGCCGCGCTGGACGCCTTCGCGCGGGCGCTGGAGCTGGCGGTCGAAGCGGGCAACCACGACCTTCAGGCCAACGTCCGGTACCGGACGGGGCGGCTGCACCTGCACTACGACGCGGTCGATCCGGCGCTGGCGGAGTTCGCGCGGGGCCGCGAGGCGGCGCTGCGGGCCCGCTCGGGGCTGGCCAGTGCCATCCTGTCGGCCAATCAGGCGTGGGCGCACGCCAAGAAGGCCGATGTCGTCACGGCGCTGGCCTGCCTGCGCCGGGCGCGCGCGGAGTTCGCCGACGCCGAAGGGGCGGAACCGTCGCCGTGGGCGGCCTTCTTCGGGCCGACCGACCTGGCGGCGATGATCGGCACGGTGCACGCGGAGCTGGCCCAGGTCGTCGATGTCCGGTACGGCCGGGACGGGATCCCCGCGCTCGTCGCCGCGGTCGCCGGGTACGGCGCGGACATGACCCGCAGCCGGTCCCTGACCGTCATCTGGCTGGCCACCGTGCACGCGCTCGGCGGCGACCTCGATGTCGCCGCCGAAGTCGGGCGGGAGGGGATCGAGCTGGCCGGCGCGCTGCGGTCGCCCCGGACCCGGGACCGGCTGCGGACGTTGTCGGCCGCCGCCCGGCGGTACCGGCGCGATCCCCGCGCCCGCGAAATCATCGAACGCATCGAAATGGTCGGGCATTACGGACAATAATCGGAGTGTCATGCGGAGGTAAACTTCACGGAAAATGAAAATGGGATTCGTCGAAGCCCAGACAAAAGTAGGTTCTCGACGTGATCGCGGCTTCTTATGCTTCTCGGCAACCTGCGGCGAGGATTACCGCGCAGGCCCGGTCCCCACCGCCGAGAGGAAATTCCCCATGCGCTTGCGCAAGCTCGTCGCGGCCGCTGTGCCGCTGCCGGCGTTGCTCGGCCTCGCCGTGGCCGTCCCGGCCGCCGCGGCAGCGGAACCCCTGGTCATGCTGGCTGACAACGCCGCGCCGCTGATCAACAGCGCCCGCACCGGTGACGTCCCGGCCGACCGGCCGATCACCGCCGCGCTTTCCCTGAAACTGCACAACCAGCAGGCGCTCGAAAAGTTCCTCTCCGACGTGCAAAACCCGGCATCGGCGCAATACCACCGGTTCCTGACCCCGGCGCAGTTCACGGCCCGGTTCGGCCCGACCCAGGCCGATGTTGACAAGGCCGTCTCATTTCTTGGGAAGGCGGGTGCCACCGGGATCGAGGTTTCCGGCAACCGGCAGGCCATCACGTTCACCGGCTCGGCGGCGCAGCTCGAATCGGCCTTCCGCACCCGGATCGGGACCTACCACGACCGGGTCTCCGGGCGGGACTTCTTCGCCAACGACGCCGTGCCCGCCGTGCCCGCGAGCGTCTCGGACGTCGTCGGCAACGTCGTCGGTCTCGACGACCACGCGGTGCGGACGCACGCGTCGAAGGCGGCCGCCCAGCCGAACGTCGTCAAGTCCGTCACGCCGCCGGTGCTCAAGACCGCCTACGGCACCAGCGGTCTGTCGGCGACCGGCAGCGGCGTGAACGTCGGGTTCGTCGAGTTCGACGGCTACCAGAAGGCCAACATCACCAAGTACGACAGCACGTACGGCCTTTCCGCGGGCCCGGTGACGACGGTGGGGGTCAGCGGCGCGAACTACGACTCGTCGCCGGGCGACGGCCAGATCGAGGTCGAGCTCGACATCGAGGTCGTGCACGCGCTGGCCGCGGCGGCCCACGACTACGTCTACGAGGCGCCCAACTCGAGCGCGGGCGAACTGGCGATGTACCAGAAGATCGCGTCGGACCACACGGTCAACGTCGTCTCGATCTCCTGGGGCGCCTGCGAATCCGCCGAGGGATCGAGCGCGGCGAAGAGCGTCAGCAACGCGGTCGCGACCGGCACCGCGGAGGGCATCTCCTACTTCGCCGCCGCGGGCGACGACGGCACGACCGACTGCTACCGCCAGACCGGTTCGGCGGCCAAGGGCGTCGACTTCCCGGCGTCGAGCCCGAACGTGACGGGCGTCGGCGGCACGAAGCTGACCGTGACGTCGTCCAACGGCTACAGCAGCGAGGCGACCTGGAACGACGGGAACAACGGCGGCTCGACCGGCGGTGGCATCTCGACGGTCTTCACGGCGCCTTCGTACCAGTCGTCGCAGAGCTCGACCTACCGCAAGGTGCCGGACGTGTCGGCGGACGCTTCGCCGACTTCGGGTTACTACATCTACTCGGCGGGCACCTGGGAGACGGTCGGCGGCACGTCGGGCGCGACCCCGCTGTGGGCGGCCTTCGCGGCGCTGCAGAACCAGGTGCACGGCGGCGGTCTGGGCAACCTGAACGCGAAGCTCTACTCGATCGGCAACGGGTCTTCGTACAGCACGGGCTTCCACGACGTGACGACGGGCAACAACTCCCTCCACGGCACCACCGGTTTCAGCGCGGGAACGGGCTACGACCAGGTGACGGGCTGGGGTTCCTTCAAGGGCAGCGGGCTGTCCGGCCTGATCGGCTGAGCAACGGGCGGAGCCGGGGCTGTCGCGAGGTGCGACGGCCCCGGCTTGCGCTCGTGCCAGTGCCCGCCGGTCGGCACTGCGCCGCTTGGGGGACTTTCCTTCGCAAGGCGAAGCGTTAACCTGGGCGCATGATCAAGCGCACGGTGCTGGACGCCACCCGCGAACTACTCCGCGAACTCGGCCTCACCACGGTGTTCGGCAATCCGGGCACCACCGAGGTGCCGTTCCTGACCGACTGGCCGGACGACTTCGACTACGTCCTGGGCCTGCAGGAGTCCGCCGTCGTGGCGATGGCCGATGCCTACGCACAGGCCACGCGCCAGGCCGTGCTGGTCAACCTGCACTCCGCCGGCGGTGTCGGGCACGGGCTCGGAAGCCTCTTCACCGCCTACCGCAACCGGACGCCGATGATCGTCGTCGCCGGGCAGCAGATCCGGTCGCTCATCCCGCACGAGCCCTTCCTCGGTGCGATGGAAGCGCCCGAGTTCCCGAAGCCGTACGTGAAGTGGTCGATCGAGCCCGCCTCCGCCGAGGACGTCCCGGCGGCGCTGGCGCGGGCCTACCACGTGGCGACGCAGGCGCCGTCCGGCCCGGTTTTCGTGTCCGTGCCGGCCGACGACTGGTCCGTCACCACCGAACGGACGGTCATCTCCCGCCCCCGGATCCGGGGCTTCGCACCCGATCCCGAGGCCGTCGACGAGCTCGCCGCCGCGCTGGCGGCCGCCGAGCGGCCGGCGATCGTCGTCGGGGGAGCCGTCGACCAGGACGGCGCCGTCGGCGAAACCGTCGCGCTCGCCGAACGCCTCAACGCCGCCGTGTGGGTCGCGCCGATGTCCTACCGCTGCTCGTTCCCCGAAGACCACCCGCTCTTCCAAGGGTTCCTCGACCCCGAACGCGGCGCCGTCGCCGACGCGCTCGCGCGGTACGACCTCGTCGTCGTGCTCGGGGCGCCCGCTTTCACCTACCACGTCGACCGCGGCCGCGGGGAAGCTCCGCTGCCGCCGCTGTTCATCGTCAGTGACGACGAGCAGATCCTCGCGCGCGCCTTCGAAGGCACCGGCATCCGCGCGACGCCGAAGCTGGGCATCCGTGCCCTGCTCGACGTCGTCGAGCGGAGCACGCGGCCCGCGCCGGCTCCGCGGCAGCGTCCCGCGAAGCCGGGCGGTGAGGCGCTGACCGGCGAACTGGTCTACTCGACGCTCGCGGAGGTGTTGCCGGACAACGCACTGGTGGTCGAGGAAGCACCCAGCCACCGCGGGGTCCTGCACGACCACCTGCCGATCACCGCGACCGACACCGGGTTCCTGACGATGGCCAGCGGCACCCTCGGCTACGGCGTCCCCGGCGTGGTCGGCGCGGCGCTCGCCCGGCCGGACCGCACGGTCGTCGGCGTGATCGGCGACGGTTCGAGCATGTACGGCATCCAGGCCCTCTGGACGGCGGCGCGCGAGGAACTGCCGGTGACGTTCGTGATCCTCGACAACTCCGAGTACGCGGCGGTCCGCATCCTCGGCGACGCGATCGGCGGCGCGAAGCTGCCGGGCACCGAACTGGGCGGCATCGGCTTCGCGGCGCTGGCGGAGAGCATGGGCTGCCACGGCGTCACGATCACCGAGCCGGCGGACCTGGCGCCCGGCCTCACGGCGGCACTGGCCGATCCCCGGCCGACGCTGGTCCACGTCCGGGTCGCCCCGTCGAGCAAGTCGCTGTACTGAGCGATTCGCCGGCGGCGACGGCGCTGCCCATGGCGACGCACCTGCTCATCTGGTCCACTGTGGACCAGGTGAGCGATCAGCTCCGGGTTTTGCTTTCCGTGACGTCCGAAGCCCGCTCGGCCAGTTCCCACTCGGCGGCGTCGGACGCGGCCGTGGCGGCTTCCACCGGGGTGCCGCCGTGCAGCAGCCGTGCCACTTCGCCGCGCAGCGTCACGAACTCCGCCGACTCGCGCGTGGTGATCTGGTCGCGCTCGGCGGGCAGGCCGACGGGCAGGTCCGCCACGATCGACGCCGGCGACTTCGACAGCACCAGCACCCGGTCGGACAGGTAGACGCTCTCGTCGATGTCGTGGGTGACGACCAGGATCGTGCTGCCCTGTTCGCGCTGCACGCGCCGGGTCAGGTCCTCCAGCTCGAACCGCGTCTGGGCGTCGACCGAGGCGAACGGCTCGTCCATCAGCAGCAGCGCCGGACGGCTGGCCAGCGCGCGGGCGATCGACACCCGCTGCTGCATGCCGCCGGACAGCTGCCACGGGTACTTCCCGCCGACCCCGGAAAGGCCGACCTGGTCGAGAGCTTCGGCCGCCCGCGACCGCCGCTCCGCGCGGGAGATCGGCCGCCACCGCAACGGGAACTCGACGTTCTTCTGCACCGAAAGCCACGGGAACAGCGAACGGCTGTAGTCCTGGAACACGACGGCCAGGTCGTCCGGCACCCCGGAGACGCGGTCGCCGTGCAGGCTGACGGTGCCTTCGGTCGACGGGGTGAGCCCGGCGACGCAGCGCAGCAGTGTCGACTTCCCGCAGCCGGACGGGCCGACGATGCTGGCGAGCTGACCGGCCTCGACGGTGAACGACAGGTTGTTCACCGCGGTGTGCGCCTTGGCCCCGCTGCCGTAGGTGTGACTGAGACCGGACACTTCGAGCATGGTGGACATGGGAGAGGCCTTTCGAAGCGTCAGTCGCGGCCGAGGCGGGCCGGCTGCCAGGCCAGCACCCGCCGCTCCGCGGCCAGGAAGATCGTGTTGAAGGCGTAGCCGAGGATGCCCAGCAGCACCAGCCAGGACCACATGGTCGGGAACTCGAAGTCCTGCTGGGCGTTCATGAGCGACCGGCCGATGCCGTTGTAGGCGCCGACCAGCTCGGAGACGACCATCAGCAGCAGGGAGATCGACAGGCTCACCCGCAGCCCGGCGAAGATCTTCGGCGCCGCCGCGGGCAGCACCACCATCGCGAGCCAGTACCGCTTGGGCGTGCGGATCGACCGCGCCGTCTCCACCTTCACCTGGTCGACCGAGCGGACGCCGTCGACCGTGTTGAGCAGCACCGGCCACACCGAGCCGAAGATGATCGACCCGATCTGCATGCCCGAGCTCAGCCCGAACAGCACCGCGAACACCGGGATCAGCGTGGGTGGCGGGATCGAGCGGAAGAACGCGAACAGCGGGCCGAAGTAGTCCATCGCCGTCGCCGACCGGCCGAGCAGCATGCCGAGGGCGATGCCGACGACCGCGGCCAGCGCCCAGCCGCCGAGCGTCCGGCCGAGGCTGGGGAACACGTTGTCGAACACCGTGTCGGTGAGGAACAGGTGCGACGCGGGCCCGGTGAACCACAGCTTCGCGGCGGCGACCGCGATCTCGGTCGGCGGGGGGAAGAACTTGCTGCCGCCCGCGCGGGCGGCGAACTCCCAGACCACCACGAGGATCGCGAAGAGCAGCCAGTTGCGGACGATGGCCGTGGCACCGCGGACGGCACGCCGGCCCACCCGGCCGGAAAGGGTCGCGGTCGTCATGCGAGGGCCTCCCGGTCCACCGTGCTCCACCGGAACAGCCGCTTGCCCAGCTGGTCGAGGCCTTCGTTGATCAGGTAGCCCAGCGCCCCCGCCACCACCGTGCCCGCGAGGACCAGGTCGAACCGGACCGAACCGGTGCTGGACACCAGGATGAAGCTGCCGAGGCCGACCTGGGAACCGGCCAGGAACTCGACGCTGACGACGGCGATCAGCGAGATGGTCGCCGACAGCCGGACACCGGTGAAGACGAACGGCGCGGTCTGCGGCAACGCGACCGACGACAGGATGCGGAACCGGCTGGTCCTGCACGCGCGTGCGGTCTCCATCAGCACCGGGTCGATCTCGCCCATGCCGTAGATCGTGTTGAACATGATCGGCCACAGCGAGGCGTACACCGCGAGGCTGATCTTCGCGTCGGGACCGGAGCCGATCACCAGCAGCACCAGGGGAACGAGCGCGGTGACCGGGATCGGGCGGAGGAACTCCACGATCGCGGCGGTGGCGTTGCGCAGCGCCGGAACGCTGCCCAGCAGCAGCCCGGCGGGCACGCCGATGGCGATGGCGATGGCGATGGCGATCAGCCAGGCCAGCATCGTGGCGACGATGTCGCGGATGAACTCGGGATCGCCAAGGAGGTCCGCGACGGTGACGAGGACGACGCTCGGCGGTGGCGTGAAATCCTTACTGACCAGGCCGACCTGGACGACCGCCTCCCAGAACAGGAGGAAGCCGGCCAGGCCGGCCAAGCCGCGGAGCAGCTTCTTCACGTCAGCTGGTCGCCTGCGGGGCGATCATCGGCGCGGCTTCGACCTTGCTGGTGATGACGCCCATCTGCAGCAGCAGGTCCGGGACGCGCTGGAGGCGCCGGGCGTCCAAGGTGGAGCCGTACCCGGGCAGGGTGAGCAGCTTGGCCGTGTCTTCGTCGATCTTCGCGTACTTGACCAGCAGCGGCTCGACCTTGGAGCGGTCGTTGAGCGCGTCGCTGGTGGCCTTCTTCATCGCGCGCTGGAAGGCCGCGAGCGTCTTCGGGTTGGCCTGCACCCACTTCGTCGTCGAGCCGTAGCCGGTCAGCGGGAAGTCCTGGCTGGCGCCGGTGTTGATGTCGATGACCGGCGTCGCGCCGACGGTCTTCGCCGCCTGCGAGAGCATCGGCTCCGGCATGTAGGCCGCGTCCACCTGGTTGTCCCTCAGCGCCGCCGCCATGTTCGGGAGCTGGAGCTGCACCCACTTGACCGTGCTGAAGTCGACGCCGTGGTCCTTCATGACGGACTTGGTGAGGATGTCGGACGCGGTGTTCGTGGCCGTGATCGCGATGCGCTTGCCCTCGAGGTCCTTGACCGTCTTCACCGACGAGGTCGGCACGGTGACGATCGCGTTGCTCTTCGCGTTCACCGACGTGCCGTCCGCGACCAGCTGGATGTCCGCGGCGCCCTTGCTCTTGGCGATGAAGAACGGCGTGTAGGTCGAAAGCGCGATGTCGGCCTCGCCGGAGATCGCCTTCGTCATCGACTCCTGGCCGCTCTTGGCGATGAGCTGCTCGACCTCGAGGCCCTCGGCCTTGAAGTAACCGCCGTCCTGGGCCAGCCAGAACGGGGCGAGGTCCGTGGTCGGCATGATCGAGACCTTGATTTTCGACTTCTCCAGGCCGCCTCCGTTCGACGAGGCGTTCGAGTCGTCCGAGCCGAGCGCGCTGCAGCCGCTGAGGGCTGTGACGGCTGCGACGGTGAGGGCGAGCCCGAGCGCGGCGCGGCGAGTGCGAACCCGGCCACTGCTCATGGCGTTTCCAAGCAAGGCCTGCTCCTTGAAGAAAGTGACGGTTCGGGAACCGATTCCGTTGGAAGTGCGTGACTCATTCTCAGAAGTCACGCGGGCCACTGTAGAGACGTGACGGGTTGCTCACAATGGGTGGAATCACTACCCGACAGAGTGGCGCACGTCACTCTTTCGGCCTCTGGTCTAGACCCGCTGCTCCACTCGCCGTAACCGTTTACCCAGCGTAGAGTCAAGATCTCGAATGAGCGATGACCAGCTGTGTGTCGGCTGAGCGAACGCTGTGCAACATCCAGCGGGTCCTGTCGGGAGGGTTACATCTTCCCCGGCCGTTCGCTACCCTCTGCACCTGCGGGGAGGTATCAACCTCCGATGTAGTGAGAGAGAGTGCCTGGATGGCCGATCAAGACGATCCACTTCGGTGTACCAGCACACACTGTGCTTTTCCTGAGAGAATCTTTCCCGCAATGACCACTGCCTGGCCGGGCACAGCCACCGCGCCGGTGGGCTAGGCCGAACCAACAGACCGATGCAGGACCAGCGCAGGGACCCGACCGTGATGCTCGAGCTGAACCGATTCCGTCCGCCCGGACGGGGTTCAGGAACCCCCAGGGCCAACACCGAAGACGATCTTTTCACCCGTACGGGTACCGTCTTGCGCTGGGCTCCTTCCGCTGGACCGGAGCGCCGGAGCACCGGGAGCGTGCAGACGAGTGGCTGAGGAGAACCCGATGCGCCCTGGCGGGCGCTGGACCGACCAGGCTTTCACGAGCACGAACGACGATGGTGGTGCGGCGGTGCCGAACGAAGACACCGCGGGGGTGGGAGGGGCCCCTGCGCAGTCATCCGGAGCGGATCCGGGCCGGAGAGCCGGGCTGTTCTCCGGCATGCGCGACTGGCGGCTGCGGTCCAAACTGGCCGCGGTCCTGATCATCCCCACCCTGACCGCGCTCGCGCTGGGTGCGGTGCGCGTGATCGACGACGCCCGCCAGGCGGCCGAGTTCCAGCGCACCGCCGACCAGGTCGCGTTCGCCGTCAAGGTGACCACAGTGGTGCACGAGCTGCAGAACGAGCGCTCGCTGGCCGTCGCGCGGATCGCCTCGTCGAACGCGCTGCTGCAGACCGGCCTCGACGCGGAGATCGCCAAGGTCGACCGCGAGGTCGCCGACCTCCGCAACGCGGCGAACGGCCTCGACTACGACGACCAGGCGACCAAGGACCGCTACACCCGCGGTCTCCAGCGCCTCGACGCGCTGCGCCCGCTGCGGGCGGCGTTCAACGCCGGTCTGCCCGACATCACCGTGCTCACCGCCTACTCGGGCATCCTCGACTCGCTCATCGAGCTCGGCCGCGAGGTGACCACCGCGGTCACCGACCGGGACGTGCTGCGCCTGGGCACGAGCACGCAGGCGATCAGCGAGGCCAAGGAGTTCACCACCCGCTCCGACGCCCAGCTGCAGATCGCCGCGTTCCGCGGCAGCTTCCCCGGCGACCTGCTGGACCAGACGCGCGCTTCGGCGTCCAGCGCCGACGCCTCCGTCGCGTCCTTCCTCGCGAACGCCGACGACGACCAGCGCCAGCTCTACAACGACACCTACTCCGGCCCGGAGGTCGACGACCGGCGCCGGATCGAGACCACGGCGTTCTCCCTGGCCCAGCAGGGCACGATCCCGACCCTCGACACCACGGCGCTCGGCAAGGACAGCACCGTGTCGGCCGACAAGCTGCACGCGGTCGAGTCGAACCTGCTGGCCCAGCTCAAGACCCGCGCCGACGACCTCGCCACGGCGGCGGTCAACTCGGCCTGGATCGGCGGTGCCGTGGTCCTCGCGGCCCTGGCCGCCGCGATCGCCCTGATGCTCGTCGTCGCCCGCCTCATGCTGCGCCCACTGCGGATCCTGCGGAAGAGCGCGCTGGACATCGCCTACACCCGGCTGCCGGAGACCGTGCAGGCGATCCTCGACGACCCGGACCCGGTCGGCGCCTCGAAGAAGGCCGTCCAGCCGGTACCCGTCACCTCGCGCGACGAGATCGGCGAGGTTGCGCGGTCGTTCGACATCGTCCACGAACAGGCCGTCAAGATGGCCGCCGAGCAGGCGCTCCTGCGCGAGAACGTCAACGGCATCTTCGTGAACCTGTCCCGCCGGTCGCAGCGGCTGGTGGAACGCCAGCTCGGCGTCATCGACCGCCTCGAGGCCGACGAGCAGGACCCGGACCACTTGGCCAGCCTGTTCGAGCTCGACCACCTCGCGACGCGGCTGCGGCGCAACGGTGAGTCCCTGCTGGTGCTCTCCGGCGCCGGCCTGGCGAAGTCGGTGCCCAAGCCGGTGCCCGCCGCCGACGTCATCGGCGCCGCGGTGTCCGAGATCGAGCAGTACGCCCGGATCGAGGTCGGCATCGTGCCCGACGTCGCGGTCCAGGGCCTCGCGATCCACGACCTCGTGCACGTCCTCGCCGAGCTGCTCGACAACGCGACCTACTTCTCCGAGCCGGAGACGAAGGTCATCGTCCGCGCGGTGGTGACCCGTCGCAAGGCGCTGGCCATCCAGGTCACCGACCACGGTGTCGGCATGAGCGAGGAGCGGCTGGCCGAGGTCAACGCGCGCCTGGCCGACCCGCCGGACCTGGACGTGTCGGTGACCCGGCGGATGGGTCTGTACGTGGTCTCGCGGCTGGCCAAGCGCCACGGCATCGAGGTCCGGCTGCGGGAGAACGAGGACATCGAGGGCGGCGTGATCGCCCGCGTCGTCGTCCCGGCCGAGCTGCTGACCCAGCTCCGCCCGGGCATGCAGCGGCAGACCCCGCTGCCGGCGAACCGCTCCGAGACGTCGATGTCGATGCCGAGCATCCCGATCCCGGCCGCGCGTTCGGACTTCGACCAGACGCAGACGTTCGCGCAGACCCCGCCGCCGCCTTCGGCGCCGCCACCGCCGGTGCACCAGCCCGTGCCGAACCAGGGCGGCCTGGTCCCCCTCGACCAGCCGATCAGCCTGGACGACCTGGTCAGCGGCGGCCGCGCGGCGGGCCCGTTCCTGTCGCCGGAGCTGCCGAAGCCGGAGACGCCTGCCTGGCCGACCGCCGAGGACCTGGCGCCGCTGGCCCCGTCGACCAACGGCGACGGCGCCAGCTCGCGCGCCAACGACACGCAGTTCGCGCCGCTGGTCCTGCCCAAGCGGGAGCCGAAGTTCGTGCCGCCGGAGCCGCCACCGGCGCCGCCGCCCGCGCCCGAGGTCGGCTCGTCGGCGCTCGAGGACGATGTACCCACCCGGCGGTTGCCCATCTACCAGTCGGTGCTGTCACGCTGGTTCAGTGAGGGCGACGACGCGGCAGCCGACCCGGTGCCGGCGCAGAGCGAGCGCGAAGATCCCCATCTGCCGCCGCTCACCGGTTACGACGAGCTGTCCGCGCCACCCGTGCCGGCTGCACCGCCCGCGCCGGCCGAACCGGCCGAGCCTGCTCCGGACGAGCTGCAGCCGACCGCGGCGACCCGGCACCCGCTCCTCCCGCCCGACGACGGCTGGCACAGCGCCTCCGACGACGGCTGGCAGGCAGCGCAGTCGCTGCTGGAGTCCAAGAACGAGGAGATCACCCCGGCCGGGCTGCCCAAGCGCATCCCGAACGCCTACCTGGTGCCGGGATCGATCAACACCCCGAGCTCCACGCCCGAGGCACCGGCGCAGAACAACTTCGCGGACGCCGGGGCAGGCATGCCCGGAACGGGTGCGATCACCCGCTCGGCGTCCGCGGCGCGGAGCCGGATGGCAAGCTTCCAACGGGGCTACACCTCGGGACGGCACGCCTTGAAGGAACTCCCGGCCGACGAGCGGCTGGAAGGCAGCGGGGTTCCGGGGCGTGGCAACACCACAGACAGCAGTGAGGAGTGAAAGTGACACGGGCGGGTGCAATGCAGCCGGGTGGCTCCGCGCAGCCGAACGGCCAAGCGCATGCCAAGGCGAACAATGCCGGCAGCTTCGCTTGGCTGATCACGGATTTCGTGCACCGGGTGCCCGGCGCGGCCCACGCGGTCGTGGTGTCGGCCGACGGCCTGCTCCTGGCGGCCTCACGGGGTCTGCCGAAGGACCGTGCGGACCAGCTGGCCGCGGTCGCGTCGGGGCTGACCAGCCTCGCGCGCGGTGCGGCCAAGGTGTTCGAGGGCGGCACGGTGGCGCAGACCGTGGTCGAAATGGCGAACGGTTTCCTCTTCCTCATGTCGGTTTCCGACGGTTCGTGTCTGGCGGTGCTGGGATCGCCGGAAAGTGACATCGGCCTGGTCGTCTACGAGATGACCCTGCTGGTGGAGCGGGTCGGCCAGCAGCTGACTCCGGAGATGCGGGCGCAACTGCAGGGTTCGGCAGTTCGCCGCTGAGGACCTGGGAACCGAGGAGAGAGCCGTGGACGACGGGCGCTTGAGGGGTGATGGCCGGCTCGGTGACGACTTCTCCGGCGGGTGGTCCGAACAACCGGACGACGGCCGGGAGGACTGGCAGTCGTTCCGGGACCGCGTCGACCGTGAGTGGCGGGCACGGCGGGTGCAGGCTTCCGACAGCGACCCCGTGCGGGAACCACCGAACTGGCTGACCGACAGCAACGCCGGGCAGGAACCGATCCGGCCGATCGCGGGTGGCCCGATCGGCGGCGGCACGGAGTACCGTGACCGGCTGCTCGGCGGGCCGGGCGCGGAGCTGTTCGGCGGTTCGAGCGGGCCGTTGTACGACGCGCACGAGTTCGCCGCGTACAGCACCGAGCGCGACTACTCGCCGGGGCCGGACTCCGGCGAACTGGCCGCGGCGCTGCCGAGGCAGTCCCAGCAGGAGTACGTCGACGAGCCGCCGCCGCCGACCGAGATGGAGACCTCGGGCCTGGTCCGGCCGTACTTCCGGACCCGGGGCCGGACGAAGGCGACCCTCGACCTGGCCATCGAGGCGCTGATCTCGACCAGTGAACAGGGCCGGATGCTCGACCGGGTCCGGGTGCCCGAGCACCGGTCGATCTGCGACCTTTGTCTCGACACCCGGTCGGTGGCCGAGGTGGCGGCGCTGTTGCGGCTGCCGCTGGGCGTGGTGCGGGTGTTGATTGGTGACGTGGCGGGTCTCGGGCTGGTGCTGGTGCACTCCAGCAGCACGACCGTGGGCGACCGCCCGAGTATCGAGTTCATGGAAAGGGTGCTCAGTGGGCTTCGGAGAATTTGACTCCGACGCGAACGCGCCGCAGGTGACGGGTCCGACCTCGTCGGCCAAGATCGTGGTCGCCGGCGGGTTCGGTTCGGGGAAGACAACCATGGTCGGAGCGATCTCCGAGATCGACCCGTTGACCACCGAGGCCATGATGACCGAGGCGAGCGTCGGACACGACGACACCTCGGCCACGCCCAACAAGACCACCACCACCGTGGCGATGGACTTCGGGCGCATCTCGCTGGACTCGGACCTGGTGCTGTACGTGTTCGGTACCCCGGGTCAGCACCGGTTCTGGTTCATGTGGGACGACCTCGCGGTCGGCGCCATCGGCGCGGTCGTGCTGGTCGACACGCGGCGGCTGGCCGACGCGTTCCCGTCGATCGACTTCTTCGAGAACCGGAAGCTGCCCTACGTCGTGGCCATCAACTGCTTCGACCGGCTGCTGCACCACCAGATCGAGGACGTCCGGCACGCGCTCACCATCGCGCCGTCGGTGCCGATCATGGCGTGCGACGCGCGGGAGCGCGAATCCGCGAAGCAGGTGCTGATCTCGGTCGTCCAGCACGCGATCGCGCACGATTCGGCGTTGCGCGCGGGATAGCCGATGACGCCCCGAGCCGGATGCGGCCGTTGGAGTGAACTCCGCGTGCTTCACCCACTTCGGGGAGTACCGGTACCGTCTGGAGGAGGAGCCGGCCCGCGCGGTTCGGTGACGTCGGGGACGGCGGCACCCGCCGGGGCTGTCGGTGCCCCGGCTGACCTGCGCGGACGCCTCGCGGGTGGGGATCGCGGGCAACGGCGTGGCGTGCCCCCCGGACGGGGGTGGCGGACCGGGTCGGCGCGGAGCGCTGCCGGGTGCACACGTAGGGTGCGCAGCGGTCTGCCGGTGGCGGGCTCGACACCGCCGGCGGTGCGAATACGCTTTACCGTGGCGTCGCCGACCGGCCGTGCCGGGCGCTCCGGGGTGCGGCAGGCGGCGCCGCACGAGCAAGGAGGAGCAGGAGTGACGGCTTCCGGCCAGGGCACATTCGGCTGGCTCATCACGGATTTCGTGCGCCGGGTACCCGGCGCCGCGCACGCCGTTCTGGTGTCCGCGGACGGGTTGCTCCTGGCGCCGTCGGAAGGGCTGCCCCAGGAGCGTGCCGAGCAGCTCTCGGCGGTCGCGTCGGGGCTGATCAGCTTGACGGCGGGAGCCGCGCGCTGCTTCGAAGCGGGCGGTGTCAACCAGACCGTGGTGGAGATGGAGCGCGGCTACTTGTTCTTGATGTCCGTTTCGGACGGTTCGTCGCTGGCGGTGTTGGCCGCACCGACGTGTGACATCGGCACGGTCGCCTACGAGATGACCCTGCTCGTCGAGCGCGTCGGCCAGCAGCTCACCCCCGAGCTGCGCGCGCAGCTCCAAGGCGGCGTGCGTGGGTAGGGCGAGATGAGGATTTCGGGCTTCGACGATCCGGACTCCAGCGGCTGGGACGCCCTGCACCGCGGCACCGAGCGCGAGGGTTTCGATTCGCCGAGCAAGTTCGACATGTCGACGCTGTCGATGATCATGCCCAAGCGCAAGCCGGCACGGCCGAAGCCGGATCCGCAGGGCTACACCGACGAGGACACCCGCGAGTGGGGCTCGTCGGACGACGACGATGACGATGACTACGTGCGCCCGACGTCCGGGGGCTACCCGGGCACGGGTTCGCCGGAGTTCGCCGACGACGGGTACGACCCCGTCGAGCCGGAGTGGCAGGACCAGCCGACCTATGCGCCGGAGCCCCCGCCGCTGGAGCCGGCGTGGACGCCGCCACGGGGTGCGCGCCCGCCTGCCCCGCCGCGGCCCCCGGCGCCGCCATCCCGCCCGCAGGCACCCCACCCGCAGGCACCCCACCCGCAGGCACCGGCGCCCCACGCGCCGGCCGCCCACCCGCCGACATCCCCGGGGCCGGCGTCGCGCCCGCTTGCGGCCCGCCCGCTCGCACCGCGTCCGCTCGCGCCCCGTCCGCCGGCGCCGCGCCCGCCCGCACCGGTGTCACGGCCGCACGCGGCGCCCCCACCCGCGTGGAGCCCGCCGCCGCCGGCCGGCTGGACGCCGCCGCCGGACCCGGAGACCCGCTGGATCCCGCACCCGGAACCGTGGGAGGACCCTGGCTGGAACGAGCCGGCCCGCGTGGCGCCCCCGGTACCCGTCGCGTCGGCGGGGTCGCGGGTCCGCCCGTACACCCGCACGGGCGGGCGCACGCGGTCAGACCACAACCTGGCGCTGGAGGCACTGGTCTCGACGTCCGACGACGGGCGCCGCTACCGCGGGGTCCGGTCGGTCGAGCACCGCCGGATCTGCGACCTGTGCCTGGACACCCGGTCCGTGGCGGAGATCGCCGCGCACCTGCGGCTGCCGCTGGGCGTGGTGAAGGTGCTGGTCGGCGACATGGCCGACATCGGCCTGGTGCTGATCCACCAGACCGAGCTGATCCTCGGCGACCGGTCGTCCCGCGAGTTCATGGAACGCGTCCTGGCCGGCCTGCGCGCCCTCTAGCCGGAGAAGCCGGGCCGCCCTCCGGGGTCAGTCTTCGACGATCGCGGCCGAGGTGATGCGGTGCAGCGAATAGCGCTCGTTGTTCTCGCCTTCGAGGACCCCGCCGCCGACGCGCACGGGACGCACGACGCGCTGGCTCGCCGTCCCCCGTGAGTCCACGAACCCGATCCACACCTCACGGCGTTCCAGCGTCGCGCGGGACAGCAGTTCCAGCGTCGCCGACGTGTCCGCGCCGCCACCGACCGGCGCCCGCACCGCGGAACCCCGCCGTCGAGCCGAAGCCGCGTCCCCGGCGCGCAGGTTGGAGACGATCCGGGCCGCCTGGTCGTCGGTCAGCACCGCCTGCTCGCCCGGGCTGCGGCGCGCCGCCCGGGCCTTCGCCGGCAGGCGGCGGCCGTCGGGACGGATGTCGACCACCCGGCCGTCCGGGCCCTCCGCGGCCGGGGCGAAGCCGGCGCCACGCAACCCGGCCAAGACCTCGTGCAGCGGGTCCGGGCTGATCACGACCGTGGGCGCGATGAGCCGCAGTGCGTGCTCCGCCGCGATCGGGTGGGCCAGCACCTCGGCCAGCAGGGCCTCGTCGTCGCACCGCAGGAACGCCGCCGCGACGCCGCCGCGCAGCCGTCCGTGCCGCCGGGCGACGTCGTCGATCAGGTAGCTCAGCCCCTGCGGGACGGGCGTCGCCGACTTCGCCTTGAACAGCGCGTGCAGCTCGTCGGCCGTGCGCCCGGTGTCCAGCGCCCGCCGCACGGAGCCCTCGGTGATCCGGTAGACCGTCGCGTGCCCCGCCGACTCGACGTCGGCGACGGCCGAGATTTCCGCCGCCAGCTCCGGCTCCAGCGGCCCCGGCGCGACGACCGTCAGGTCGGCCTGCAGCAGCACGCGGTCCACCGGCGCGGGCAGCGCGTCCAGGATCGCCTCGACCGCGCGCGGCCGGTCGTCGGCGAGCAGCGCCCGCGTCGCCGTCGTGACGCCGCCGAGCCCGGCGATCCCCAGCGCCGACGCCTCGGCCATCGTCCAGCGGACGGTCTCGTCCCGCAGCCGCCCGCCACGGCGAGGGGCCCGCCAGGCCAGCACCGCGACGAGCTCGTCGACGCTCTTCACCCCCGCACCCGGGGGGAGGTCGGCCAGCGCGGCGAGGATCCGCCGCCGCGCGACCGGCGCGAGCGGGCGGCGCAGCTCCTCCGACAGCGGCGCGATCGGCTTGTCCTTGCCGTCGCGCCCGCCGGCCATCCCCGGCAGCCGCGGCAGCTCCAGCCACGCCTGGGCGAGCGTCATCCAGCGCTGCGCGGTCGGCGACGCGAGCCACGAGTCGGTCAGCGTCGTCGGCACCCACTCGGGCACGGTCGCTTCGCTGTCCGCGACGAGCCCGGCGCCCACGGCCAGCTCGGCCAGCAGGATCGCCTGGGTGTCGCCGATCTCCAGGTCCTTCGCGAGCTTCTTCAGCTCCCGGACGCCGAGGCCGCCGGACTTCAGCACCGGCGGCGGCGCGGCCGACCACGCGCGCAGCAGGGCTTCGGTGTGGCGCAGGAACTCCATCGCCTCGCCGGCCGCCGCTTCGTCCAAAGTGGCCGGCTGGTGCCGGTGGACCGGCAGCTCGGGCTCGGTGAGCGTGCCCGGCCTGAACACCCCGCCGCGCACCGCGATGCCGAGCTCGCGCGGCAGTTCGACGGTCTGGTCGTCGCGCCGCAGCAGCAGGCCGCGGGCCAGCAGCTTCTGCACCGGCGTCTCGGCCTTCCCGAGCGAGTGGTCCAGCCCGGCGTCGCGGGTCCGGCCGATCGGCGGGCCGGCGGCGAGGGCGTTCAGCACGCCGCGTTCGTCGTCGGACAGCTCGGCGAGCCGCGCCTCGAGGTCCTCGCCGGCGAGCGACGGCGACGCCGTGCCCAGCCCGGCCGGGAACGGCCCGAGCGCCTCCCTGGCCGCGGGCGGCACGCGCAGCGCGTCGTCCGGGCCCCAGATCAGGACCCGCGCGCGCAGCCGGGCCAGCGGCGCGGCGATGTCGGTGCCGACCAGCTTCGCGACGTCTTCGACCGGCACCGGATCGCGGTCGGCGCCGGCCAGCAGGCACGCTTCGAGCACGGCCAGGGTGAAGGTGTCGAGGTCTTCGCAGGCGCGCGCGACCGAGCCCGGCGTGCCGGCCCGGGTGGCCAGCACCGTGCTGTCGGAGGGCGGGGGCGTGGACAGGTCGCGCCGCGTGCGGAGCAGTTCTGCGACTGCGCCGTCGGACTCCGCTCGCAGCCAGTCCGCCAAAGAGGTCGCGGGCATAGAAGACCAGGATACCGGGCGGTTGAGATCGGCCGCTCAGGCTGAGGCAGACTGTCCTTCCAAGACCGAAGAACGGCTGTGGAGGACGTTGTGGCCAAGGGTGAGAAGAAGCACAAGGGTATCGACCCGACCTGGCCGGGCGAGGACGGCGAGCACCCCGTGACGGAGCTCGCGGCCGACCGCCAGGGCGCGCTGTCGCCGTTCGGCGACGTCACCTTCCCCCTCGACACGGTGCCCTACGTGCACCCGGAGACCGAGATCAACCGCTGACCCTGTTGTTACTGGTCAGTACCGGTATGGGGGCCTGGTGAGGGCGGTCACGGGAGTAGGTTTCCTCCCGTCCCAGCCCACCTTTCCCACGCGGGGGTAGTGCCATGCCGGTTCCCGGTCCCGGATATTCGATCACCGTCCGGGTCGAGGCCCCGGCCTCGTCCACCGCGGCCGGTGACCTGACCACCGCCGTCGGCCGCGTCGGCGGCGTGCTGACCGCGTTCGACGTCGTCGAGTCCCACTCCGACTCGATCGTGGTCGACATCAGTGCCAACGCGCTGTCGGAGAACCACGCGAACGACATCACGCAGACGCTCGACTCGCTGCCCGGCGTCAAGGTCCGCAAGGTCTCCGACCGGACGTTCCTGATCCACCTCGGCGGCAAGATCGAGGTCACGCCCAAGGTCGCGCTCCGCAACCGTGACGACCTCTCCCGCGCCTACACCCCGGGCGTCGCCCGCGTCTGCCAGGCGATCGCCGCGAACCCCGAGGACGCGCGCCGGCTGACCATCAAGCGCAACACCGTCGCCGTCGTCACCGACGGTTCCGCGGTGCTCGGCCTCGGCAACATCGGCCCGGCCGCCGCGCTGCCGGTGATGGAGGGCAAGGCGGCGCTGTTCAAGAAGTTCGCCGACGTCGACGCCTGGCCGGTCTGCCTGGACACCCAGGACACCGAGGAGATCATCAAGATCGTCAAGGCGATCGCGCCGGTGTACGCGGGGATCAACCTCGAGGACATCGCCGCGCCGCGCTGCTTCGAGATCGAGAAGCGGCTGCGCGAGCAGCTGGACATCCCGGTGTTCCACGACGACCAGCACGGCACCGCGATCGTCGTCGTCGCCGCGCTGCGCAACGCCCTGCGCGTGGTCAAGAAGAACATCGAGGACTGCAAGATCGTGATCAGCGGCGTCGGCGCCGCCGGCTCGGCGATCATCCGCCTGCTGCTGCAGAAGAACCCGGGCGACATCGTCGCCGCGGACATCGACGGCATCGTGCACTCCGCGCGCGGCAACCTCGACGACAACCTGGCCTGGATCGCGTCGCACACGAACAAGCAGCAGGTCAGCGGCACCCTGCACCAGGCGCTGGAGGGGGCCGACGTGTTCATCGGCGTCTCCGCGCCGAACCTCTTCGGCGCCGAGCAGGTCGCCACGATGAACAAGGACGCGGTCGTCTTCGCGCTGGCGAACCCGGACCCGGAGATCGACCCGCTGGAAGCGCAGAAGCACGCCGCCGTCGTCGCGACCGGCCGCAGCGACTTCCCGAACCAGATCAACAACGTCCTGGCCTTCCCGGGTGTCTTCCGCGGCCTCCTGGACGCGCACGCGCACAACATCGACGACAGCATGCTGCTGGCGGCGGCCGACGCGATCGCCGACGTGGTCGACAACGGCAAGCTCAACGCGTCGTTCATCGTGCCGAGCGTGTTCGACAGCGCCGTGGCGCCCGCGGTCGCCGACGCGGTCCGGAAGGCCGTGCGCGCGGAACGCTGATCCGGAAGTAGCCTCGCCGGGTGAGTGAACTCAGCCACGTCGACGAGACCGGTGCCGCGCGGATGGTCGACGTCTCCGGCAAGACCGCCACCGCGCGCACCGCGCTCGCGGCCGGGACCGTGCGGACCACCGCCGAGGTGCTCCGGCTGCTGGCCACCGACGGCCTCCCCAAGGGTGACGCGCTGGCCACCGCGCGCATCGCGGGGATCATGGGTGCCAAGCGGGTGCCCGAGCTGATCCCGCTGTGCCACCAGATCGCGCTGTCCGGGGTCAAGGTCGAGTTCGCACTCGGCGAGACCGAGGTCGGCATCCGAGCGACGGCCAAGACGACCGACGTCACCGGCGTCGAGATGGAGGCGCTGACCGCGGTGGCGGTCGCCGGGCTGACGCTGCACGACATGATCAAGGCCGTCGACCCGGCGGCGACACTGGACGAGGTCCGCCTGCTCCGCAAGGACGGCGGCAAGACCGGAACCTGGGAGCGGCCGTGAACCGCAGCGCGCGGGTGATCGTGGCGTCCAACCGCGCCGCGAAGGGCGTTTACGAGGACAAGACCGGCCCGGTGATCGCCGCCTGGCTGGCGGACCGCGGGTACGACGTGCCGGCGCCGGTCGTCGTCCAGGACGGCGATCCGGTCGGCGTCGCGCTGCGTGCCGCGCTGGCCGACGGCGTCGCCGTGGTCCTCACCACGGGCGGGACCGGCATCTCGCCGACCGACCGCACCCCGGACGTCACCCGCGCGGTGCTGGACCACGAGCTGCCGGGCGTCGCGGACGCCATCCGCGCCGCCGGCCTGCCGAAGGTGCCGACGGCGGTGCTGTCCCGCGGTGTCGCGGGTGTGGCGGGGCAGACCCTCGTCGTGAACCTCCCGGGCTCCAGCGGCGGCGTGAAGGACGGCCTGGGCGTGCTGGACGGCATCCTGGAGCACGCGGTCGACCAGCTGGCGGGCGGTGACCACCCGCGGCCCGTGGCCCCAGGCGCTGTGACAACCGGAGCTTCGCTCCGAGCCGGGGGCTTCGCCACCCGGACCCCCGAAAAGCCCGAGGTGACAACCGGAGCTTCGCTCGAAGCCGGGGGCTTCGCCACCCGGACCCCCGAAAAGCCCGAGGTGCGCGTGGCGCGGGCGCTGGTGACCGAGGACGTCCTGTCGGTCGAGGAGCACGCCCGGCTGGTCGAGGACGACGCGGCGGGCGCGGTCGTGACGTTCTCCGGGGTGGTCCGCGACCACGACGGCGGCAAGGGCGTCCGGGAGCTGACCTACGAGGGTCACCCGAGCGCGGGCCAGGTGATCGCGGACGTCGTCGCGGACCTGTCGGCGCGCTGGACCGGCGTCCGCGCGGTGGCCGTGAGCCACCGGCTGGGGCCGCTGACGATCGGTGACGTCGCGCTGGCGTGCGCCGTGGCGGCGGAGCACCGCGGGCAGGCGTTCGCGGCGTGCTCGGAGCTCGTGGACGAGGTCAAGGCCCGGCTGCCGGTCTGGAAGCACCAGCACTTCACCGACGGCACGGACGAATGGGTCAACTCGCCGTGATCCGGACCGCCGTGACCCGGTGGTCGTCGACGGTGAGCGGCGAAGGCCGAAAAGGGCCGTAGGAGGCCCGAGCGGCGACGGAGGACGTCAGGACGTGTTCCGATGCCCGGGCGGTCACTTCAGGCGCGTCAGGAGGCGCTCAGGGCCGCGGCCCACCTCGGAGAGCGCAAACGGACAACAGCCCTCCACCGCCCGGGGGATCGGCGGTGGAGGGCTGTTGTCGTCACGGCTCGAGGCCGGACTCGCGCATCACTGCGTGATCGTCACTTGGTGGCGATCTTCTGGCCGACGAGGATCAGGTCCGCGTTCGGGATGTACTTCGCGTTCAGGTCCTGCAGCTTCTGGTAGCCGCCCTGGACGTTGAACTGCTTGGCGATCTTGGAGAGCGTGTCGCCCGCCACGACGGTGTAGTTACCCGACGGGTTCGAGCTGCTCACGCCGGTCGCCGCGGGGGCGGCCGGAGCCGGCGCCGCCGCCTTCTTCTTGGGGGCGACGGTCGTGCTCTTCTGCGGGGTCACCTTCTTGGTGGTCTTGCCGGTGGCCTTGGGGGCCGCGGAACCGCCGCCACCCTTGCTGCCACAGACCGGCCACGCGTGGATGCCCTGACCCTGCAGGACGCGCTCGGCCACGGCGATCTGCTCCTCGCGGGAAGCGTTCGCCGCGCTGCCGGTGCCGCCGTAGGCCTTCCAGGTGCTCTGCGTGAACTGCAGGCCGCCGTAGTAGCCGTTGCCGGTGTTGGTGTTCCAGTTGCCGCTGCTCTCGCACTGCGCGATGGCGTCCCAGTTGGTCGCCGACGCGGGGGTCGCGGCGATCGCGAGGGGAGCGCCGACCGCGATGCCCGCGATGGCGACGCGAGCGACGGTGCGGGTGGCGGCGGACATCTTGCGGTGCTTGCCTCGGTAAGACATTTGGCTGCTTCTCGGTTTCCCAGCGCCTACGAACCTGTGGTGAGGGTCAGGATCGGGGTCCTGGCGCCGGCCGTCTCAGACCGGCAGACGAGTCCGACGCACGGCGCGTCTTCGTCGTCCCCTCGTCCCTGTCCGGAAATGCTTTCGCTCGGGGTATGGGTCCGGGGATCCGTTGGACAGGGCTAGGCGCTACGGATTCCCGGTCGTGCGTCGGTTGGTCGGGGCCAACCGAAAAGCGACGGTACGTAACGAGAGCCGTGATCGGAAATTATTCGGGGCGTGACCTACGTCACAGTAACGACCCGCAACCCCTGTCGATATGCCCGTTTGCGCAGGTCAGCGAGCCGTTATCTGCTCGTTTCCTCCCCGAGATAAAACACGGATCGTGAGGCTTGCATCACGTGTTTCACGTGGCGAATGGACCATTCGCGCGGTCGGGTGCGCGATTGAAGCGCGCATCTTATGACCACTGCCGGCGCTTCGCCAGACTTGACAATGCAGCCCCAGGTGCCCCGGGAGTCACAACGGTCCCACCTGTTCGTGCGGTTTCGTGCCCCGGTCGGAGCGACATTGACTGCCGTCCTCGCTCGCCGAGGCCCACGCAGGGCGACGGACCAGGCGAAACGGGTCACCGAAGGCGTGGTGGCCGCCCGCGCTCAGCTTCTCGCGAACACCCCGGATCCGGTGACGCGCCACGCCGAAGCCCGGAAACAGCCGTCGCCGAGCGGTCCCCGCCCGTACCCGAGCGGTCCCCGAAATACAGGAAAGGCGAACTCGCGTTCCTGGGTGGACGGCTGGGTACGCGAGTCGTCCGACTGGGGACGTGAGGTGGCTGGTCGGGTGCGTGAGGTGGGTCAGCCGCCCGCGAACGGGGGGAGGACGTCCAGCTCGGCGCCGTCCGTCAGGCGGCGGGAGAGGTCGCGGACCGCGATGCCGTCGAGCAGGTAGCTGACCGCGTCGAGGACCCGCGGCAAGTCCGCCGGGTGGATGCGGCGGAGTTCGGCCACCGCGTCGGCGACCGACGCGCCGTCGGGCAGCTGCACCTTCTCCTCTTCCAGGCCCGCGGCGGCCCGGGCCGCCGCGAAGTACCGCACCACGATGGTCAGGGTCGCCATCTCAACCGCCGATCGCGCTCATCGGCCGGATCGGCTGCGCGAACCCGGCGTCGTTGATCTCGTGGCCGGCGAGCTTGCCCCACATCGTCGCCCGCCAGGCGTCCGCTACCTCCTCATCGCGCGCGCCCGCGCGCACGAGGGACCGCAGATCCGTCTCGTCGTTGCTGAACAGGCAGGAGCGCACCGCGCCGTCCGCGGTCAGCCGCGTCCGCTCGCAGGCCGAGCAGAACGGCCGGGTGACCGACGCGATCACGCCGACGTCGCCGGGGCCGCCGTCGACCAGCCAGCGCTCGGCCGGCGCCCCGCCCCGCGCGACGGGGAACGGCGTCAGCGCGAACTCCGCGCCCAGCATCTCGAGGATCTCGGCCGCGGTGATCATTTCGCCGCGGTTCCAGCCGTGCTGGGCGTCCAGCGGCATCTGCTCGATGAACCGCAGGTGGTAGCCCTCGGCGAGGCAGAACTTCAGCAGCGGCACGGCTTCGGTCTCGTTGAGCCCGCGGATCAGCACGGCGTTGACCTTCACCGGGTCCATCCCGGCGTCCCGCGCCGCGGCCAGCCCGGCCAGGACGTGCGAGAGCCGGTCGCGGCGGGTGATGGTCTTGAACAGCTCGGGGTCGACGGTGTCGAGCGAGACGTTGATCCGGTCCAGGCCGGCCGCGGCGAGCCCGGCTGCGCGCTTGGCCAGGCCGATCCCGTTGGTGGTCATGGACAACCGCGGCCGGGGCGCCAGCGCCGTGATCTGCGCGACGAGGTCTTCGAGGCCCGCCCGCAGCAGCGGTTCCCCGCCGGTGAGGCGGATGTCGGTGATCCCGAGCTGCTCGACGGCGATCCGCATGAGCCGGATCAGCTCGTCGTCGGTCAGCACCTGCTCGCCGGGCATCCAGTCGAGGCCCTCCGCGGGCATGCAGTAGGTGCAGCGCAGGTTGCACCGATCGGTCAGGGAGACCCGCAGATCGGTGGCCACCCGGCCGAAGGTGTCGATGAGGTGGGGATTCTCGGGCCGGGGCACGCGAGAAGACCCTCGTGTGCCGGGAACGCGAGGAAACCCGAGATCCACTGCTGTCATTACGCCCAGAGTAGCTGCGCAAAGCTCGCTAGGATACTTTGCGCCGAGAGTTGTTCAGTGAGTGAACCAACGTGCCGGGAGCAGGGCTCGTGACGGAAAAGACTTACCCGGTCACCGAAGAGGAACTTCTCCGCTTTGCGGAATTGGGTCGCCAAGGCAGCACGTTCACCGTCCTGCGGCACGCGCGGATCGCCGAGCGGATGGGCTTGTCCGGCACCGACCACAAGACGTTCGACCTGGTCATCCAGGTAGGTGGGCCGCTCACCGCCGGCCGGATCGCCGAGCTGACCGGCCTGTCCACGGGTGCGGTCACCGGCGTCATCGACCGGCTGGAGAAAGTCGGCCTGGTCCGGCGCGTGCGCGACACCGAGGACCGCCGCAAGGTTCTCGTCGAGGTGGTGCCGGGGGCGCACGAGCGCTTCGCGCCGCTGTTCGAGTCGGCCTTCGACGCCCTTCGCGAGCAGCTCGCACAGTTCTCCCCGGCCGAGCGAAAAGTGATCGAGCGTTATCAGAATGTCATCCTCGATCAGGTGCGCGCCGAAGTCATGGGTGATTCACGCCCTGCGTAGCTTTTCCTCAACTGCGGAGATAATGTCTGCGGCATGCCGCAATTTCGGTTGTCCGAGGCCGCACGCCTGCTCGGGGTCAGTGATGACACCGTCCGGAGGTGGGTGCGCGCGGGGCAGCTGACCGCGACCGACGACGCCGTCGGCCGCAAGGTCGTCGACGGCGCCCAGCTGGCCGGGTTCGCCCGGGCGCAGGCCACCGCGCCCGACGACCCGTCGGCGGTCGGCCGGTCCGCCCGCAACAGGTTCGTGGGGCTGGTCACCGAGGTGATCGCCGACAAGGTGATGGCCCAGGTGGAACTGCAGTGCGGGGCGCACCGCGTGGTGTCCCTGATGAGTACGGAAGCCGTCCGCGAGCTGGGCCTGCGCCCGGGGGTGCTCGCGGTCGCGGTGGTCAAGGCCACCACTGTCGTGGTGGAAACACCGGAAGGAAGTCGATGAACAACCTCGCTTTTCGGGGGTCCGGGCGGCGAAGCCCCCGGTTGTCACAGCTCGCTCTCGTCGTGGCCGCCGTCGCGCTGTTCGCGGGGGCGTGCAGCAGCTCGGACCAGCCCAGCACGAAGACCGGCGGCGCGTCCGTCACCGCGCCCGCGCCCAAGGGGGCCGCGAACACCGCCGGCGGCACGCTGACCGTGTTCGCCGCCGCGTCGCTCACCGAGTCGTTCACCGCGCTCGGCAAGGAGTTCGAAGCCCAGCACGCCGGGGTCACCGTGAAGTTCAGCTTCGCGGGCTCCTCCACCCTGGAGCAGCAGCTCGACAACGGGGCGAAGGCCGACGTCTTCGCCTCCGCCGACCAGGCGACCATGGACAAGGCCGTCCAGGGCGGCGTGGTCGACGGCCAGGCGACCGTGTTCGCCACGAACAAGCTGGCCATCGCCGTCGCGCCGGGCAACCCCAAGGGCATCAAGTCGTTCGCCGACCTGAACAAGCCCAATCTGACCGTGATCACCTGCGCCGCGCAGGTGCCGTGCGGTGCGGCGGCGAAGAAGGTCGAGACGGCCACCGGCGTCACGCTCAAGCCGAAGAGCGAGGAACAGGACGTCAAGCAGGTGCTGAACAAGGTCCTGTCCGGTGACGCCGATGCGGGCCTGGTCTACGTCACCGACGTCACCTCGGCCGCGGGCAAGGCCGACAAGGTCGACTTCCCCGAGGCGGCTCAGGCGATCAACAGCTACCCGATCGCCACGGTCAAGGGCGGTCAGGCCGACCTGGCGCACCAGTTCGAAGAGTTCGTCGTCGGCGCCCAGGGCAAGAACGAGCTGACGAAGGCCGGGTTCGGTTCTGCGCAGTAGCCGTCCCGCGAGTGGCCGGCGGGGTGCCGCCCCGGCCGGCCACTCGCGCGTGCCGTGGGTGCTGGGCGTGCCGGCCGCACTCGCGCTGGCGCTCGTGGTGCTGCCGGTCGCCGGGCTGCTGGTCCGCACGGACCTGACCCGGCTGCCGTCGCTCATCGTCTCGCCGTCGGCACTGCACGCGCTGCGGCTGTCACTGGTCACCGCCGCGCTGTCCACGGTGGCCTGCGTGCTGCTCGGCGTGCCGCTGGCCGTCGTGCTCGCCAGGGCCCGGTTCGCCGGCGTCCGGCTGCTGCGCTCGATCGTGCTGCTGCCCCTGGTCCTGCCGCCGGTCGTCGGCGGTCTCGCGCTGCTCTACCTGCTCGGCCGCAAGGGCTTCCTCGGCATCCTGATCACCGCGCTGACCGGGGAATCCGTCGCGTTCACCACGACCGCCGTGGTCATCGCGCAGACGTTCGTCGCGATGCCGTTCCTCGTGGTCAGCCTCGAAGGCGCGCTGCGCGGCGCCGGCGACCGCTACGAGCAGGTCGCCGCGACGCTCGGCGCGCGCCCCTGGACGGTGTTCCGCCGGGTCACGCTGCCGCTGCTGCTGCCCGCGCTCGGCTCCGGCGTCGTCCTCAGCTTCGCCCGCGCGCTCGGCGAGTTCGGCGCCACGATCACCTTCGCGGGCAGCCTCGAAGACGTCACCCGCACCCTCCCGCTCGAGGTCTACACGCAGGCCCAGGTGGACATCGACAGCGCCGTCGCCCTGTCGCTGCTGCTCATCGCCGTGGCCGTCGTCGTGATCGCCGTCGCGCGGCCGCGCTCCTGGGAAGGCGGCCTCCGGTGAGCCTCGCGGCCCGGATCACCGCCGTGCGCGGCTCGTTCGACCTCGACGTCGACGTCGAGGTGCCCACCGGGCACGTGCTGGCGTTGCTCGGCCCGAACGGCTCCGGCAAGTCGACGGTCCTGGGCTGCCTCGCCGGGCTGATCACGCCGGTGTCGGCGGAGATCATGGTGGCCGGCCGGGCCCTGGCCGGCGTGCCGCCGCACCGCCGCGGGATCGGGCTGCTCTCCCAGGACGCGCTCCTCTTCCCGCACCTGTCCGCGGCGGACAACGTCGCCTTCTCGCCCCGCTCGACCGGCGCCGGCCGTCGCGCCGCGCGGGAGCGCGCCTACTACTGGCTGGCCGAGGTCGACGCCGTTCCGCTGGCCGACCGGCGGCCGGGGCAGCTGTCCGGCGGCCAGGCCCAGCGCGTCGCCATCGCCAGGGCCCTGGCCGCCGAGCCGGAGCTGCTGCTGCTCGACGAGCCGTTCGCCGCCCTCGACGTCGACGCCGCGCCGTCGATCCGCGGTCTGCTGCGGCGGGTGCTCAAGACCGGGCCGACGACCGTGCTCGTCACGCACGACCCGCTGGACGCGCTCGCGCTCGCCGACGAAGTCGCGGTGCTGAACGGCGGCCGGATCGTCGAACGCGGCCCGACCCGCGAAGTCCTTTCCGCCCCGCGGACGGCGTTCACCGCGCGGATCGCCGGCCTCAACCTCGTCGCCGGCACCGCGGTCACCGAAGGGCTGCGGACGGCGTCCGGCGAGGTCGTCAGCGGCCTCCCGGCGGCCGACGTGGTGCCGGGGGAGCCCGCGGTGGCGGTGTTCCCGCCCAACGCCGTCGCCGTCTACCCGCACGACGGCGAGCACCGCGGCAGCCCGCGCAACACCACCGACGCCGTCGTCGCGGCCCTGGAGCCGCACGGGCCGGTGATCCGGCTCCGGGCCGAGGGCGACGGCTGGGCCCACGGCCTCACCGCCGACCTCACCCCGGCCGCCGTGGCCGAGCTCGCCCTGGAGCCCGGCTCGGCGGTGACGCTGTCGGTGAAGGCCGCGACCGTGGCGGTGCACCCGGCCGCGGCCTCCTGAGTCTCCCGCGGCTGGTCGTGCCGCCAGCGGCCCGGGATCGGCACGGTCGCGAACGTCGTGGTCATCTCGGTGACCGTCGACCTCGTCCGGGC
>NZ_JBEZYB010000038.1:0-75024 GCF_040638285.1 Amycolatopsis sp. NPDC026612
CCACCCTACCCGGGGGGGGGCGCCGCCGTGGGGCGGGGGGGGCGGGGGCGCCCACCCCGGGGCCGGGGTCCCGGCGACGGTGTCGACGTTGACGTGGCAGCTGGTGTCGTCGGGGCACGCGAGGACGACGTCGTTCGTGCCCGCCTTCAGGTCCACCGGCACCGACGAGCTCTTCCACGCGTCCCAGCCGTCGGTGACCGGGAGGGACAGCGTGCGGGTGACGCCGTTCGCGGTGACAGCGGCAGTGCGCATTTCGTGGCGGCCGTCGCCGCCGGTGCCGTTGGCGTACCGGACGTGCAGCAGGTACGTGCCGTCGCCCGGGACGTCCGCCACGCGGTGGGTCAGCGTCGAACCGCGGTTGAGCTCGGCGACGAAACCGCGCCCGGCGTACCCGCTGTGGTCGGTCGCCACGACGGCGGATCCCGTGCGGAGCCCGCTTTCGGCTTCGCAGCTCACCCCGGCCGGGCAGCCGGTGAACGCGCGGGCCGACGCCGGCGGGAACGGCGCGCCGGCGGTCAGGACGGCCAAGCCGTCGAGGTTGACGTTGCCGGAATCGCCCGCGGTGCGTTCGAGGCGGACGCTGTGGTGCCCGGCGCCGAGGGTGACCGGGACCGAGGCGAGGGCCCAGGCGTTCCAGTCGGCCGTCACGGGCAGGGTGAGCTTCTGCGCCGCTCCCCCGTCGACCGAAACGCTGAGCGTGCGCGTGATGTGCTGGCCGTCGCCGCCCTGGCCGTTGGCGTAGCGCGCGGTCAGCGAATACGTCCCCGCGGTGGTCACGACGACGTCCGCGGTCACCGAGTTCCCGGTGCTCTCGAACCCGGCGAGGAAGCCTTCGCCGGTGTAGCCGGGGTGGTCGGTGGCGACGCCGAGCCCGTCGGTCGTGAGGTCTTCGGCCTCGCACCGGGCGCCGGCCGCGCAGGTCAGGTGGTGCCAGGGGGCCGCGAGCACCGGGGCCGGGCCCGCGGTGGTGCGGAGTTCGAGGTTGCCGCCGTCGAACGGGCCGGAGTTCAGCCGGTAGGTCAGCGTCGCCGCGCTCGTCCGGATCGTGAGCACGCCGCCGGAAGTCGTGCTGGTGTACGGCGTCGCCGTGAAGCCTCCGCGGCCGACGGCGTTGAAGGTGGCGGCGTCGGTGAAGCGGCCGTCGCCGGCGTATTCGGTCCGGATCAGGGTCGGGGACAGCACCTGGAAGCGGGCGTTCCCGGCGGTGACGGTCTGGCGCGCGGGCCCGGCCAGTGCGGGCGTCGCGACGGTCACCGCCGCGACGGCGATCCCGGCGACGGCGAGGGCACAGGCCCGCCGGATGGTTCTTGTTCTGCTCCGCACGGGGGAACTCCGTTCCGGTGAAGGGACCCGTCAGTTTTACAACGTTGGAAAGCCGTCCCGATCTGAGCACAGCGGTCGGCTCGTTGTCCAGACCAGTGGGCGGACCTGTCCCGGACAGATCAGCGGCCGGTGACGCCGTCGAGCTGCTCCCGCAGGATGTCCGCGTGTCCAGCGTGCCGGGCGGTCTCGCTCGTCATGTGCGCCAGCACCCACCGGAGGGTGTGGAGCTTGCCGTCGACCGCGACGGCCACGGGGGTGTCCGGGTCCCCGGCCGCCCGGATCGCCGCGTCGCTCGCCTCGATCGCCGCGCGGTAGCCGGCCAGGACCTCGGCCACGGTGAGCCCGTCCGGGACCGTCATCTCCACGTCCCCGGGATCCGGGCCGCCCGCGACGTGGTGGCCGAACCAGACCTGTTCGGCGAGGGTCAGGTGGTGGACGAGCCCGAGCAGTGTCGTGCCCGAGCCGACCAGGACCCGGCGCAGCTGCTCCTCGGTGAGCCCGTCGGTCTTCTTGAGCACGCACTCGCGGGCGAACGCGAGGAACGCCGTCGCCGTGTCGAGCTCGCCGCCGTCGTTGCGCGGCACCGGTTTCCGCTGGGTTTCGACCATGCCGCCGAACCTAGCCGCCGGCCGCTCAGGCCGAGTCGCGGACCACCAGTTCCGGGTCGAAGATCACCGACTCCGCGCGCAGGGCCGGGTCGGCCATGCGGTCCAGCACCATCCGGGCCATCGCCGCACCCATCTCCTCCACCGGCTGGCGGACCGTCGTCAGGCGGGGGCGGCAGCTCAGCGCGACCCGGCTGTCGTCGAAGCCGACCACCGCCACGTCGTCCGGGACCCGCCTGCCCGCTTCCCGCAACACCGTCAGCGCGCCGTACGCCATCAGGTCGTTGGCCACGAAGAGGCCGTCCAGCGCGGGTTCCTCGGCGAGCAGGCGCTCCATCGCCCGTTCGCCGCCGCGCTCGGTGAAGTCGCCCTCCGCCACCGTGACGTACGCGTGGCCGCGGCGGGCCATCGCGTCGCGGAAGCCGGCCAGCCGGTCCTGCCCCGCAGGGGTACCGGCCGGGCCCGCGATCGTGGCGACCCGGTGGCAGCCGCGCGCGACGAGCCTGCCGGCCGCCAGCCGGGCACCGTCCTGGTTGGCCACGTCGACGTAGCACACCGGCGCCGGGCGGCCCGGCCGCGCGAACAGCGCCGTGGGGACGCCCGCGTCCGTCAGCACGCGGGGCAGCGGATCCTCCGCCGGGTGCAACGAGATCAGCAGCACCCCGCTCACCTGCTCCTGACGCAGCTTCGGCACCAGCTTCGCGCGCTCTTCGTCGCTGTCGACGAGCATCAGCAGCGGGTGCAGGCCGTGCGGGCGCAGGTGCGCGACCACGCCTTCGACGACCCGGCCGAAGAAGGGGTCGCCGAACACGCCGCCGGTGAACACTTCGACATGCCGCTCCGGTTCGGACACGACGAGCGCGATCCCGCCGGTGCGCCGGGTGACCAGCGAACGGGCCGCCCGGTTCGGCACGTACCCGGTGTCGGCGATGGCGCGTTCGACCGTCTCCCTCAGCTTGGGGTCGACGTTGCGCACACTGTTCACCACGCGGGACACCGTGGCGCGCGAGACGCCGGCGACCCGCGCGACGTCCTCCAGAGTGGGCGGCTGCGTCGTCACCCGTCTTTTGTAGCACGCTGTGAGAGCGCTCTCCCACTGCCGTGCCGCTGACAAGGCCGCTGACAAATGTCACGGACGGCCCGTGTGGGACGGCACTGCCCGCCGCTGGCTCGCCCGGCGAGCATTTCCCCATGACCACCACGCGAACCGCAACCGTCGCTTTCCGGCCCGTGCTCCTGCTCACCGGCGCGTACGCCGCGCTCTCGATCCTCACCTTCGTCGTGATCGTCCTGTTCCGGAACCACCCCGCGATGGTGACCGACGCGGTCTGGGTGCGCGCCACGCTCGTCGTCGCCAGTTCGCTGCTGACGTTCACCTTCGCCCGCAGCGCCGCCCGTGGCTCGCGCAAGGGCCTCCTGCGGCTGCGGATCGTCTCGGCGGTGATGCTCGTGGCGATCGCCGTCATCGTCGCGCTCCCGGGGTTGTTCCCGCTTTGGCTGCGGCTCGAGCAGGCCGCCTGCGGGGTGCTGCTGCTCGGCGTCACCGTGCTGATCAACGGCCGGCGGGACCGGTAGCGTGCCGGTGGTGGACGAGGCGAGCGACGCGCAGCGGTGGGTGCGCGGCTGGCGGCTGCGGCTGCTCGACGCCGGGATGCTCGTCTACCCGGCCGTGACCGTGGCGGCCGTGCTGCAGCACTCCGCAGGGGCGACCGCGGTGCTGGGCTGCGCGGTCGTCGGCGCGTTCGCCACCGGTTACCTCGCCGCCGCCGAGGCAGCCGCTCGCCGGGCATCACGGCCGTTCTGGCTGCTGGTGGGCGGCTGTGCCGCGCTGTTCGCCGCCGCTGTCCCCTTCGCGCACGCCGACGCGTTCTTCCTCGCCGCCGTCGTCCTTTCCCTCGCCGTGCCGCGGCTGCCCCGGCGCGCCGCGGCCGTGCTGGTGGCCGGGTCCGCGCTCGCCGCCGTCGCGGTGCCCTGGCCGGACGGCCCGGGCTGGACGCAGGCGGTCGCGCTCGTGTTCACCGTGCTCATGGTGTCCGCGTTCGCGGAGGCGATCCGGGCCAACACCGCGCTCGTCGAGGCCCGCGCCGAGGTCGCGCGGCTGGCGTCCGAAGCGGAACGCGCCCGGATCGCGCGGGACCTGCACGACCTGCTCGGCCACTCGCTCACCGCGATCACGGTGAAGAGCACGCTGGCCCGGCGGCTCGTCACGGCCGAGGCCGCTCGCGCGGGCGAGGAGATGGCGGCCGTCGAGACGCTGGCGCGGCAGGCGCTGACCGACGTGCGCGCGGCGGTCTCGGGCTACCGCGAGGTCACGCTGGCCGGTGAGCTCGCGCGTGGCCGCGAGCTGCTGCGCGCGTGCGGGGTCGCCGCGGACCTGCCGACGGCCATCGACGTCGTGGGCCCGGGGCAGCAGGAACTCTTCGGCTGGGTCGTGCGGGAAGGACTCACCAACGTGGCTCGGCACGCGCGGGCGACGCGCTGCGCTGTGACGCTGTCGGCGTCCACTGTGGAGGTGGTCGACGACGGCGTCGGCGGGGCCGCGACCGGGGGTTCGGGGCTCGACGGGCTGCGCGAGCGCGTCACCGCGGCCGGCGGGCGTCTCTCCGCCGGCCCGCTGCGGCCGCGCGGGTGGCGGCTGCGGGTGACGGTATGACCATCCGGTTGCTGCTCGCCGACGACCAGGCACTGGTCCGGGAGGCACTGTGCGCCTTGCTGGCGCTCGAGGACGACTTCGAGGTGGTCGCTTCGGTCGGCCGCGGGGACGAGGTCGTCGCGGCGGCCCGCGAACACCGCCCCGACGTCGCCCTGCTCGACATCGAGATGCCGGGCCTGGACGGGCTGGCGGCCGCGGCGGTGCTCGCCGCGCAGGTGCCGGACTGCCGCGTCGTCATGCTCACGACGTTCGGCCGGGCGGGTTACCTGCGGCGGGCGATGGAGGCGGGCGCGGCCGGGTTCGTGGTGAAGGACGCGCCGGCCGACGTGCTCGCCGACGCGATCCGCCGCGTCCGGGCCGGCGAGCGGGTGGTGGACCCGGCGCTCGCGGTGGCGACCCTGGCGGCGGGCGAATCCCCGCTGACCGCGCGTGAACGGGACGTGCTCATCACGGCCCGGAGCGGAGCGACGATCGCGGAGATCGCTTCGCGGCTGTATCTGTCCGAGGGGACGGTCCGCAACTACGTGTCGGCGGCGATCACGAAGACCGGGGCGCGCAACCGGGTGGAAGCCGTGCGGATCGCGGACGAGCGCGGCTGGCTGTAGCTCGCGGAGCACGTGCGCCGCTAGGTTGAAACGATGCCCGAACCGATCCTGATCTCCATCGCCGCCGCGCTCGCGGCGAAGGGTGCGACCGGCCTCTACGACCTGGTCAAACGCAAGTTCGCCAAGGACCCCGCGGCCGTCGCGGTGCTGGAGGCGGCTTCGGCGGCCCCGGAGGACACCCGCCCGATCACGGCGCTCGCCGAGCGGCTGTACGAGGCGGAAGCGGAGGACGGCGAGTTCGCCGAAGCGCTGCGGGAGGAGTGGCAGAAGCTCCCGGAAAGCCGCGTCACGCACGGCGGGGTGCACAACACGGTGACCGGGAACGTCACGGGGAAGGTCGTGCAGCTCCGGGACGTGCACGGCAACATCAACCTCTGACCCCCGGAGCCGGTCGCGCCGTCAGCCGGGCAGCCGGGCCTCCGCCGCCGCCCAGCCGGCGGTCCCCGACGGCTCGTAGCGCCGGATCTCCTGCGTCTCGCGCACCAGCGCCCGCATCGCCGCCAGGTCCGGCAGGTCCTCGCCCAGCGCGCGGGCCTGGACCAGCACGTTGCCCAGCGCCGCGGCTTCGACCGGGCCCGCCAGGACCGGGACCCCGCACGCGTCCGCCGTCGACTGGCACAGGAGCTCGTTGCGCGCGCCGCCGCCGACGAGGTGGATCACCTCCACCGGCCGGCCCGTCAGGCGGGCCGCCTCGTGGATCGTGCGGCGGTGGGCCAGTGCCAGGCTGTCCACGATGCAGCGGACCACCGCCGCCCGGCTTGACGGCGGGCGCTGGCCCGTCGCCCGGCACGCCGCCGCCACCCGGCCGGGCATGTCGCCGGGAGGCAGGAACGCGGCGCCGTCGATGTCCACCACCGCCGCCAGGGGCGGCTCCCCGGCCGCCGCCTTCAGCAGGGCCGGGAGTTCCTCCGGGCACGACCAGGTGCGCAGCGTCTCCGACAGCACCCACAGGCCCATCACGTTGCGCAGGAACCGGATCGTGCCGTCGACACCGCCTTCGTTCGTGAAGTTCGCCGCCAGTGCCGCGTCGCTCAGCTCCGGTGCGGGCAGCTCCAGGCCGGCGAGGGACCACGTGCCCGAGGAGATGTAGGCGAAGTTCGTCCCCGGGGCAGCCGGGACGGCGACCACCGCCGACGCCGTGTCGTGGGAACCGACCGCCACCACCGGCACGCCGGACAGCTCGTCCGCCGTGCCCACCACCGTGCCGGGGTCGCGCAGCGGTGGCAGCAGCCTCGGCGGGATACCGACGCGCGAAGCGAGCGAAGCAGCCCACGTCCGCGCGCGGACGTCGTAGAGCTGGGTGGTCGACGCGTTCGTGCGCTCCGCGCCGATCGAGCCCGTGAGCCAGTGGTTCAGCAGGTCGGGGATGAGCAGCATCGTCGACGCCGCCTCGAGCCGGTCGCCCTCGGACACCAGCTGGTACAGCGTGTTGAACGGCAGCTGCTGCAAGCCGGTGACGTCGTAGAGCTCGCGCGCGGACACCTTGGACGCAACCTGCGAAGGCACGCCGTCGGTGCGCGAGTCGCGGTAGTGGACGGGGTTGCCGAGCAGTGCGCCGCGGTCGTCGAGGAGCCCGTAGTCGACGGCCCAGGAATCGATGCCGACGCCGTCCAAGCGCCCGGCTTCCCGGATCCCGGCCAGGGTCTCGCGGTACAGCCCCAGGACGTCCCAGTACAGCGCGGGCCCCGCGCGGACGCCGCCGTTCGGGAACCGCCGGACCTCCTCGACGCTCAGCAGCGAAGGCCCGGCCGTCCCGGCCATCACCCGCCCGCTGGACGCGCCGAGGTCGACGGCCGCGACCCGCTTCACGGGCGGACCACCGTCAGCTCCAGGCCGAGCAGGTCCGCCACCGCCGTCAGCTCGGCGACGCGGTGGCCGGTGCCGAGTGCCCAGTGGTGCGCGATGCCGCTGGCGGACCAGGCGTCGGTCCACTCCCCCGGGTCGCAGCCGAAGTCGACGCGGGACGTCGTGTTCCCGATCCGCAACAGTGGCCCGGGCACGACCGTGCCTTCCGACGCGATGAGCGTGAACGTCCCGTCGCGGCGCTGGCCGAGGCCGCACAGCGTCACCGGCCCGTGCTTGACGTCGAACTCCACCGACACGCCCCAGCCGCGCTTGCCGTGGTAGACGCCCAGGCCGCGCAGGAGCGGCTTGCGGGCGCTGATCCCGAGGTGCGCCGGGCCGTCGTGGCCCATCTCGACCACGCCGTCGTGGAAGTTCAGCGCCTGCAGCTCGGTGAAGGAGCCACCCGCGCCGAGCCGGTCCATGACCAGCATGGCCAGCGACGTCCGCAGCTCGTACTCGCCGACGGCCGGGATGCCGCGGGCGGTGAGCAGGGACGCGCCCAGGATGAACCCGGCGCCGACGCGTTCGTGGGTCTCCCCGTCGAGGCCGCGGTGGTAGTAGGCCAGCGAGTCCAGCGAGAAGTCGTCGACGAGCCGGTCGAGGGCCACCGAAACCCGCGCGCCCCAAGCGAAGTCATCGTCCACAACGGACTCGTCCACGGTGAACACTTCACGGGCCAGCGCGACGCGGGCGGCGGTCTCGTCCTCGGTGACCTTCTCCACGCGCACCCGCAGGTCGTCGATCTCGAGGACCTCGACGTGCCCGCCGAGCTGGGCCGAAACCAGCGTCGGGTCGGTGGAGACGTCCATCATGCCCGGGTAGAGGTGCCCCAGCAGGCCGTGGCGGCCGTGCCGCAGCGCCGCCCGCACCCCGGCCGCCTTGATCCACCGTTCGATCCGCGTCCAGGCCCGCTCGTCCTCCAGGTACCCGGACACCGAGCGGAACTCGACGCCGAGGCGCCGGAAACTGTTGGCCATCTCCGGCAGCGGGCACGCGCCGCAATAGGCCAGCCACGCGCCGGTGTCGAAGGACTCGTGGTCCATCGCCTCGGTGGGCTGCAGGTTCAGCAGCAGCACCGGCGCGCCCGAGCGCTGCGCGACCGGCGCCAGCATGCTGGACGTCAGGTACGTGGTGAGGAAGCCGACGATCAGGTCGCAGCCGGCCACCCGCAGCTTCTCCGCCGCGGCCGCGCCCTCGACGGCGTCCGAGACGAACCCGGCGTCGATCACCTCGCAGTCCATCGTGGACAGACGCTCGGTGACGCGGCGAGCCGAGGCCTGCAGCTGGGGCAGCAACGCCGGGAACTGCGGCCAGTACGCCCCGAGCCCGCCGGAGACGAGCCCGACGCGGGTGCGGCGCGGCGTGATGCGGTCGATCATCGGTCTCCTCCGGGAGTCAGCGCAGGAACGCGGCGGCCACCCCGGCGTCCACCGGCACGTGCAGGCCGGTGGTGTGGGTGAGGTCACCGCCGGTGAGGGCGAACACCGCGGCCGCGACGTGCTCGGGCAGCACCTCGCGCTTGAGGATGGTCCGCTGGGCGTAGAACTCGCCCAGTTTCTCCTCCGGGACGCCGTAGACGGCGGCGCGCTGGGCACCCCAGCCCCCGGCGAAGATGCCGGAACCCTGCACGACGCCGTCGGGATTGACGCCGTTGACGCGGATGCCGTGGGCCCCGAGCTCGGCCGCCAGCAGCCGGACCTGGTGGGCCTGATCGGCCTTCGCGGCGCCGTAAGCGACGTTGTTCGGGCCCGCGAACACCGAGTTCTTCGACGAGATGTAGACGATGTCCCCGCCGATGCCCTGCGCGACCATGGCCTTCGCCGCGGCCTGGGCGACCAGGAACGAGCCCTTGGCCATGACGTCGTGCTGCAGGTCCCAGTCGCGCTCGGTGGTCTCCAGCAGCGGCTTCGAGATGGACAGCCCGGCGTTGTTGACCACCAGGTCGATCCCGCCGAACGCCAGCACGGTCGTGTCCACCGCGGCCTGGACCGCCGCCGCGTCGGTGACGTCGGCGGTGACGGCCGTGCCGCCGATCTCCGCGGCGACCTCCGCGGCCGCGTCGCCGTTGAGGTCGGCGATGGCCACGCAGGCGCCTTCGGCCGCGAGCCGCTGCGCGATGGCCTTGCCGATGCCCGACCCGGCCCCGGTCACCAGGGCGATCCGGCCTGCTAGGGGCTTGGGCTTCGGCATCCGCTGCAGCTTCGCCTCTTCGAGCGCCCAGTACTCGATCCGGAACTTCTCGCTTTCCGGGATCGGGGCGTACGTCGAGACGGCTTCGGCGCCGCGCATGACGTTGATCGCGTTGACGTAGAACTCCCCCGCCACCCGCGCGGTCTGCTTGTCCTTGCCGAAGGAGAACATCCCGACGCCCGGGACCAGCACGATCGCCGGGTCCGCGCCGCGCATCGCCGGCGAATCCGGGGTGGCGTGCCGCTCGTAGTAGGAGCGGTACTCGTCGCGGTACTCGCCGTGCAGCTCCTTCAGCCGCGCGACGACGTCCTCCAGGGATGCCGTCGCCGGGAGATCCACGACCAGCGGCCGGACCTTGGTGCGCAGGAAGTGGTCCGGGCACGACGTTCCCAGCGCGGCCAGGGGGCCGAACTTCGCGCGGGCCAGGAACTCCAGCACGACGTCGCTGTCGGTGTAGTGGCCGACCACGCGCTGGTCGGTCGACGCCAGCCCGCGGATCACCGGCGCCAGCGCCGCCGCCCGCGTCCGCCGCTCGGCGTCGGGCAGTGCTTCGAACCCGGGCACGACCGGCCCGAACGGCTCGGGCGCGCCGCGCGAGGCGAGGAACTCCTCGGCGGTCCGGATGATCTCCAGGGAGTTCCGCTCGCACTCTTCCGAGGTGGCGCCCCACGCCGTGATGCCGTGCCCGCCGAGGATGACGCCGATGGCCTGCGGGTTCGCCGCCTTGACCGCGGCGATGTCCAGGCCGAGCTGGAACCCCGGCCGCCGCCAGTCCACCCAGGCGACGCGGTCGCCGAAGCACTCCTTGGTCAACGCGGGTCCGTCGGCCGCCGTGGCCAGCGCGATCCCGGAGTCCGGGTGCAGGTGGTCGACGTGCGGGGCCTCCACGAGCCCGTGCATCGCGGTGTCGATCGACGGCGCCGCGCCACCCCGGCCGTGCAGGCAGTAGTCGAACGCGGCGACCATCTCGTCCTCGCGCTCGACGCCCGGGTAGACGTCCACCAGGGCCCGCAGCCGGTCCAGCCGCAGCACGGCCAGCCCGGCCTCGGTCAGCGTCCCGAGGTCGCCGCCGGAGCCCTTGACCCACAGGACGTCGGTGGGCGAGCCGGTGACCGGGTCGGTCACCGCACCCTTGGCGGAGGTGTTGCCACCGGCGTAGTTGGTGTTGCGCGGGTCGGCCCCGAGCGCGTTGCTGCGCGCGATGAGCTGCTCCGGCACGGTCATGCTCATGCTCCCCATCCGGCCTGCGTGCCGCCGGCGCGCTCGGCCACGATCTTCTCCTGGTACCCGCTGCGGTGGTAGGCCGCGATCGGGTCCGGGTCCAGCCCGGTGTCTTCCCGCAGCTCGGCCAGCAGCGGCCGGACGTCGGTGTTGTAGGCGTCCATCAGCACGGCGTTCGCGGCGAGCACGTCACCCGACTGCTGGGCGGCGCGCAGCGCGGTGCGGTCCACCAGCAGCGCCTTGGCCGTGGCCTCCTGGACGTTCATCACCGACCGGATGATCGCCGGGATCTTCGCCTCGATGTTGTGGCACTGGTCGAGCATGAACGCGATGCCGTAGGCCGGGTCCAGCGCGTCGGCGCGGACGATCTCGTACATGATCCGGAACAGCTGGAACGGGTCCGCCGCCCCGACCATCAGGTCGTCGTCGGCGTAGAAGCGGGAGTTGAAGTCGAACGCGCCGAGCTTCCCCGCCCGCAGCAGGAACGCGACGATGAACTCGATGTTCGTCCCCGGCGCGTGGTGGCCGGTGTCGATGCACACCGTCGCCCGCTCCCCCAGCTCGATGCAGTGGGCGTAGGACGTACCCCAGTCCGGGACGTCGGTGGCGTAGAAAGCGGGCTCGAACAGCTTGTACTCCAGCAGCATCCGCTGGTCCGGGCCGAGCCGCTCGTACGTCTCGCGAAGCGCCGCCGCCAGCCGGTCCTGGCGGTCGCGGATGTCGTCCTGACCGGGGTAGTTGATGCCGTCGGAGAACCACAGCTTCAGGTCCCGCGAGCCCGTCGCGTCCATGATCGAGATGGCTTCGAGCAGGTGGTCGGTCGCCTTGCGGCGGATGCCGGGGTCGGGGTTGGTCACCGAACCGAGCTTGTAGTCCTCGTCCTGGAAGACGTTGGTGTTGATCGCACCGACCTCGACCCCGAGATCGCGGGCGTACGCGGTCAAGGCGCCGTAGTCGTCGACCTCGTCCCAGGGAATGTGCAGCGCGACGCTCGGCGCCACCCCGGTGAACCGGTGCACGGTCGCGGCGTCGGCGATCTTCTCCTCCGGCGTGCGCGGCACCCCCGGCTGCGGGAACACCTTGAACCGGGTGCCCGAGTTCGCGTACGCCCACGACGGCGTTTCGATGCGCTGAGCTCGCAGGGCCTGTTTCACGGCCGTCAAGTCGCCCACGGCGATCACTGTCCTTCCGCGACGGTGGTGGGGTCGAGGTGGAAGACCTCGGCCAGGAGCTGGAAGCCCTCGTCGGGCGGGCCGCCGTCCAGGCCGGTGAAGAACTCCGCCATCTCCGCCTGCCAGCGGGCGTTGACGTCGGTCTCGGCCATCGCGGCCTGCGCGGCGGCGAGGTCATCGGCCTCGACGTACCCGATCAGCAGGCCGTCTTCGCGCAGGAACAGCGAATAGTTGCGCCAGCCGGTGTCGCGCAGGGCCTGCTGCATCTCGGGCCACACCGCGCGGTGCCGCTCGGCGTACTCGGCCCTCCGGTCCGGTTTGACCTGCAGACAGAAGCAGTATCGGGGCAAAATCCGTCCTTTGTGGAGTCCGGCCGGGCCGCCCGTCGCGACCCGGCCGGAAGTGAGAACCTTATTCAGCCGTCGGCCGCCGCATGACTTTCGCGGTAATCAGCAGTACGCGCGCGGGGCGCGGCGGCCTAACCGGAATAAGGTTCTCTCAGAAGTTGAACTTGTCGATGTTGTTCGTGTCGAAGGTCGTCGGCGGGCCGAGGACGATCTCGCCGTTCTCGCCGATCGTGTAGTCGCCGAGCTTGCCCGCCTTGAACTTCTCGCCCTGCTTGCCGCTGATCTGGCCCGACTTCAGCGCGACGCCGGCGTAGGCGGCCAGGTAGCCGATGTCGGCCGGGTTCCACAGCGCGAACTGCTTCACCGTGCCGTCCTTGACGAAGGCACGCATCTGGTTCGGCGTGCCCAGCCCGGTCACCGCGACCTTGCCCTTGTAGCTGGACGAGCTGACGTACCGCGCGGCGGCCGCGATGCCGACGGTGGTCGGCGCGATGATCACCTTGAGGTTCGGGAACGACTGCAGCAGGCCCTGGGCCTCCTGGAACGACTTCTGGTCGTCGTCGTTGCCGTAGGCGACCTTGTCCAGCTTCAAGCTCGCGTACTCCGGCTTGGCCAGTTCCTTCTTGAACACGTCGATCCAGGCGTTCTGGTTGGTGGCGTTGGGCGTCGCGGACAGGACCGCGACCTCGCCGGAGCCGCCGGACAGGTCCTTCGCCTGCTTGGCGAGCGCCTCGCCGATGCCCTGCGTGGTGGCCTGGTTGATGAAGACGTCGCGGCAGTCCTTCGCCGCGTCGGAGTCGAACGCGACGACCTTGATGCCGGCGCTGCGGGCCTGGTTGAGCGACGGGCAGACGGCGTTCGGGTCGTTCGCGGCGATGCCGATCACGTCCTGCTGCTGCTGGATCAGCGTGTTGATGTAGCTGACCTGCGACGACGCGCTGGCGTCGTTCGGCCCGACCAGCTTGTACTCGCCCTTCAGCTCGCCGAGGGCCGCCTTGCCGCCGCTGACCTCGATGTCGCTGTAGGGGTTGTTGAGCTGCTTGGGCAGGAACGCCATCTTGACGCCCTCCTTCGCCGCGGCGTTCGGGTTCGCCGCCGCGGTGGACTGCTGGGCGCCGGAGCCGGCGTTGTCGTTCTTGGTCGTGCCGCTGCAGGCGGCCAGGACCAGCACCAGCCCGGCCGACACTGCGCCGGTGAGGAACCGTCGGGACATCTTTGTCACCTTTCTGGGGATACCGGAGCAGTCGCTCGGCTCCGGCGCCGCAGCGCCGTCCGGGCCGAGGACACGATGTTGGGAAGGAGGACCGACACGATGAGCAGCACGCCGGTCACGATGTTGAGCGCCTCGTTCGAGACGTCCTGCAGGCGCAGGGCGTTCTGCAGGGACGCGAGCAGGACCACCCCGGCGAGCACGCCGGGAAGCGTGCCCTTGCCGCCGAAGATGGACACGCCGCCGAGCAGCACGGCGGCCACGACGGCCAGTTCGGCCCCGAACCCGTTGTCGGCACGGGCGCTGGAGTACCGCAGCGTCCACAGCACCCCGGCCAGGCCGGCGACCGCGCCGCTCACCACGTACAGCCAGAACTTGAGCCTGCCGGTGCGGATGCCGGCGAACCGTGCCGCCTGTTCGCCCGCGCCGGCGGCGAACACGCCGCGGCCGATCGGCGTCGCGTGCAGCACGACGCCGAAGATCAGGGCCGCCACGATGAGCGGGACCAGGACGTTCGGGATCGGGCCGTCGCCGATCGTCCCGGTGACCCAGCTCGTGTAGGCACGCGGGAAGTCGGCGACCGCGCCGTCACCCAGCACGACGAAGGCCAGGCCGCGGTAGAGGGCCAGCGTGCCGATCGTGACGGCCAGGGACGGCAGTTTCAGCACGGTGACGAAGAAGCCGTTCAGCGCGCCGAGGACCGCGCCGAGCACGATGCAGAGCGGGATGATCGCCTCGATCGTCAGGCCCGCGTCCCACAGCGACCCCATCACCGCCGACGTCAGGCCGAGCGTGCTGGCCACCGAGAGGTCGATCTCGCCGGTGACGATGATGAACGTCATCGGCAGGGCGATCAGCGCGATCGGCAGCAGGTCGAGCAGCAGGAAGGTGAAGTTGCGGCTGGTGCCGAAGTTTTCGACGGCGCCGGAGGCGACGATCAGCACGATGACCGTCACCAGGACGACGGCGGCGTCCCAGCTGAGCAGCCGGCCGAGCCGGTTCCCCTGGTCAGACATGGGAATCCCTCTTCTTCAGTGCCTTGGCGACGCGCACGGCGACGAGCCGGTCGGCGCCGATGGCCAGCAGGATCAGCGCGCCGACGATCGCCTGCTGCCAGAACTGGTTGATGTCCAGCACGGCCAGCGCGCTGCCGATCACCGTCAGCAGGAGCGCGCCGAGGCCCGCCCCCCAGACCGAGCCGCTGCCGCCGAACACCGCGACCCCGCCGACGACGGCCGCGGCGACGACGTTGAGCTCGTAGCCGGTGCCTGCCGCGGCGTCCACGGTGCCGAACCGGGCGGCGAACAGGACACCCGCCAGACCCGCGAGCGCCCCGCTGACCAGGAACGCCACGCTGGTGTTGCGGCCGACCCGGATGCCGGCCAGCTGCGCGGCCTGCGGGCTCGACCCCATCGCGTACAGCTCGCGCCCGCCGCGGTAGCTCCGCAGCACGATCCCGGCCACCACCAGGACCAGGAGCGCGATGAGGACCAGCCACGGCACACCGAGCAGCGAGGCCGTGCCGAAGTCCAGGAAGGACACCGGCAGCTTGTCGGCGTTGATCTGCCGGCCACCGGCCCAGAAGAAGCTGACGCCGCGGTAGGCGTAGAGCGTGCCCAGCGTGACGACCAGCGCCGGGACCTGGCCGAAGCGCACCAGCGCCCCGTTGACCAGCCCGCACACCGCGCCGACGGCCAGCCCCACCAGGATCGTGACGATCACCGGCAGGCCCGGGTTGTCCTGCATCAGGGTGCCGGCGGCGAACGCGGCGAGGCCGAGCACCGAGCCGACCGAGAGGTCGATGTTGCGGGTGATCATCACGATCGCCTGCCCGACGGCGAGCACCGCCAGGATCGCCGTCCCCAGCAGGATGTCGCGGATGCTCTGCCCCGACAGGAACCGGGAGTTCTGCGTCGCGGTGAACGCGACCAGGACGATCAGGGCCAGTACGATGCCGGCTTCGCGGGCCTTCAGGACGTTCGCGGTCCACGACCGTCGCGGGTGGACGGTCGGTTTCCCGGTCACGCGGGCCTCCTCGGTGACGGTCATGCGGCGGCTCCCTGGCCCATCGCGGCGAACATGACCGAGTCCTCGGTCGCCTCGGCGCGCGGGAGCCCGGCCACGATCCGGCCCTCCCGCATGACCAGCACGCGGTCGGCCATGCCCAGCACCTCCGGCAGTTCCGAGGACACCATGACGATCGCGACGCCTTCGGCGGCCAGCGCGGACATCAGCCGGTGGACCTCGGCCTTCGTGCCGACGTCGATGCCCCGCGTCGGTTCGTCCACGATCAGCACCTTCGGCGCCATCGCCAGCCACTTGGCCAGCACGACCTTCTGCTGGTTGCCGCCGGAGAGCGTGCCGACGGGGTCGCCGAGGCGGCGGTACTTGGTGCGCAGCCGTTCCGTCCAGTGGCGCGCCTCCTGCCGTTCGCTCGCGCCGGTCAGGAAGCCGAGCTTCGCCAGCGCGGCCGACCGCGGCAGCGTCACGTTCCGCTCGATCGACAGGTCCATGATGAGGCCCTGCTGCCGCCGGTCCTCGGGCACCAGAGCCATCCCGGCGGCCATCGCGGCCCGCGGCGAGTGCGGCTTGAGCTTCTTCCCGCTGACGCGCACGACCCCCGCGTCACGCTCGTCGACGCCGAAGACGGCCTGGACGACCTCGGAGCGGCCGGACCCGACCAGCCCGGCGAACGCGACGATTTCCCCGGCGCGCACGGAGAAGGAGATGTCGCGGAACACGCCCTCCCGGGCGAGGCCCTCGACCTCCAGCACGACCGCGCCGGGTTCGACGTCCTGCTTGGGGAACAGCGCGTCCAGGTCACGGCCGACCATCCGCTTCACCATCTCCTCGACGGTGACGTCGGCGACCGCGTCGGTGGAGACGTGCCGCCCGTCGCGCATGATCGTCACGCGCTGGCAGAGCTCGGTGATCTCCTCGAAGCGGTGGGAGATGAACATGATCGCCGCGCCTTCCCCGCGCAGCGTCCTGGCGACGGTGAAGAGCCGCTCGACCTCGACGCGGCTCAGCGCGGCGGTCGGCTCGTCCATCACGAGCACGCGGGCGTCGGCGCTGAGCGCCTTCGCGATCTCGACGATCTGCTGGTCGGCGATGGACAGCCCGCGAGCGGGGCGCGCCGGGTCGATCCGGACGCCGAGGCGGGCGAAGAGCCGCTCGGCTTCGGCGCGGATCGCCGCACGGTCGATCCGGCCGAGGCTCTTGCGCGGGTGGCGGCCCATCACGATGTTCTCCGCGACCGAAAGGTCGGGGAAGAGCGTCGGTTCCTGGTAGATCACCGCGATGCCGGCCGCCTTCGCGTCGGCGGGCGAGCCGAACTCGACCACCTCGCCGTCCAGGAGCAGCGTGCCGTCGTCGGGCTTGTGCACCCCGGCGAGCATCTTGACGATCGTGGACTTGCCGGCGCCGTTCTCCCCGACCAGCGCGTGGGCCTCCCCGGCGTGCAAGCCGAAGCTCACGCCGGCGACGGCCGCGACTGCACCGAACGACTTCGTCACGCCGCGCACCTCCAGCAGAGGGGCTCGGCCCGGGTCCTGCCGCGTCATCGCGACCTCCGGATTGAAAGGTTTCACAAATCTGGTGCGGTGAAGCTACTATGCGGCGGAAGAGGAAGTCAATGCATCGGCACAGCCGTGGCCAAACAGCTTCTCCACCGGGTAGTTCGTGGTGATGTTACGTTTCAACGCCGCCGGTCCAAGAGGGGGTCGCATGGTAGTCAGGGAACCCGGTACCGAGCCGAGGTCAGCGGGCATGAAGGACGTCGCGGCCGCCGCCGGCGTCTCTCTCGGCACCGTGTCCAACGTGCTCAACCGGCCCGACCGGGTCAGCCCGGCGACCCGGGCCAAGGTCGAGGCCGTGATGGCCGAACTCCGCTTCGTGCGCAACGAATCCGCGCGGCAGCTGCGGGCCGGGCGCAGCCGGGTGCTGGCCTACGTCATGCTCGACGGCAGCAACCCGTTCTTCACCGACGTCGCGGCCGGCATGGAAGACGCGGCCGACGCGGGCGACCTCTCCCTCTTCCTGTGCAACAGCGCACACCAGCCGTCGCGGGAGGCGGCCTACCTCGGGCGCCTCGAACAGCAGCGCGTCCAGGGCATCCTCATCACGCCGGTCGACCCGGACGCCCCGCTGCTGGGCGAGATCGCGCGCCGCGGCACGCCGGTGGTCGTCGTCGATCGCACTCCCGGCGGCACCACCCACTGCTCGGTCGCGGTCGACGACGTCTACGGCGGCGAGATCGCCGTGCGGCACCTGATCGAACAGGGTCACGAGCGGATCGCCTTCATCGGCAACCACACGACCGTCGGCCAGGTCCGCGACCGGCGGCTCGGCGCGTTGCGGGCGCTGAGCGCCGCCGGCCTGTACCCCGGCCACCTCGTCGACCTGACGACGACGGCGCTGACGGTGGCCGACGGCCGCGGTGCCGGCGAGCGGCTGGCGGGGCTGCCGGCGGCGGTCCGCCCGACCGCCGCGTTCTGCGCCAACGACCTCGTCGCGCTCGGCCTGCTGCAAACCTGCGCGAACCTCCGCATGCGCGTGCCCGGCGACCTGGCGATCGTGGGGTACGACGACATCGAATTCGCCGCCGCGGCCGCGGTCCCGCTGACGTCGGTCCGCCAGCCCCGGCGGCGGCTCGGCCGCACCGCCGCGGAGCTCCTGCTGGCGGAAACCACCGAAACCGGCCATGAACACCGGAAGGTCGTGTTCACCCCGGAACTGGTGGTCCGCGCCTCGACCCTGCGCTGAGGCCCGTGTAACCCCCGGGACCCCACACCTGATTCACAGGGGGAGACGCACGATCGGGTACGAGGCGCACGGAGGTCGTCATGGGCGGGGAGCGGCGGCTGTCCCGGCGTGGGTTCCTCGCCGCGAGCGGGGCCGCGCTGCTCGGCGCCGCCGTCGCCGGCTCGGCCGGGCACGCCGCGCCCGGCCCGGATCCGGCACAACTCGGCGATTTCTGGTTGTTCGGGCGGTACGACGACGGCTGCACCGACCTCGGCTTCGACGAGGTCGACCTCTCGCCGGTGCAGCTCCCCCACTGCGTGACGCCGCTTTCGTGGACCGGCTGGGACCCGGCGTCCTGGCAGGACCGGTGGATCTACCGCAAGCACTTCACGGTCACGACCACCGAGCGCCACACCGCCCGCTTCGACGGCGTCATGACGAACTCGGCGGTGTACCTCAACGGCACGCTCGCCGGCACCCACGAAGGCGGCTACCTGCCGTTCGAGGTGGAGCTGCCGGACGTCGTGGCGGGCGACAACGTGCTCGCCGTGGTCGTCGACGGGCGGTGGGCGCTGGACGTCCCGCCCAACCTGCCGCGCAGCGCGGGGCCGTCGGTGATCGATTTCTACCAGCCGGCCGGGATCTACCGTCCCGCCACGATCGGCGCGGTGCCGCGGACGCGGCTGACCGACGTCTTCGCCCGGCCCGTCGACGTCCTCTCCCCCGGCCGGTCGCTGCACCTGACGTGCACGCTCGACGCGCCCGTCGCCGCGGAGATCACCGCGTCGGTGCGGCAAGCGGGTCGCGAGCTGGCGCGCGGCACCGCCCCGGTGACGGCCGGCGGCACCACCGTCGAGTTCGACGTCCGCGAGCTCGGCGCGGTCCGGCTCTGGGACGTCGAGGACCCCGCCCTGTGCGACGTCGTGGTGACCGTCCGGGCCGGGCTCCGGGTGCTCGACCAGCGGGTGGTGCGGACCGGGTTCCGCGACGCGCGGTTCACCACCGAGGGCTTCTTCCTCAACGGCAGGCGGCTCAAGCTGTTCGGCCTCAACCGCCACCAGTGGTACCCGTTCGCCGGCGGCGCGCTGCCGGACCGCGTCCAGCGGCGCGACGCGGAGATCCTGCGCCGCGAGCTGAACTGCACCATGGTCCGCTGCTCGCACTACCCGCAGTCGAGCGCGTTCCTCGACGCCTGCGACGAGCTGGGCCTGCTGGTGTGGGAGGAGATCCCGGGCTGGGGCCACATCGGGGACGACGCCTGGCAGCGGCGGAACCTGGCGGACGTCACCGGGATGGTCGTGCGCGACCGCAACCACCCGAGCATCGTCGTCTGGGGCACGCGGGTGAACGAGGCCAACGGCACGACGGCGATGTACCAGCGGACCGGGCAGCGCGCCCGGCAGCTCGACCCGTCCCGGCCGACCAGCGGCGCGCTGGCCAGCGCCACCGGTGGGCGGTTCGCCGGCGGTGACGTCGAGATCCTGGCCTACAACGACTACACCGCCCGGCGCGGCGCGCCCTTCCAGCTGCGCCCGCCGCGGCCGGGGGTGCCGTACCTGGTGACGGAGACGATCGGCACGCTCGCCGGGGCCCGCGCCTACCGCCGCACCGACGCTCCGGCCGCCCGGCAGCAGCAGGCGGAGCTGCACGCGAAGGCCCACGACCTGGCCGCCGCCGACGACCGCTACTGCGGGCTGCTCGCCTGGTGCGCGTTCGACTACCCGTCGGGCTGGCTGCGATCCGTCGGCGGGTCGAAGTACTGCGGGGTGTCGGACATCTTCCGGATCCCCAAGCCCGCCGCGGCCTTCTACGCCTCCCAGTGCGACCCGCGGGTGCGCGCGGTCGCCGAGCCCGGCTTCGCCTGGGACTTCACCGACCGGCCGGGCGGGCCGGGTCCCGGCGCGACGATCTGGTCGAACTGCGACCGCCTGCTGCTGTTCCTCGACGACCGGCCCGCGGGCGAGGCCCGCAGCCGGCGCGGCGACTTCCCGCACCTGCGGTACCCGCCCTTCGCCGCCGACCTGACCGTGCCGAAGGGACGGCGGCCGCAGCTGCGCATCGACGGCTACGCGGGCGGTCGCCTGGTCCTCAGCCGTCGCTTCAGCGGCGACCGCGGCCGGGACGTGCTCAGCTGCGTCCCCGACGATCCGGAACTGCGGGCCGACGGCGGCGACGCGACCCGCGTGGTCGTGGCGGCGGTGGACCGCTTCGGGACGCTGCGCGCGGGCACGACCGGCGAGGTGAGCCTGACGCTGACCGGCCCGGGCGAGCTGATCGGCGATCCGACGCTGGACTTCGGCGCGACCGGCGGTGCGGCCGCGGTCTGGCTGCGCCCGGCGGCCGGCCCGTCGGGGACGCTGACGCTGACGGCCCGGCACGAGACGCTCGGCTCCGCGACGGCGATCGTCAAGGTGACGCCGGACGCGACGCACCCCTGAGCCGGCCGCCTCGATGGACGACAGGGGCTCAACCCTCGGTGAGCACCGCCGCGAGCACGGCCGCCTGGCTGATCGACGGTGCCCCGCTCGCCGTCAGCAGGGTCACCGGCCCGTCCCCGGCCAGCGCGCGCAACCGCGCCAGCGCGGCCATCCGGTCCGGCTCGCGCAGCTCGGCGCGGTAGCGCTCGGCGAATTCCGCGAAGCGGCCGGGGTCGTGGCCGTACCAGGTGCGCAGCTCGTCGGAGGGAGCCAGCCCGCGGTACCAGCCGTCGAGCACGACCGAGGTGCGGGCGGTGCCCCGCGGCCAGAGCCGTTCGACGAGCACGCGGACGCCGTCGGCGGGCCCGGCCGGGTCGGCCAGGCGCGCCACCCGGACGGCCGTGGGCTGCATGCGCGCATTCTGCGTCGGGCGGGGACCCGCCGCCACCGGAGAGCAGCGAGGGACCGTGCGCCCGGGCTACCGCCCCCGGGGGTAGCTGCCTCGGGCAGGAACCTTCCCGCCCGCGCCGGCGGCGCTCACGGGACCAGGCAAAAGGGCCACCACGGCGACCGTGGAGGGGTCGCTGTGGTGGCCCTACCCCCAGCTCGTGCCGCCCGTGGAAACGACAACCGAACCCGCCGGTTCCCCGGGACCGAGCCGGTGCGTGGACGTCGTCGGAAGCGTGTCCTGCAGCCCGGCCAGGATGGCGGACCGGGGCTGCACCACGCTTGCAGTACGCTTGCACGCCAGGCCACGACCGGGTGAACGCAAGCGGAGGTGACCGGGTGGAGTTCCGCGTCCTCGGCGCCGTCGAGGCCACGGCGGACGGCGCCCCGGTCGACCTCGGCTCCCGCAAGCAGCGCCTGGTCCTCGCCGTCCTGCTGCTCGAAACCGGCCGCCCGGTCGCCATGGACCGGCTCGTGGACCTGCTCTGGCCCGACGATCCCCCGGCCAGCGCCCGCAACACCGTCCAGGCGCTGATTTCGCGGCTGCGCGCGGTGTTCCGCGCCACGGGCGGCCCCGAGCTGGTCACCGAGGGGCACGGGTACGTCCTGCGCGCCGACCCGGACACCGTCGACGCCCACCGCTTCACCGCCCTCGTCCGCCGGGCCCGCGCGGCCGCCGACGAAGCCGCCGTCGCGCTGCTCGACGAGGCACTCGCGCTGTGGCGGGGCGACGCACTGGCCGGGACCGCCTCCGCCGCCGTCGCCGGGCGGCTGCTCGCCGGGCTGGACGAGGACCGCTGGACCGCGCTGGAAGACCGCATCGACGCGCAGCTGCGGCTCGGCCGGGGCCGTGCCGTCCTCGCCGAACTGACGACGCTGATCACCGCGCACCCCCTGCGGCAGCGGTTCGTCGGCCAGCTGATGCTCGCCCTGCACCGCGAAGGCCGCACCGACGCCGCGCTCGCCGCCTTCCGCGGCCTGCGCGCCCGGCTCGCCACCGAGCTCGGCCTCGACCCGGCGCCCGAGCTGACCCGCCTGGAAGCCGGGATCCTCGCCGCCGACCCGGCGCTGGACCCCGCGCCGGAGCCACCGCCCGAACCGGTGCGCCCGGCCCAGCTGCCCCACGACGTGCGCGGGTTCACCGGCCGAGCCGCCGAGCTCGCCCAGCTCGACGCACCGGCCGGCGCCGGCCCCGGGCCGGACATCCGCGTGGTCACGGGCACCGCGGGCGTCGGCAAGACCGCGCTCGCCGTCCGCTGGGCGCACCGCGTCCGCGACCGGTTCGCCGACGGCCAGCTCTACCTCGACCTGCGCGGGTTCGACCCGGACCACGAACCGCTCACGCCGGCCGTCGCGGCCGGGCAGCTGCTGCGGGCGCTGGGCACCGACCCGCGCGCGATCCCGCCGGACCCGGACGGCCGCACCGCGCTGTGGCGCTCACTGCTGGCCGACCGGCAGGTGCTGGTCCTGCTCGACAACGCCCGGGACAGCGCGCAGGTGACGCCGCTGCTGCCGTCGTCGGGCACGGTGCTGGTCACCAGCCGCCAGCGGCTCGGCGACCTCATCGCCCGCACCGGTGCGCGGGCGGTACCGCTGTCCGTGCTGCCGGCCGAGGACTCCCGGCAGCTGCTGGAAACCGTGCTCGGCCCACCCGCGGTCGCCGCCGAGCCGGCCGCCGCCGCCGAGCTGGCCCGGCTGTGCGGGCACCTCCCGCTGGCGCTGCGGCTGGCCGCGGCGAACCTCGGCGCCGGCGAGGCGTCCGGGATCGCGGAGCTGGCCCGGGAACTCGCCGACGGCGATCCCCTGACCGGGCTGAGCGTCGACGGCGCCGAAGAAAGCGCGGTCACGACGGCGTTCTCCGTGTCGTACCGGGCACTGCCCGCCGAGCACCGCCTGCTGTTCCGGCGGCTCGCGCTGGTGCCGGGCCAGACGTTCACCGCGCCGGTGGCCGCGCGGCTCGCCGCGGTCGCCGAAGGCCGGGCGGGCCAGCAGCTCAAGGCCCTCGCCGCGGCCAACCTCGTCGAACGGCACCTGCCCGGCCGCTACCGCTTCCACGACCTGCTGCGCAGCTACGCGGGCGACCGGGTCGCGGCCGACGACAGCGCCGCCGAGGGGGACGCGGCCCGGCGACGGCTGCTCGAGCACTACCTCGCCACGGCCGACGCGGCGGGGCGCCTGCTGATCCCGCACTTCCTCCGGCTGCCCCGGCCCGACCCGCAGCCGGTGTTCGACGGGACCGAGGACGCGCTGGCCTGGCTGGACACGGAGTGGCCGAACCTCGCCGCCGCCGTCGAGCACGCGGCGGCGCACGGCCCGCGCGAGTACGCGTGGCACCTCGCCGACGCGCTCCGGGCGTTCTTCCACCACCGCGGCCACCACACGGAGTGGATCGACACGGCCACGACGGCGCTGACCGCCGCCCAGGCCGCCGCCGACCGCCGGGCGCAGGCGGCGATGCGGCTGTCCATCGCGCTCGCCGGGGTCAACAGCGGCCGGTACGCCGAGGCTCGCGCCCACCTGACGACGGTGCTGGCCGACGGGCTGGCCGCGGAGTGGCCGGCCGGGCGCGCCGCGGCGCTGAACAACCTGAGCGCCGTGCACCAGCGGCTCGGCGACGCCCACGAGGCGATCGCGTGCGGCCTGGAGGCCCTGCGGCTGTGCGAAGAGCTCGCCATGCCCAGCGTCACGATGGCGCTGGCCAACCTCGGGTTCGCCTGCGGCCAGGTCGGGGACTTCGACGCCGCGCTCGGCCACTTCGCCCGCGCGCTGGAGATCGCCGAACGCGACGGCGCCCGGTTCAGCGTGGCGGTGCTGCTGGTCGACCTCGGGCACGTCCACCGCGACCTCGGGAACGCCGTCGCGGCCGAGTTCTACGAGCGGGCCCTGACCGCCAACCGGGAACTCGGTTACCAATACGGCGAAGCGGCGGCGCTGTCCGGCCGGGCCGTCATGGAGGCCCGGGCGGGCGACGCCACGCGAGCCCTCGCCGACGCGGCGGACGCGGTGGAGCTGACCCGCCGCATCGGCGACCGCGGCACCGAAGCGTCCGCGCTGGCCGCGCTCGGGGAAACCTGCCTCCGGCTGGACCGGGCGGCGGACGCGGTCACGCACCTGACGGCAGCGCTGGACATCGCCCGCGAAACGAGCTTCACGTGGTGCGAAGCGGCGGCGCTGACCGGCCTCGCCGAAGCGGCGCTCGCCGTGGGTGACACCGAAGTGGCGCGCACCCACGGCGAAGCGGCGGCCAAGCTCGCCGCCGAGGCGGGCTACCGGCCCCTGGAAACGCGGGCGGCGCGCACGCTCGAGAGCCTGACCGGCTGAGCCTTCAGCAGGTGCCGGTGGGCGGGGCGGAACACTTGGCGCGGGCCAGGATGGTGCTGAAGTTGTCCTGGTAGGCGGCGCTGATCGCCGCGTTCTCCACCTTGATCAGGATCTCGTCGTTGTCGCGCAGGGCCGCGCCGGAAACGTTGTGCGAGCCGGTGAAGACGAGCGCGCGGCCGGCCTTCTCGCTGTAGTTGCCCGTGTAGAGCATGTACTTCGAGTGCACGGTGATCTCGCGGTCGTTCACCGTCGTGCTGAACCGCTTGAGCGTCACGTTCGCCTTGCCCTTGAGGGCGGCGAGCGCCGCCGTGCCCATGTCGTCGTAGACGATCCGGACCTTGCAGCCCAGCTTGGCGATCCGCAGCAGCTCGGTGACGACCGGGGTGCGCGAGTCGGCGATGTTGGCCTGCACGACGTTCAGCGAGCAGCCGGCTTCGTACTTGGTGATCCACGTCAGCAGCTGCGCCCACGTGTCGGTGGCGAGTTCCTCGGCGGCGCCGCCCTTGGAGTCGGCGCGCGGCGAGAGGTAGCTGGTGACCATGCTGGTCAGCGTCTTGTGGTAGCCGGCGTCGGCGTAGTAGTTGTTGTTCTTCTTCTGCGCCAGCAGCTTTTGCATGTGCCCGAGGTAGAAGCCGTACAGGTCAGGGTCGCCGTAGGTCAGCAGGGCGTTGTTGAACATGTTGCCCTGCACCGAAGTCAGGTTGTAGGAGCCGATGACGACGACGTCCTTCTTGCCCTCGGTGTCGGAAAACATCCACAGCTTGTCGTGGTTGATCGAGTGCGGGCTGCCGTCGTGGGCGATGCAGCCGGTGTTGTCGCCCCCGGTGCCGCAGAACACCAGCTGGGTGAGCCCGGCGCTCTTGAGGATCGGCATCGCGGTGTTGGCCGGATCGTCGTCCGCGCCGCCGTCGAGCGCGATCCGCACCTTGACCCCGCGTGCCTGCGCTGCCTTGATCGCCTCGGCGAGCGCGGGGCGGGTCCAGCTGTAGAGGGAGATGTGGATCTCCGAACCGGCCGGGGCGCCGTCTGTCAGCCGGACCAGCCGGGTTTCGATGGAGTGGTCGCGGTCGCCGTTCTCGGGCGGGTTGTTGAAGATCGCTTCCATGCCGTTGCCGTCGACAGCCGGCGTCGCGTGCGCGATCCCGCCGCCGGCCAGCGCGAGCAGCGCGCCGACGGCCACGGTCAGCGCCTTGAACTTGGGGGCCATGTCTTCCTCCCGGTCGGAAGGCGCCAAGTTCCCAATCCGGTGTACAAGTTCCGTACATCCGGACGGTGGTGCTCCACATCCGTCCGAAGTGGATGTTCGCATCGGAAGCCGCGACACCCGAATTCAGCTTGCACGGCAATGATTCCTACGAATACCGCGGATGGCGCCCAGCCGGGTTCCGAGGAACGCCGCGCGCGGCGGCCGCCAGGGCCGTCCGGCCCGGAAAGGCGGTTCCGATAAGCCATGGCGCCGGGCGTCCGTCGGGTCTAGAAAGGAACACCGTCCACCGTTCCCGTCCGGAAGGGACTCGCTCGTGTCCGTCTTCATCGCCGTCCTCCTCGCGCTGGGTGCCGGGCTGCTCGTCGGCAGCCGCGTTCACAGTGCCCGCGAGGCCCGCGCCAGCTACTCCGCCTACCGGGCCCGCACCGCCAAGGGGTTCGGGGAGATGATCCGGTCCGCCGTCTCCGCGTGCCTCGCGGTCGCCGGCGCCGTCGCACTCCTGGTCATCCTGCTGAACGTGCTCCAGCAGGGCTGATCGCGGAACCCGACTCATGGCGGGTTGTTGCGGCGTGAGCCGCAGAGGACGCTTTTCAAGGCTCCCACGGGCGGAGCCGGGAAAGGACGACCTCCATGAGATCGAGGGTGCTTTCTGCTGCGCTCGGCGTGGCCACCGGCCTGCTGGGCACAGTCATCGTCGCCGCGCCGGCCCAGGCCGCCGTGGTCTGCGGTGACCAGATCGTCGGCAACGGCGGGTTCGAGAGCGGCACCACGCCGTGGACCCAGACCACCGGGGTCATCTCCGCCGCCACCACGGCGGAACCCGCGCACAGCGGCACGACGGTCGCCTGGCTGGACGGCACCGGCAGCACACACACCGACACCCTGTCCCAGACGCTGACGCTCCCCTCCGGGTGCGCGTCGGCGACGCTGTCGTGGTGGTCGCACATCGACACCAAGGAGACGACGACCAGCACGAAGTACGACAAACTGCTGGTCCAGGCGGGCTCCGACACCCTCGCCGGCTACTCGAACCTCGACAAGAACACCGGCTACGTCCAGCGCACGGTGGACGTCTCCCGCTACCTCGGCCAGACGGTGACGCTGACCATCACCGGCACCGAGGACTCCAGCCTCGCCACGAACTTCGTCCTCGACGACTTTTCGCTGACCACCACCGGGACGAGCAACCCGCAGTCGCCGGTCGTCACCTCGCCGGGCGCCCAGTCGGGTGCCGTCGGCCAGGCCGTGTCGCTGCAGGTCCAGGCGAGCGACCCGCAGGGCGACACGCTCACCTACAGCGCCACCGGCCTGCCCGCCGGCCTCACGATCGGCGCGAGCACGGGCAAGATCACCGGCACGCCGACGACCGCGGGCACGTCCTCGGTGACCGTGACGGCGAAGGACCCGGCCGGCAACAGCGGGAGCGTCACGTTCGGCTGGACGGTCTCGGCGGCGCCCGGCGACTCGACACGCACCCCGGTCAACCCGGCGTACACGGTGAACCTGACCTCGAACACCGCGGGCGACACGTGGACCGGGCACCAGAGCGTCAGCTTCACCAACGGCTCGTCGACCGCGTTGCCGGAGGTGTACCTGCGGCTTTGGGACAACTACCACGGCTCCTGCCCGACGACACCGATCACCGTCACGAACGTCACCGGCGGTACGCCGTCGGCGCTGAGCGTGAACTGCACCGCGCTGAAGGTCACGCTGCCGGCGCCGCTGTCGCAGGGTCAGTCGGCGACCATCGGCTTCGATCTGAAGATCGTCGTGCCCAGTGGCGCCGACCGGTTCGGCCACGACGGCGCGTACAACATGATCGGCAACGCGCTGCCGGTGCTCGCGGTCCGCGACGGCGCGGGCTGGCACCTGGACCCGTACACGAACAACGGCGAGTCCTTCTACACGGTGATCAGCGACTTCGACGTCACGCTCGTGCACCCGACGACCCTGCTGACGCCGGCCACCGGCACCTCGGCCGAGACGACCAGCGGCACCACGACCACCACGCACGCCGTGGCGGCCAAGGTGCGGGACTTCGCGTGGGCCGCCGGGCCGTTCGCGAAGATCGCGACGACGTCCGGCAAGGGCGTGCGGGTCAACGTCTACTCGGTCAGCGGGATCTCGACCAGCAGCGCCAACCAGATGCTGAGCCTGGCCGCCGACTCCATCGACGTCCACTCGGGCCGCTTCGGCGACTACCCGTACGGCGAGGTGGACGTGGTGCTGGACAACAACTTCTGGTTCGGCGGCATGGAGTACCCGGGCTTCGTGATGGACCTCGTCTCGACCACGGCGCTCCCGCACGAGCTGGCGCACCAGTGGTTCTACGGGGTCGTCGGTGACGACGAGTACAACTCGCCCTGGCTCGACGAGAGCTTCACCGACTACGCCACCGACCTCTACCGCGGGATCACCGGCAGCGGCTGCGGCATCACGTGGCAGTCGAGCGCGGAGAAGCTGACCAACTCGATGGCCTACTGGGACGCGCATTCGTCCCGGTACTCCACGGTGGTCTACAACTACGGCAAGTGCACGCTGCACGACCTGCGGCGGCTGATCGGCGACACGGCGATGGCGAACCTGCTGAAGTCGTACGCGCAGTCGCACTGGTACGGCGTGTCGACCACGGCGGAGTTCAAGGCCGCGGCGCAGGCGGCGGCCGGGTCGACCGACCTGACGTCGTTCTGGGCCTCGCACCGCGTGGAGGGCTGAAACCGGTTGGAGTTCCCCGTCCACGTCCGCCACTGTGGGGACATGGACGGGGAACGGCTTTTCTGCGACGTCGGCTTGGCCCGGCGCATCGAACACGCGGAAGCGCGGTTCGTCGGCGCCTGCTGTGCCGCCGCTCAGGAACGACTCGGGGACGATGCCGGCTTCACGCGCCCGCTCGCCGACGGCATCGCGAGCTTCGCCGAGGCGGGCTCACCGTTCAACAAGGTCGCGGGCCTCGGCTTCGCCGGCCTGCCGGACGTCGACGAGCTGGCTGGGATCGAGGCGGCTTTCGCGGCGGTGGGTGCGCCGGTGCAGGTCGAGCTGTCCCAGCTCGCCGACCCGTCGGTGGGCGCGTTCCTGACCGCTCGCGGATACCGGCTGGAGTCCTACGAGAACGTGCTCGGGCGGCGGATCGGTGACGGTGACTCCCCCGGCGACGTCCGCGCCTGCCGGGACGACGAGCTGGAGACCTGGCTGGCCGCGGTGGCCGAAGCGTCCGCGGTGGCCGACGAGCAAGGCCTCCCGTCGCACGAGGACTTCCCCCGCGAGCTGCTCGTCAACGCCCTGCGGGACATGGCCGGGGTCCGGCGGTACCTCGCGGAGCGGGATGGCTCGTTCGCCGGTGGCGCCAGTTTCCGCGTCACCGGCGGGATCGCGCAGTTCACCGGCGCCGCGACCATGCCCGCCCACCGGCGCCGCGGCGTCCAGACCGCGCTGCTGCAGGCCCGGCTCGCGGCGGCCGCCGAGGCCCGGTGCGACATCGCCGTCGTCACCACCCAGCCGGGATCGAAGTCGCACCAGAACGCGCAGCGGCAGGGGTTCGACCTGCTCTACGCCCGGGCGATCCTGGTGAAGGGCACTTCCTCGACGAGCTCTTCCGGTGCGGACAGCCGCCAGGCTTCGTAGAGGAGCTCGGCGAGCTCGTCGGCGTCGATGCCGTCGAGGTACACGACCACCCAGCCGAACCCGCCCGCGGTGAACTGCACCTCGAAGACGTCCGGCCGTTCCGACACCAGCGCGAGCTGCTCGGACACGGTCTGCTTGAGACCGACGGTCCGGGTCCGCGGCCAGAAGTAGCCGAACCGCTTGCCGCGCACGCTGAACGACGAGTAGTCGCGCGCTTCCGACCGCTGGACCTCCGCCAGCGCGCCGATCAGCTGGTCGAGCTTCCGGACCTGCACCGTCACCGTCGTCCCCCTTGTTCTCCGGCGACCACCGTAGCGCGCCGGTAGCGTGGGCCGACATGAGCGAGCCCGGAGGCGTCCGCGAAGCCGTCCTCGACGACGGCCGCGAGGTGGTGGTCAAGCGCGGTCACGCTCCCGGCGCGGCGGCGGCCGAGGCCGCCGGCCTGCGCTGGCTGGCCGCGGCGGACACGGTGCCGGTACCCACCGTGCACCGCCACGACGACGACCACCTCGTCATCGACCGCGTCCCGGCCGGGCGGCCGTCGGCCTCGGCGGCGGAACGCTTCGGCCGCGGGCTCGCCGGGTTGCACGCCGCGGGCGCCCCGGCGTTCGGCGCCCCGCCACCGGACGGACCGGCGGAGGCGTGGATCGGCCGGGCACCGATGGCCAACGTCCCGGCCGGCGACTGGGCGTCCTGGTACGCGTCGGACCGCGTGCTGCCCTACGTCCGGCTGGCGGTGGACGCGGGGACGTTCGAGCCGTCCGAAGCGGCCGTGTTCGAGCGGGCCTGCGCGCGGATCCCGGCCTCGGCCGAGCCGCCCGCGCGGCTGCACGGCGACCTCTGGAACGGCAACGTCCTGTGGGACGGGCGCGAGGCGTGGCTGATCGACCCGGCCGCGCACGGCGGGCACCGCGAGACGGACCTGGCGATGCTGCACCTGTTCGGCTGCCCGCACCTCGACCGCGTCGTCGCCGCCTACGACGAGGCGACGACGCTCGCGGACGGCCGGCGCGACCGGATCGGGCTGCACCAGCTGTTCCCGCTGCTGGTGCACACCGTCCTGTTCGGACAGTCATACGCCGCGCAGGCGGTGGCGGCGGCACGCTCGTTCTAACAGCGGTCCAGCATCGATTCCAGGGCCTTCTTCTCCGGCACGGTGATCGTCAGGCCGTAGTTGCTCTTCACGACGATCCAGTCGGTGGCGTAGGCGCACCAGTACGAGACCAGCGGCGGCTTCCACGCGTCCGGGGCCTTGTCGCTCTTCTGTTCGTTGAGGTTGTCGGTGACCGCCTTCAGCTGCGGCCGGATGAGGTCGTTCGCGAACTGCTCGCGCCGTTGCCGCGTCCAGGACTTCGCGCCGCTGATCCAGGCCTGCCCGAGCGGCACCATGTGGTCGATGTCCACATCGGACGCCTTGTGCCAGGTCTCGCCGTCGTAGGGGCTGACCCACGTACCGGACTTCGCCGCGCACTGCGCGTCGGTCTTGACGTCCTTGCCGTCGCGCTTGAGCACCTGCTCCCGGACGTCGCAGTTCGCGTCGACCTTGTCCCAGTGCGGGAACTCGTCGCGGCTGTAGCCGTCCATGGTGCCGCGCACGGCGACCTTCAGCGCCGCCAGCTCGCTCCGCGCCTCGGTGGGCGGCACCCGCGGGGCGGCGACCGTCCCGGGTGCCTGGGTCCCGGCCCCGGATGCCAGCCCGTCGGGAACCTTGCACGCGGTGAGGGACGAACCCGCGAGGACGGCCAGCAGGACAAGCGCTCGGGTGCGCGGCATCGTGAACCCCTTTCAGGTCTACCGGGAGGTGCCCAGCCGACGCGCCCGGGAAACGGTGCAGATGGCCTAGTTGACGCGAAACGATCGGGGCAGTCAGGAGCCGTGGAAGACCTGCGCGACGAAGACCGCGGCGACGACGCCCACGGCAACGAGCACGGTGAGCACGAAGACGAGGCCCCACGGAACCTGCCGGATCAGCCGCGGCCGGGGGAAGGCGGCCGAGCCGGGCCCGCGCGGCACCGGGATCCACGGACCAGGATCGTCATCGGCCGCGGCGGGCGGCGGCGGTTCCGTGAGCACGGGGAGGGCGGGAAGGACGGGGACGACGGCGGGCAGTTCCGGCAGCCGCGAGAGCGCCGGAAGCCGCGCCGGGAAGCCATCGGCGATCAGGACCGCGCGCGGTGGGGCCAGGTGGGCGAGGGAAAGGGCGTAGCAGGCGTCGAGGACGTCGTCGGCCGACCAGACGGTCCGCCACCGGTTGTGCTGGGCGATGATCCGCCGCAGGCCCCGCGAGTCGGCCAGCACAACCGCAACACCGGGCACGGCCGCCGCCGCCGATCGCTCCGGCCAGGACTCCGACGGGGCCACCATCGGCTCCGACCCGGCCACCACCGACGCTCCTGCCTGGTCCGATCCGATCGCCACCGGCTGAGGCCGATCCCCCGCCGGGATCTCCGCCGCTCCGGAACCGTTGCCCGGCGCATCCACCGGCCGCGGCACGACCGCGACCAGGCCCGTCACATGGCGGCCTCCTTCGTGCCCGGCGAGCGCGCTCTTCGCCGCCGCGACCGCGGCTCCCGTCCGGTTTCCCGGGCCCGGCCACTCCGCCGGATCCGGTTCGTGCGCGGCGATGACCACCACTCCGTAGCGGGTGAAGACGAGCGCATCGACGAAACGGGGGCCCAGCCGGCTCGGCAGGGTGATGCCCGCCAGCGTCAGCCCCGTCAGGTGGTCCGGCCCGGGGCCCCACGACCGCAACAGCCCCAGCAAATGCTGCGCCGCCGCGGGGAGCGGCCGGTCTTCGCCGGTGCGCTGGAGCGACACGAGCACGCCGGTGACCCCCTCCCACGACGAAGCGGCGAGCACTTCTTCGACGGTAAGAGGCAACCGCGCCGCCACCCAGCAGCCGAACGAGTGGTCGATCACCACCGTGCGTAGCCGCGGCATCCTGGAGGGGCCACTCCACCGACGAGGGAGACCGCCGATGGCTTCACCCCCAGCCGCGTACCGAGGCTCCGCCCTCGATGTCGACCGGCCCTTCTACCGGCGGCTCGCCGGGGAAAACGGCCGGGAGCTCGTCGAGGCATTCGAGGTCCCGATCCGCTCGGGACGCGCGTGGCGGGTGCCGCGCGGGCACCTGTGCCGCCTGCGGACCGTCGACGGGCCGCAGGTCGGCGACCTCAACCTGTGGCACGCCGACGACCCGCGCGAACGGTTCTGGGCTTCGCGCACCCGCCAGCTGCAGCGCGCCCACGTCAGCACCTTCGACCGCCTGTGGTCGACCCTGCCGTTCCTGCGCCCGCTGGCCACGATCACCGCCGACACCCTCGCCGGTTACGGCGCCGACGGTGACGGCGGCCGCGTCCACGACCTGCTCGGCACCCGCTGTGACCCGTACGTCAACCGGCTGCTCACCGGCGAGGACTTCGACTTCTGCTGCCACTCGAACCTGGTCCGCGCGGTCGCCCCGTTCGGGCTCACCGAGTTCGACGTGCACGACGTCCTCAACGTCTTCCAGTGCACCGGCCTCGACGACGAGGACCGGTACTTCATGAAGGCCTGCCCGGCGCGCCCGGGCGACCACTTCGAGTTCTTCGCCGAGGTCGACCTGCTGTGCGCGCTGTCCACCTGCCCGGGCGGCGATCTGTCGGTGCCGCTGTGGGGCCCGGACGCCCGCGACCCGATCGACACCTGCCGCCCGCTCGGTGTCGAGGTCTTCAAGCCACCGGCGGAACTCCTCGACGGCTGGGCACCCCCGGCGCGCGCGGCCTACCGCGGGCTGCACGGCGTCCGCCTGCCGGAGTGGACCGAGCGGGCGCCGTAGTCACCGATCCACAGTGGACTGCGGCCGGAGCTACGGCCGCGGGGTGTTGCGCAGGTTGGCCCGCGCCAGGTCGACCATCTTGCCGACCCCGCCGTTGAGCACGGTCTTCGTTGCGCCCAGCGCGAAGCCGCGCACCATCTCGCCGGTGATCCGCGGCGGGATCGACAGGGCGTTCGGGTCGGTGACCACCTCGACCACCGCCGGACCGGGGTGGGCGAACGCCTTTTCCAGCGCGCCGCGCACATCGGCCGGGTCCTCGACGCGCTCGGAGAACACGCCGCAGGCGGCCGCGATCGCCGCGAAGTTCACCGGCGCGTGGTCGGTGCCGAAGTCCGGGAGGCCGTCGACGAGCATCTCCAGCTTCACCATGCCCAGCGTGGCGTTGTTGAACACCACGACCTTCACCGGGACGTCGTAGGCGGGCAGCGTCAGCAGGTCACCCATCAGCATGGCGAGCCCGCCGTCGCCCGAGAGCGACACGACCTGGCGGCCCGGCCGGGCCAGCTGCGCCCCGATCGCGTGCGGCAGCGCGTTCGCCATGCTGCCGTGCCGGAACGAACCCAGCACGCGGCGGCGGCCGTTCGGCGTCAGGTATCGCGCGGCCCAGACGTTGCCCATGCCGGTGTCGACGGTGAACACCGCGTCGTCGGCGGCGACTTCGTCGAGCACCGAAGCGACGTACTCCGGGTGGATCGGACGCCGGTGCTCGATCTTCGTCGCGTAGGCGCCGACGACCTTTTCCAGCTTCCGCACGTGCTCGCGCAGCATCCGGTCGAGGAACGCCCGGTCGGGGCGTGGCCGCAGCAGCGGGAGCAGCGCGCGCAGCGTCTCCCGGACGTCGCCGTGCACGGCCAGCTCCAGCGGGGTGCGGCGGCCGAGGCGCGCGGGGTCGTGGTCGATCTGCACCGTGCGGGCCTGCGGGAGGAAGTTGTCGTACGGGAAGTCCGTGCCCAGCAGCACGATCCGGTCGGCTTCGTGCATCGCGTCGTAGCAGGCGCCGTAGCCGAGCAGGCCGCTCATGCCGACGTCGAACGGGTTGTCGTACTGGATCCACTCCTTGCCGCCGAGCGAGTGCCCGACCGGCGCGGCGAGCTTCTCCGCCAGCGCCATGACCTCTTCGTGCGCGCCGCGGACCCCCGCGCCGGCGAACAGCATCACCTTCTCGCCGGAGTTCAGCAGGTCGGCGAGTTCTTGGACCGTCTCGGAAGAAGGCACCGCGGGCGAGGGCGTCACCAGCGGGAGGCGCTCGGTGAGCGGGCCGGTGGCCTTGCGGTCGGCGAGGTCGCCCGGGATGGTCAGCACCGCGACGCCGCCCTTGCCGACGGCGGTCTGCGTGGCGATCCGCAGCAGCCGCGGCAGCTGCGCGGGCTCGGCGACCAGCTCGCTGAAGTGGCTGCATTCGGCGAAGAGCCGGTCGGGGTGGGTCTCCTGGAAGAAGCCGGTGCCGATCTGGTTCGACGGGATGTGCGATGCGATCGCCAGCACCGGCGCGCCCGAGCGGTGCGCGTCGAACAGGCCGTTGATCAGGTGCAGGTTGCCCGGCCCGCAGCTGCCCGCGCAGACGGCGAGCTTGCCGGTGACCTGCGCTTCGGCCGCCGCGGCGAAGGCGGCGGTCTCTTCGTGGCGCACGTGGACCCACTCGATGCCGTCGGTGCGGCGGACGGCGTCGACGATGGGGTTGAGACTGTCGCCCACGATGCCGTAGATGCGCTCGACACCCGCGTCCCGCAGGGTCCTGACCAGTTGTTCTGCCACGGTTGCCATACCTCCAGCGTGGCCTGCGCCGACCGATGCGTCCAATGCCTGATTGGCTGAATTTCCATACACTGGAGGCATGGACGTCCAGACCCTGCGGCTCTTCCGCCAGGTCGCGGCCGGCGCCACGGTCACCGAGACGGCGCTGCGGGGCCACCTCACCCAGCCGGCGCTGTCCCGCGCCCTGCGGCGGCTCGAACACGAGGCCGGCGCCGAGCTGTTCCGCCGCTCCGGGCGCCTGCTGCGGCTGACGCCGGCCGGGCACGCCTTCAAGCGGCACGTCGATCTCGTGCTCGACCAGCTCGACCAGGGGCTGCGCGAAGTCGGCGAGATCGTCGCGCCGGGCGCCGGGGTCGTCCCGCTGGCCTTCCTGCACACGTTCGGCACCTGGCTCGTGCCCGCCGTGCTGAGCGGCTTCCTGCGCGAGCACCCCGGCACCCGGTTCGAGCTGCGCCAGCACGGCGAGGCCGGGCTCGAAGGGGAACTGCTGGACGGCACCGCGGACCTCGTCATCACCAGCGGCGACCCCGGGCACCCCCAGCTGCACTGGTCCCGCCTGCTCGTCGAGCCGCTGCGGCTGGCCGTTCCCCCGCACCACCGGCTCGCCGGACACGACCGGGTCCGCCTCGCCGACGTCGCGGACGAAACCTTCATCCTCCTGCGGCCCGGCTACGCCCTGCGCGAGACGACCGAGCGGCTGTGCGCCGAGGCCGGGTTCGCCCCGCGCATCGGGTTCGAGGGCGACGAGGTCGAGACGCTGCGGGGGCTCGTCACCGCCGGGCTCGGCGTGTCCGTGCTGCCGCTCCCGCACACGGCGGCGTTCCCGGCGCCACACCTGGAACTGACCGATGTGGACGCTGCCCGCGACATCGGGCTCGCCTGGGCGGCCGGGCGGACGCTCCCGCCGCCCAGCGAAACGTTCCGCCAGCACGTCCTCGACACCGTCCCCCGATCGTCCACAGTGGACTGAGCCGGAAATGTGAGAATCCCCTGACGAACACGCGACGTGACCGCCGGTGTGCGAGGGTGGAGGCATGGTCGCCGCGCTGAGATCCTTTCTGCTGTCCTGGACCTCCGTCACCCCGGTGCTCGGCGTGCTCGTGCTGGCGCTCACCTGGGGCCGCGACCCCGGCCCGGTCTTCGTGGCGATCGTCGCCGTCGCGCTCGGGGCGACCGTGCTGGCCGCGGTGCACCACGCCGAAGTCGTCGCCCACCGCGTCGGGGAACCGTTCGGCTCGCTCGTGCTCGCGGTCGCGGTCACCGTCATCGAGGTCGCGCTGATCGTCACGATGATGGTCTCCGGCGGCCCGGAGACCGGCTCGCTCGCGCGGGACACCGTGTTCGCCGCCGTCATGATCACGACCAACGGCATCGTCGGCATCTCGCTGCTCGTCGGCGCGCGGCGCTACGGCTCGACCCTGTTCAACCCGGAAGGCAGCGGGGCCGCGCTCGCGACGGTGGCCACGCTGGCCACGCTGAGCCTGGTGCTGCCGGCGTTCACCACCAGCACGCCCGGCCCGGAGTTCTCGCCGACGCAACTGACCTTCGCGGCGCTGGCGTCCCTGGTGCTGTACGGCACGTTCGTGCTGACGCAGACGGTGCGGCACCGCGACTTCTTCCTCCCGGTGGCCGCCGACGGCGCGGTCAAGGAGGACGACCACGCCGATCCGCCGACCGGCCGCGCGGCGCTGGGCAGCCTCGTGCTCCTGCTCGTGGCACTGGTCGCGGTGGTCGGGTTGGCGAAGGTGGAGTCGCCGGCGATCGAAGCCGGGGTGCGCGCGGCCGGGTTCCCGCAGTCGTTCGTCGGGGTGGTGATCGCGCTGCTGGTGCTGCTGCCGGAGACCTTGGCGGCGGTCCGCGCGGCCCAGCGCGACCGGATGCAGATCAGCCTGAACCTGGCGTACGGCTCCGCGATCGCGAGCATCGGCCTGACCATCCCGGCGATCGCGCTGGCGTCGGTGTGGCTGCCGGGCCGGCTGCTGCTCGGCCTGGGCTCGACGCAGATCGTGCTGCTGGCGCTGACGGTGGTGGTGAGCGTCCTGACCGTGGTCCCGGGCCGCGCGACCCGTCTCCAGGGCGGCGTGCACCTGGTGCTGCTGGCGGGTTTCCTGGTCCTGGCCATCAACCCCTGAGCCGGGCGCCGCTGCCCGGGCGCCGGGGGCGGTTGCCCGGCGAACCCGAGCGGCCGCTGCCGGAGCCGCCGGGCAGCACGGCTCAGTTCGAGGTGACCTCGATGCCGACCACGCAGGTGTCGTCGTCGGTGTCCGCCGTGCTGTACGTCAGCAGCCGGTCCAGCTGGTTCTCGAGGCCGCCGTCGTGGCCGTCGACCAGGGTGACCAAGCGGGACACCGAATCCTGCACCGGGCGGTCGCGGCGCTCGATCAGGCCGTCGGTGTAGATCAGCAGGATGTCGCCCTCGGCCAGCTGGACCTCCTCCTCCTGGTAGGTGACGTCGCGGACCGCGCCGAGGAGGGAGCCGCGGATCAGCGGCAGCGTCGTCGCCGACCCGTCGCGGCGGCGGACGATCGGCGGCAGGTGCCCCGCCCGCGCCCAGCGCAGCATCCGGCTCGCCGGGTCGTAGACCGCCGCGACCGCGGTCGCCGTGACGTGGTCGGTGAGGTGGTAGGCCACCAGGTTCAGCCACGTGAGCAGCTGGGCAGGCCCGGCGCCGGTCGCCGCGAGGCCGCGCAGCGCGTTGCGGAGGCTCACCATCCCGGTCGCCGCGTCGATGCCGTGGCCGGCGACGTCGCCGACGCACAGCAGCACCTCGCCGGTCGGCAGGGCGACCGCGTCGTACCAGTCGCCGCCGACCAGGTGCTCCTTCTCCGCCGGGCGGTAGCGGACCGCGGCCCGCAGGCCCGGCATGTCGATCGGGCCCTTGGCCGGCGGCATGATCGCGTGCTGCAGCTGCAGCGCCAGCCGGTTCCGCTCGATCGCCTCCTGCTCGGTCTCGGCCAGCCTGTCCCGCGTGGCGGCCAGCGCCACCTCGGTCCAGTGCTGCGACGAAACGTCCTGGTAGGCGCCGCGGACGGCGACCAGCTCGCCCCGGGCGTCGACGACCGGCTCGGCGACCACCCGGATGTGCCGGGCGACGCCGTCGGAGCGCTGCAGCCGGAACGCCGTCGACGACGGGCGCTTGTGGTGCAGCACCGCCCGCAGGAACCGGCCGATCGACGGCGCGTCGTCGGGGTGCGCGTGCGTGGCCAGTTCGTGCAGCGACAGCGGCGTGGCGTTCGGCGGCAGACCGTACAAGGAGAACAGCTCGGTGTTCCAGGTGATCACCCCGTTGACCACGTTCTCCTCGAAGCCGCCGATGCGGCCGAGCCGCTGGGCGTGCTGCAGCAGCACGGCGAGCTTCGCCGCGTCCTCCTGGATGCGCAGGATCAGCAGCACGTTCCCGGCGAAGCGCGTGACGCTGACGTCGGTGAGCACGGTCAGCGGCACCTGGTCGACCACGGTGGTGACCGCCATGCTCTCGGCGCGGAACGGCTCGCCGGTTGCGTAGACGCGCTGGATCTTGTCGAGCAGGCCGCTCTCCTCGGCCGCCAGCGGGTACGCCTCCAGCAGCCGGGTGCCGACTATCCGGCTGCGCGGCCGCCCGCCGGGGTCGGCGAACCGGACGTTGGCGTGGTGGATCCGGAAGTCGCTCAGCCGGCCGCCCTCGAGGCACGGCGAAAGCAGCACGGCCGGGTCGTGCAGGCCGTCGATGAAGTCGACCAGCTCGCCGAGGAAGTCACCGGAGTGGCCTGACACCGCCACCGGCGTGATCACGCCGTCCCACGTGTCGAGGGTGTGCGCGCAGAGCTCGGCCAGGGCCTCCAGCTGGCGGAGCTGCCGGCCCGGTTCCGCGGGCAGCGGCTCCGGCCAGCACATCTCGACGACGCCGATGATCCGCCCGCCGGTGCCGGTCGGGATGGTGACCCGCCCGCCGCCGGCCAGCGTGTGCTGCCCGATCGAGGGCAGGCCGCCGCCCGCGAGCGTGGGGAACCAGACGGTGTCGCGCTCGAGCAGCGCGCTGCGCGCGGGCGTGGCCACGCCGGGCGGGACGTAGCACCAGCGGGTGGCCTCCTCGGCGGAGAACCCGGCCGAACCGGCCAGCGTCAGCGACCCGTCCGGCCCGGCGAGCCACACCGCGACGGCGGTCGCGCCCAGCGGCCGCAGGGCGTGCTCCAGAATGGACTCCGCGACGCGCTGGGTGTCCCCCGCCGCGAGCACGCCGCTCTCGGCGGTCCGCAGCCGCACCGCGACGGACTTCTCGCCGTCCGCACGGGCCAGGAATTCCTGCGTCACCTCGGTGATGCGGTCCTCGGCCGCCTCGCCGACGACGTCCGCGGCGAACTCCAGCGGTGTCATCCCGGAGCGCTCCGCCAGCGACTCCAGCTGCTTCGCCGCGTCCGAGGGCGTGCAGTGCAGGCGTTCCATCAGCACACCCTTGGCCAGCTCGATCAGCCCGCGGCCGTCGGCGACGGCGTGGGCGTGGTCGACCTCGCCGCGCAGGCGGGCGACGGTGTCGGCGAGCCGGGCGAGGTTGGCCGACACCTCGGACGGCGAAGGCAGCACGGGCAGGCCCTGGTTTTCGGCAGGCAACCGCTCGTCCCCGATCACGCCGTCACGTGCCGCTTGATCCGGCCGATCAGGTCGTCCGCGTCGACGGGTTTGGTGACGTAGTCGGTGGCGCCCGACGCGAGGCTCTTCTCCCGGTCGCCCGGCATCGCCTTCGCCGTCACCGCCACGATCGGGATCCGGGCGTGCTCGGGCATCGCCCGGATCGCCGCGGTCGCGGTGTAGCCGTCCATCTCCGGCATCATCACGTCCATCAGGATCAGGTCGATGCCGGGGTGCGACGCGACCGTCTCGACGCCCTTGCGGCCGTCCTCGGCGTGCAGCACGTGCATCCCGTGCAGCTCCAGGATCCCGGTCAGCGCGTAGACGTTGCGCGGGTCGTCGTCGACGATCAGCACCGTGCGCCCGGCCAGGGTGGTGTCGACATCGGCGGCCTGCACCGGCCCGGCCGGCTCGTCCGGGCGGACCAGCGGCAGCACCGCGCCGGGTTCCTCCGCCGACAGGTGCAGCGCGATCCGCTCGCGCAGCTCGTCCAGCCCGGACAGCACTTCCAGGGACTGGACGTCCGAGCGCGACTGCACCAGCTGTTCCAGTTCGCTGTCGAGCCGGCGGCTGTTGTGCGCGAGCACGGGCACCAGCCGCAGCGCGCTGTCGCCCTGCATCGCGTCGAGGAACGTGAACGCGGTCCGGTCCGGCAGGTCCAGGTCGAGCACCACGCAGTGGTAGGCCTCGGTGGCGAGCGCGGCCGCGGCCTCCTGCGTGCCGACCGCCGTCACGACTTCGACGTCCGCGGGCGAGAGCCCGATGTCCCGGCTGTCGGCCAGGTCGGCCGCCGCGCTCTCGGCGACGAGCGTCAGCAGCCCGTGCTGGCGTTCCTCGACGACCAGCAGCCGCCGGTACGCCCGCGGGCCCGACGACGGGAGGGCACGACCTGAAGCGGTCGTCGCGAGGGCGCTGCCGGGCTGCTCCCCCGCCGGCAGCGACGCGAAGTCCGGCCGCGCGACCGGCAGCGAGAAGGTGAACGTACTGCCCTCGCCCAGGGTGCTTTCGGCGGTGATGACGCCGCCGAGCAGCTGGGCGATCTCGCGGCTGATCGACAGGCCGAGCCCGGTGCCGCCGTACTTGCGGCTGGTCGTGCCGTCGGCCTGCTGGAACGCGCCGAAGATCGACTCGAGCTGGTGCTCGGCGATCCCGATGCCGGTGTCGGTGACCCGGAACGCGAGCGCGGGCCCGTGCACGCGCAGCGGCCGGGGCAGCCGCTCGGGTTCCACCGGTTCGATGTGCAGTTCGATCCCGCCGATCTCGGTGAACTTGACCGCGTTGGACAGCAGGTTGCGCAGCACCTGGCGCAGCCGCGAATCGTCGGTGAGCAGCTCGGCCGGCGAGCCGGGCGCGACGGTGATCCGGAAGTCCAGGTTGCGCTGCGAGGTCATCGGCCGGAACGTCGCCTCGACGTAGTCGATGAGCTGGCGCACCGACACCTGCTCCGGGGTGACGTCCATCTTCCCGGCCTCGACCTTCGACAGGTCGAGGATGTCGTTGATCAGCTGCAGCAGGTCCGAGCCCGCGGAATGGATGATGCCCGCGTACTCCACCTGTTTCGCGGTGAGGTTGCGGGTCGGGTTCTGGGCGAGCAGCTGGGCGAGGATCAGCAGGCTGTTGAGCGGGGTGCGCAGCTCGTGGCTCATGTTGGCCAGGAACTCCGACTTGTACTTCGACGCGATCGTCAGCTGCTGGGCGCGCGCCTCCAGCTCTTGGCGCGCCTGCTCGATCTCGAGGTTCTTCGTCTCGATGTCGCGGTTCTGCGTGACCAGCAGCGCCGCCTTTTCCTCCAGCTCGGCGTTGGACGACTGGAGCTCTTCCTGGCGTGCCTGCAGCTCTTCGGACCGGGTCTGCAGCTCCGCGGTCAGCCGCTGCGACTCGCCGAGCAGCTCGTCGGTGCGGGCGTTGGCGACGATGCTGTTGACGTTGACGCCGATCTGCTCCATCAGCAGTTCGAGGAACGCCCGGTGCACCGCTGTGAAGCCGTGCACCGACGCCAGTTCGAGCACGCCGAGCACCTGGTCCTCGACGACGATCGGCAGCACGATCAGGCTGGCCGGCGCCGTGCTGCCGAGGCCGGACGAGATCGTCGCGTAGCCGGGCGGCACGTCGTCGATCGCGATCGGGCGGCGGCTGCGCGCAGCCTGCCCGACCAGGGACTGGCCGACCCGGAACCGCACGGCGGGGCCGTCACCGTCGTCCGGGTGGCCGTACGCGCCGACCAGGCGCAGCTCGGGCACCTCGGCGGTGTCGTCGGCCAGGTAGAAGGCCCCGTACTGGGCGTTGACCAGCGGGACGAGTTCGTCCATCACCGCGGCCGCGACGACGGCGAGGTCGCGGCGGCCCTGCATCAGCCCGGTGATGGTGGCCAGGTTCGACTTCAGCCAGTCCTGTTCCTGGTTCGCCCGCGTCGTCTCGCGCAGCGACTCGACCATCGAGTTGATGTTGTCCTTCAGCTCGGCGACCTCGCCGGAGGCGTCAACGGTGATCGACCGGGTCAGGTCGCCCTCGGCGACCGCGCTGGTGACCTCAGCGATGGCACGGACCTGCCGGGTGAGGTTCCCGGCCAGCTCGTTGACGTTCTCGGTGAGCCGCTTCCACGTGCCGGACACGCCTTCGACCTCGGCCTGGCCACCGAGGCGACCCTCGCTGCCGACCTCGCGCGCCACGCGGGTGACTTCCGCGGCGAACGCCGAGAGCTGGTCGACCATCGTGTTGATCGTGGTCTTGAGCTCGAGGATCTCGCCGCGGGCGTCGACGTCGATCTTGCGGGTCAGGTCGCCCTGGGCGACGGCGGTGGTCACCTGGGCGATGTTGCGGACCTGCCCGGTGAGGTTGTTCGCCATCGAGTTGACGTTGTCGGTGAGGTCCTTCCAGGTGCCGGCGACGTTCGGCACGCGTGCCTGACCGCCGAGCATGCCTTCGGTGCCGACTTCGCGGGCCACGCGGGTGACCTCGTCCGCGAACGCCGACAGCGTGTCGACCATCGTGTTGATGACGTCGGCCAGCGCCGCGACCTCGCCCTTGGCCTCGACGGTGATCTTGCCCGACAGGTCACCGCGCGCGACGGCCGTGGCGACCTGGGCGATCGAGCGCACCTGGCCGGTCAGGTTGGACGCCATGACGTTGACGTTGTCGGTGAGGTTCTTCCACGTCCCCGACACGCCGCGGACGGTCGCCTGGCCGCCGAGGTTGCCCTCAGTGCCCACCTCGCGCGCCACCCGGGTGACCTCGTCCGCGAACGCCGACAGCTGATCCACCATCGTGTTGATGGTGTCCTTCAGCTCGAGGATTTCGCCGCGGGCGTCGACGCGGATCTTCTGGGACAGGTCGCCGCGGGCGACCGCGGTGGTGACCTGGGCGATCGAGCGGACCTGCGCGGTGAGGTTGTCGGCCATGACGTTGACCGACTCGGTGAGGTCCTTCCAGGTGCCCGAGACACCCTTGACGTCGGCCTGGCCGCCCAGCCGGCCCTCGGTGCCCACCTCTCGCGCCACCCGGGTGACCTCGTCCGCGAACGCGGACAGCTGATCCACCATCGTGTTCAGCGTGTCCTTGAGCTCCAGGACCTCGCCGCGGGCGGTGACGTTGATCTTCTGCGACAGGTCGCCGCTCGCCACCGCGGTGGCGACCTGGGCGATGTTGCGGACCTGGTCGGTCAGGTTGCCCGCCATGAAGTTCACCGAGTCGGTGAGGTCGCGCCAGGTGCCCGAGACGCCCTTGACGTCGGCCTGGCCGCCCAGCCGGCCCTCGGTACCCACTTCGCGGGCCACTCTCGTGACTTCGTCGGCGAACGACGACAGCTGGTCCACCATCGTGTTGATCGTGTTCTTGAGTTCGAGGATTTCACCGCGGGCGTCGACGGTGATCTTCTGCGAGAGATCGCCCTTGGCGACCGCCGTCGTCACCTGGGCGATGTTGCGGACCTGGTCGGTCAGGTTCCCGGCCATGAAGTTCACCGAGTCGGTGAGGTCGCGCCACACGCCGCCGACGCCGGGGACCTGGGCCTGCCCGCCGAGGCGGCCTTCGCTGCCCACCTCGCGGGCCACTCTGGTGACCTCGTCCGCGAACGACGACAGCTGATCCACCATCGTGTTGACGGTGTCCTTCAGCTCGAGGATCTCACCGCGGGCGTCGACGTCGATCTTCTGCGACAGGTCACCCTTCGCGACCGCGGTGGCCACCTGCGCGATGTCGCGGACCTGGGTGGTCAGGTTGCCGGCCATGGCGTTCACCGAGTCGGTGAGGTCCTTCCACGTGCCCGAAACGCCGGGGACCTTCGCCTGCCCGCCCAGCTGCCCCTCGCTGCCGACCTCGCGGGCGACGCGGGTGACCTCGGAGGTGAACAGCGACAGCTGGTCGGCCATGCCGTTGAAGACGGTGGCGATCTCGCCGAGCAGGCCGTCCGCCCCGCCGGGCAGCCGGATGCCGAAGTCGCCGTCGCGGACGGCGGTCAGGCCGGCCAGCAGCCGGCGCAGCTCCTGCTCGCCGGCCTCGCCCACGCCCGAGGCGTCCGCCCCCGCACCCGGGCGCACACCGTCGACCATTGCCCCGCTCATCCGTCACCCGTTTCTTCGTTCGCCGGCGCCGTCCGCTGTGCACACCGGATGGCCCAGCATAGTGCAGCTGCACTAAGCTGAGGGGCAACGGTTGAGCAACCAGCCGCGCCCGTGTTCACGCGCGCTTCCCAGGCGGTGCTCGAAGCCTTTCCTTCTCCCCCAGGCCATCCGGCCGCATTGACCCGTTCGGCTGAACGCCGTTCCGTAGTTCGGTGGCACGCGCCCCGGCGCTGTCGCCGCGCTTCGCCGTGCCCGGATTCAGCGTCCGGTATGGACACTCCACTGTGGAGTCGCGGGCGCGCGCCTCACAGCCAGTCCTTGCGCTTGAACAACGCGTACAGCCCCACCGAAAGCACCAGCAAGGCGGCCGTCGAGGTCCAGAACCCGCTCGGCGCGCCGTTGCCCGGGTACGGCACGTTCTGGCCGTAGAACCCCGTCACCGCGGTGGGCACCGCGATCACCGCGGCCCAGCCGGTGACCTTCTTCATGATCAGGTTCAGCCGGTTGCCCTGCAGGTTCAGCTGCGTCTCCCGGACCGTGGCGATCAGCTCCCGCAGCGCCTCGGTCTGCTCCGCGGCCTGGCGGGCGTGGTCGTGGACGTCCTCGAAGTACGGCCGGGTCAGCTCGTCGGCCAGCTTCAGGTCCGGCCGCATCAGCGAACTGATCACTTCCCGCATCGGCAGCACCACGCGGCGCAGCGCGGTCAGGCTCTTGCGCAGCGTGAACGAGCGGCGCTGCAGTTCCGAGGAATCCGGGCGGTCGTCGAAGACCAGGTCCTCCAGGGCTTCGACTTCGTCGTCGAGTGCCTGCACGGCCTCGAACTGCCCGTCGACGACGTGGTCGAGCAGGCCGTGCACCAGGAAGGGCACACCGGACTTCGCCAGTTCCCCGGCCTGGTCCCAGCGCCGGACGACCGGCTCGATGGCGAAGCCGTCGTCCTTGCGCACGGTCACCAACGCCCGGGGCGTGACGAAGGCGCCGAACTCGGCGGTGGTGACGCGGCCGGTCCCCGCGTCGAAGCGCACAGCGTAGGCGGCCAGGAAAGCGTGGCCGTCGTAGCGGTCGAGCTTGGGCCGCTGGTGCTCGGAAACCGCGTCCTCCACGGCGAGCCGGTGCAGGCCCAGTTCCCCGGCCAGCTCGGCCAGATCCGCTTCGGTCGGCGCGCAGAGGTCCACCCACACCGCGGTCCCCGGCTCGGCCAGGAACTCCGAGACGTCTTCGACGGGGAAGTCTTCCTTCTGCAGCACGCCGTCGCGGTACACCCGGGTTCTGGTCATCCAGGCGATTACCCGGAACGGCGGTTTCTACCCCGGGCGGCCGGAGGTCAAGCCGGGGGGAGCCACCGGGAGAACCACTCCCGCGTGCGGCGCAGGACGTCGAGCTGGTGGCCACGTTCGCGGATCGAGTGGTTCTCCCGCGGGTAGACGACGTACTCGTGCTCGCGGTCCCGGAGCGCGCGGTGCAGGAGCTGGGCCTGGGAAAGCGGGACGTTGGTGTCATCCTCGCCGTGCAGGATGAGGACCGGGGTGCGGATGCGGTGGGCGTGGGTGATCGGGCTGTTCTCCGGGCCGCCGAGGGCGGCTTCGAACCGCGTGTGATCGCCGGTTGCGGCGAGCAGGGGCCAGTCGATGACGCCGGCGCTGACAAGCGCCGCGGCGAAGCGATCGGTCTGCGAAACCGCCCACGCGGCCATGAACCCGCCGTGGCTCCCGCCGCCGATCCCGAGCCGGCCTTCCTCGGCGACGCCCTCCTCGACGAGGAGGTCGACCCCGGCGAGCAGGTCGGTGAACTCCGCTCCCCCGACGTCCCCGGCGACGCTCGCCGCGAAGGCGTGCCCGTGGCCGAGGCCGCCGCGCGGGTTCGGCAGGAACACCGCGAACCCGGCCGCCGCCAGCCACTGGCCCGAGGGGTACCAGGCGAGGTGGAAGCGATCCGCGTAGCGGTCGTACGGGCCGCCGTGGACCAGCGTGACGAGCGGGAAGGGGCCGTCGTCGCGGGTCCGGCCGGGCGGGAGGATCAGGAGGCCGTCGAGGTCCAGGCCGTCTTCGGCGCGGTAGAACAGGCGTTCCTGGGTGCCGAGGCGGATTCCGCGCAGCGGGGGTTCGCCGAGGCGGGTCAGCGGGCCTTCCGGCGGTCCCGCGTGGACGGCGTCGGGCTCGGCCGCGGTGCTCGCGACGGCGGCGATCTTCCCGCCGCCGACGGTCAGGAACTGCAGGCCGCCCCGGGCCCGGGTCAGCTCGGCGAAGGTTCCCGTGGCGGGCTCCAGGCGCCGGACGGTGGTGTCCAGTCCTTCGGCGAACAACGCCAGCGGCGGGCCACCGCCGGTTCCGGCCAGCTCGGTCGGACAGCGGCTCGCCCCGGCGGTGCGGTTCCGGTGGGTGCCGTCGCCGTCGACCTCGAACACGGCCTGGCCGCCGATCAAGGCGGGCGGGGTCAGGCCGAGGTAACCGAGCCGCCAGCCGGCTTCGTCCCGCCACCAGGTGAGCGACGACGCCTCCAGTGCCGGGACGCCCAGCTCGCTTCGCGCGCCGGTGGCGACGTCGAGGAGGTGGAGGCCGGGTTCGAAGAGCCCGGGATCCCGATCGGCGACGGACCAGGTGAGCACGGCGAGGGTCGTTCCGTCCGGCCGGAGCGCGGCTTCGACGACGTGCCGCCGGCCGAAGTCGCCGAGGGCACGCGTGGCGAGGGTGGCCGGGTCGAGGAGCCAGAGCCGATCAGGGCGTTCGACGGTGTCCCAGGTGGCTCGAGGAGCTGGGCCGGCAGCACCGGGGACCCGGTCGAGACCCCCCTCCACAACACGCACCCGAGGATCGGCCAGCCGGTCGGTCTCCTCCGGCGCGATGAGCACCAGCCCGCCGCCGTCCGGCAGCACGACGTAGTCACGAACCCCGGTGCGCCGGTCCGTCAGCCGCTCCGGCGCACCGCCGTCACGTCGCACCCGGTACACCTGCGCGGTACCGCGCTCGGCGCGGTCGGAAAGGAAGTAGACCCATTCGGCATCCGGTGACCAGCGCGGCTCACGGTCTTCCGCCGCCGCGGGGGCGAGTTCCCGCGGTCGCTCCCCGGCGTCCGCGGGAGCGAGCTGCAGAGCGCTGTCCGGATGCTTCCCCGCCCGGCCGACCGGGGCACTGACGAACACCACCCACCGGCCGTCCGGCGAGAGGCGCGGAGTCCGCGGCACCATCCGGTCGACCACGGCCTCCGCCGTCAGTTTCCCCATTCGCCCCATTGTGCTGCAAAGAAGTGCCGCAAGAACTCACCCGCGGCCGACGGGCGCCATCTCCGGGACCAGCGCCAGCAATTGCTCGTGGTTTCCCGGCTCGCGGAGGACCGGGGCTTCCAGCGTGCCCGCGTCCGGGTCGCCCGCCCGGATCGCCGCCAGGAAGCGGACCACCGCGCGGGGTTCGGGGAAGATCTCCCCGCCGAGGTGGGCCAGGACGGTCGCTGCCTCGCCGGTGGCGTCTTCGATCGCCGCCGCCCAGCCGTGGACTTCGTCCCAGACCAGGGCCAGGTCGTGGCCGGGGAACCGGGACAAGCGCCAGTCCAGGGCGATGTAGGCGGCCGCGGGCGTACCCGCGTCGAGCGTGCAGGACTCCAGTCCCACCCCCACCGCCCGGGCCACCGCACTCAGGTAGCCGCGCAACCGCCGCTCGAACGAGAACTCCGTGTCGCGCTCGAAGTCGATCAGAATGCTCAACGCCGCCTCGCTTTCCGCGTTCCGCCGCGGGATCCTCCGCAGTCCCCCGATCGGGTACCCCGGTGTCAGGCTGCTCAATCCCGGCGAACCGGGCACAATACGTCGTCTATCCGGCGACATCTTTCTTGTCATCGTTTCGATGACATGCTAGAAAGCGAAGAGCCTGCCGAACCCAGGAGCGGCCCGGCCGCTCCGCACCCGAGAAAGGCTTCGCGCCCCCGTGACCGCATCGATCGGATTCCCGACCGGTTACCAGCACCCCGCCGTCCCGCCGCTGCTCGACTACCTGCGCAGCGTGACCGCCGAGCTGGGCATCGGCCTCGAGTCGTGCACCGTCGACCACGACCACCCGGTTTCGGCGTACGTCGCCCTCGACACGCGGCTGCCGCACTACCCCGACCGCGATGTCGCCCTGCTGTGGGACGAGGAGCGCGGCTGGGCGGCGGCGATCGAGACACACTCGGGCGAGGACCTGATCGTCCTGCGCTACCTGGGCGGCCCCACCGTCGTCCCGCCGCCGCGCCGGGTCGCGCGGTTCGTCACCGCACTGCACCAGGACGACCACACGGTCGGACGGCCCGACCCGGTGCGCCTCCGGACCGCGGGTGACGCCGACGGCCTTGCCGAACTGCTGCGCCGTCCGGCCGTGGCCCGATGACGGCGCCCCTGCCCCTGCCTCTGCCCGAGAGCTTCGCGCTGCAGGTGCGGGGCTACGACCGTGAGCAGGTCGACGAGCGGATCGACGAGCTCCTCGCCGAGATCCGGCTGCTCACGGCCGACCGCGACGCCGCCGTCACCGAGGCCGAGCACCTGGCGCGGCAGCTCGAACGGGCCCGCGCCGGGCACGCCGAGCTGAGCGCCCGCGTCGACCGGCTGTGCCGCACCCCCGCCGATCCGGCCGCGGTCGGCGACCGGGTGCGGCACCTGCTCGAACTGGCGCACGCCGAAGCGGACGGGATCGTCGCGACGGCCCGGGAGCGCGCGGCCGCGATCGTCCGGGAAGCCGAGGAGGACGCGGACCGGCGTACCGCCGAAGCCCGCGCGCGGGCCCACCGGATCGTCGACGACGCCCGGCGCCGCGCCGACCGGCTCGCGGCGATCGAGCGGCGCACCGCCGACCGGCTGCGGCGGATCGACGCCTTCCTGGCCGGCGCCGCGGCGCTCCTGGACGAGCAGACCCCGCTCCGCGCCGTCGCCTGAGGCCTTCCGACCGCCGTCCGACCGCCGCCTGGCCGCCGACGCGGCGTCGTGACCGACTCGTTCGCCTCCTTCGACGAGATCAATGCGTTATTCACGACGTCCGACGAGCCACCAGGGCCTCCGGTGAGGCAGGATCGAGGACGTGACCATCGATCAGGCCGGGGTGCCCGAAGCCCGTCCGGGCCCGGCATTCCCCGAGCACGAAGCCCGCGTAGACGCCCTGAGACGGCAACTCACCGCGATCGGCGGTGAAGCCACCGTCCGGCTGGCGAAACGGACGTCGAACCTCTTCCGCTCCCGCACCGCGGCGAAGCACCCGGGCCTGGATGTGTCCGGGTTCACCCACGTGCTGCGCGTCGACCCGGACAGCCGCACCGCCGACGTCGAGGGCATGGTCACCTACGAGCAGCTCGTCGACGCCACGCTGCCGCACGGCCTGATGCCGCTGGTCGTGCCGCAGCTGAAGACGATCACCCTCGGCGGCGCGGTGACCGGCCTCGGCATCGAGTCCTCGTCGTTCCGCAACGGCATGCCGCACGAATCGGTGCTCGAGCTGGAGGTGCTCACCGGCGACGGCCGGATCGTCGTCGCCACGCCGGACAACGAGCACCACGCCCTCTTCCACGGCTTCCCCAACTCCTACGGCAGCCTCGGCTACGCGCTGCGGTTGCGGATCCTCCTGGAGCCGGTCAAGCCGTTCGTGCGGGTCCGCCACGTCCGCCACCACGACCGCGCGACGTACTTCGAGGCACTGGGCGAGATCTGCGCGAAGAGCGAACACGATGGCGAGCACGTCGATTTCGTCGACGGCACGGTCTTCGGCCCGGACGAGCTGTACCTGACGCTCGGGACGTTCACCGACACCGCGCCCGCGACGAGCGACTACACCTGGCTGGACATCTACTACCGGTCCATCCGGGAGCGCGAGACCGACCACCTGACCGTCCGCGACTACCTCTGGCGCTGGGACACCGACTGGTTCTGGTGCTCGCGGGCGTTCGGCGTCCAGCACCGGCTGCCGCGGCTGGTGCTCGGCCGCCGGTTCCTGCGGTCCTCGGTGTACTGGAAGGCCGTCGCGCTGGACCGCCGGTTCCGGATCGCCGAGCGGCTGCTGAAACTCCGGCGCCTGCCGCCGGAGGAGACGATCGTGCAGGACATCGAGGTCCCCCTCGGCCGCGCCGCGGAGTTCCTCGAGTTCTTCGAACGCGAGATCCCGATCAGCCCGGTCTGGATCTGCCCGCTGCGGCAGCGGCCCGGCGGCGTCCGCTGGCCGCTCTACGAACTCGACCCCGACGAGCTGTACGTCAACTTCGGGTTCTGGTCGTCGGTGCCCCTGGCTCCCGGTGAGCGGGACGGCGTGCACAACCGGATGGTCGAAGCCGAGGTCACCCGGCTCGGCGGGCACAAGTCGCTCTACTCCGACAGCTTCTACACCGAAGACGAGTTCTGGCGGCTCTACAACGGCGACGCCTACCGCAAGCTCAAGCAGGCCTACGACCCGGGTGAACGGTTGCTCGGGCTCTACGAAAAATGCGTCCGCCGACGGTGAAAGGAACGAACGTGACCCAGGAAAGCATCCCGGTCGGTGCCGTCTTCGAGCGGTTGCTCGGCCCCCGCGCCGAGGTGTCGATCACCGCCTACGACGGCAGCCGCAGCGGCCCGGCCGACGCGCCGGTGGCCATCGAGGTGCGCTCGCCGCTGGCGCTCGACTACCTGATGTCCTCCCCCGGTGATCTCGGTCTCGCCCGCGCGTACGTCGCCGGCGCGCTCGACGTCACAGGCGACCTCTACACCGCGCTGCGCGCACTGGCGACGCAGGTCGACCAGCTCACCCCGGCCGACCGGCTGTGGCTGCTGCGCAAGCTCGGCCCGCGCCACCTGCGGCTGGTCAAGCCGCCGGTCGAGGAGCACCCGAGCCGGTTCCAGCGTGGGCTGACCGCGCTGCGGCACTCGAAGCAGCGCGACAGCGAGGCCATCGCCAGCCACTACGACGTGTCGAACCGGTTCTACGAGCTGGTCCTCGGGCCGTCGATGGCCTACACCTGCGCGGTGTTCCCGACCCCGGACGCTTCGCTGGAGGAAGCGCAGGCCAACAAGTTCGACCTGGTCTGCCGCAAGCTCGGCCTGAAGCCGGGGATGCGGCTGCTCGACGTCGGCTGCGGCTGGGGCGGGATGGTCGCCCACGCCGTCCGGCACTACGGCGTCGAGGCGCTCGGCGTCACACTTTCGCGTGAACAAGCGCAGTGGGCGCAGAAGAACATCGTCGCCCTCGGGCTCGCGGACCGGGCCGAGATCCGTCACCTCGACTACCGGGACGTCACCGAGACGGGGTTCGACGCGATCTCCTCGATCGGCCTGACCGAGCACATCGGGGCGCGCAACGTGCCCGGCTACTTCCGCTTCCTGGCGGCCAAGCTCAAGCCGCACGGACGCCTGCTCAACCACTGCATCACCAACCCGGACACCAGCGTCGCCCACCGGTCACGGGGCTTCATCGACCGCTACGTCTTCCCGGACGGCGAGCTGGAGGCACCCGGCGAGCTCATGACCGCCATGCACGACGCCGGCCTGGAGGTGCGGCACTCGGAGAACCTGCGCGAGCACTACGCGACGACGCTGGCCGGCTGGTGCGCCAACCTCGCCGAGCACTGGGACGAGGCGGTCGCCGAGGCCGGCGCCGGGCGCGCCCGGGTGTGGGCGCTGTACCTCGCGGCCTGCCGGCTGGCCTTCGAGCGGCGCGAGATCGAGCTGCACCACATCCTCGGGGTGCGGACCGACAGCGAGGGCGGAATGGGCATGCCGCTGCGCCCGGACTGGGGTGTGTGACCACTGATGCGCGAACCCCGGGGGTTATGGAAGGATGGTGGTGAGACCGGACGTCCGAACGGGGCGTCCAGGCTCACTAACAAAGAGTAGGTATTAGCATGGCTCAGGGCAGTGTCAAGTGGTTCAACGGTGAAAAGGGCTTCGGCTTCATTGCGCAGGACGGCGGCGGTCCCGACGTCTTCGTGCACTACTCGGAGATCCAGGGCAACGGCTTCAAGTCGCTCGACGAGGGCCAGCGCGTGGAGTTCGAAATCGGCCAGGGCCAGAAGGGCCCGCAGGCCCAGCGCGTAAGCGTCATCTGAGCCACGAGGCACACGAAGGCCCTCGCCCCGCACGGGGCGGGGGCCTTTCTCGTTCGCGTCACCGTCCGGGTCACACAGCAGGTTCACCACGATCGGGTAATCTGGGTCGAGTCGAGAGCACCTCGTACGCCGGTGTCCCGCCGGCCTCACTCTCGCCCCGTGGCCCTCGAGGCAGATCGCCGGCAGGAGCGGTGACGCGCCCCGGGCCACCCGTAGACCGCTGATCGCCGGGTGTTCCCGCTCCCCGGCCTCCCGCACGCGGCCCTCGTGCCGCCCGCGGTGCTGATTCGAATCGAGTAGTGCATGACCGCCTCTGTGAAGGCTGCCCGCCCGGCCCCGAAACCCGTGCTCTCCGGCAGGCAGACGCTCCCCGAGCTCATCACCATCCGCACCTTCCTGCTCGTCCCGTTCCTCGCGCTCGCCGCCGCCGTCCCGGTCTTCTGGGGCTGGGGCGTCAGCTGGCTCGACCTCACGATCGGTGCCGCCTTCTTCCTGGTGTCGACGCTGGGCGTGACCGTCGGCTACCACCGTTACTTCACCCACGGGGCGTTCCGCGCGAAGCGGGCCCTGCGGATCGCGCTCGCCATCGCCGGCGGCCTCGCGGCGCAGGGCCCGGTGATCGGCTGGGTCGCCGACCACCGCCGGCACCACGCGTTCTCCGACCGCGACGGCGACCCGCACTCGCCGTGGCTGTTCGGCACGTCCCCGGTGGCGCTCGCCCGCGGCTTCTGGCACGCCCACATGGGCTGGCTCTTCGGCCGCGACAAGACCAACGTCGAGCGGTTCGCCCCGGACCTGGCCGCCGACCGCGACCTGCGCGTCGTCGACCGCCTCTTCCCGCTGTGGGTGGTGGTGAGCCTGCTGCTCCCGCCGCTGCTCGGCGGGTTGATCACGATGTCCTGGTGGGGCGCGCTGACCGCGTTCCTGTGGGCCGGCCTGGCCCGGATCTCCTTCCAGCACCACGTCACGTGGTCGGTGAACTCGATCTGCCACATGATCGGCGAGCGCCCGTTCGCCAGCCGCGACCGCTCGGCGAACTTCTGGCCGCTGGCCATCCTGTCGATGGGCGAGTCCTGGCACAACACCCACCACGCGGACCCGACGTCGGCCCGCCACGGCGCGCAGCGCGGGCAGATCGACATCTCCGCCCGGGTGATCTGGGTGTTCGAGAAGCTGGGCTGGGCGTGGAACGTGCGCTGGCCGACGCCGAAGCGCTTGGCCGCGCTGGCCCGCTGAACCGGCCGGGCACCGTCGCCGCTGACGAAATCGGACTCGCGGCCGAGCCGGGCGGCCTTCGTGCCTCAGCACGGAGGCCGCCCGGCTCGGCGCCCGTCAGGGGTTGAGGCGGAAGTAGGCCGGCTTCGGGTGCAGGTTCTCGTCGAAGAGGCAGGCCGCGCCTTCGCCGGGGAAGACGTCCGGAACCCACGAATGCCGGTCCGTGAAACCCCACGTCGTGAACTCGACGCACCGCCGGACCGCGTGGCAGCCGTCCCACAGCTGACCGAAGTAGCTCGCCTGCGTGGCCAGCTTGGCCGCGTCCGGCGGGGTCGGGATCCGGACGTCGGCCTCGGTGACCGCGGTGTCCACGCCGATCCGGGCGAAGCGGGCCAGGTTTTCGCGGTACTGACCCGGGAAGCCGTACTGGATCGACAGGTGTCCCTGGATGCCGACGCCGCTGATCGGCACGCCCTGCCGCCGCAGCGTCTTCACCAGGTCGTACACCGCGTCACTCTTCGCGTTGATCCCTTCGATGTTGTAGTCGTTGATGTACAGCTTCGCCGCCGGGTCGGCCGCGTGCGCCCAGCGGAAGACGTCGGCGACGAAGCCGTCACCGAGCTTCTGCCGGAAGACCGTGTCGCGCCGGGTGCCGTCCTCGTTGAAGATCTCGTTGACGACGTCCCAGGCCCGGATCTTCCCCCGGTACCGCTTGACTTCCGTCGTGATGTGGTCGTGCAGGACCCGCCGGAGCTCGTCGGCGGGCAGCGCCGCGACCCAGTCCGGGAGCTGGGAGTGCCAGACCAGGGTGTGGCCGCGGACGGTCTTGTGGTGCGTTTGGGCGTACCGGACGATCGCGTCGGCGCCCGACCAGTCGTACTGGCCCCGCACCGCTTCGACCGTGCCCCACTTCATCTCGTTCTCGGGCGTCACGTTGTCGAATTCCCGGGTGAGCACCGCCCGGTAATCGGTTTCCGAAGCCAGGTACGTCGCAGCGACCGCGCTGCCGACGTAACGGTTCGTGGTGTATTGCAGCGGCACCGCCGCCGAAGCCGCAGGCGCCTGCCACACGGCAATACCGAGAGTGGCCGCAACCGCCATCAGGACGCGTTTCCTGGGAAGTCTTCCCGACATCTTCATCCTCCGCGAGACAATGGAGCTCCGAAAGTTTCCAACCGTTTCAAATCGGGTTTCGATGACCTAGAATCTCCTTCATGACAACGAAGTCTGACGAGCTCGAGCCGACCGCGACCCGGGTGACCATCGCCCGGATCGCCGCCGAGACCGGTGTTTCCGTGCCGACAGTTTCGAAAGTCCTGAACGGCCGCCCCGACGTCGCCGAATCCACTCGCGCCCGCGTGGAAGCGGTCATCGGAAAATACGGGTACCGACGCCGGGCCGACGAACGGTCCCGCCGTTCCCGGCTGTTGGAATTGATGTTCCACGAACTCGAAAGCACGTGGGCGCTCGAAATCATCCGCGGGGTCGAGTACGTTGCCCGCGAAAACGGAATGGCGGTCGTGCTGGCGGAATCGTCCGGACGGCACACGCCCGGCCAGAGCTGGCTGGAGAGCGTGCTCGCCCGGCGGCCGGTCGGCATCGTTTCGGTGTGCTCGGACTTCACCGGCGGGCAGCTGGCGAAGCTCCGGGCCCGGGACATCCCGCTGGTCGTGGTCGACCCGGCCGGCGCGCCCGGCCCGGAGACGCCCTCGATCGGGGCCACGAACTGGCAGGGCGGGCTGACCGCCACCCGGCACCTCGTGGAGCTGGGCCACCGCCGGATCGCGGTGATCGGCGGGCCGGAGGGGGTGCTGTGCAGCCGGGCGCGGATCGACGGGTACCGCACGGCGCTGGAGACGGCCGGGCTGGCGTTCGACCCGGCACTGGTGCGCCGCGGCGACTTCCACGTCCGGGCCGGCTACCGCGAACTCGCATCACTGCTCACCCTCCCCGACCGGCCGACGGCGGTGTTCGCCGGCAGCGACCTGCAAGCGCTCGGCGTGTACGAGGCAGCGCGCGATGCGGGGCTGCGCATCCCGGACGACCTGAGCGTGGTGGGCTTCGACGACCTGCCGATCGCCCGCTGGCTGACCCCGGAGCTGACGACGATCCGCCAGCCCCTCCAGGAAATGGCGGCGGCCGGCGCGCGGCTGGCGATCTCCCTGGCCCGCGGGGTCGACCCGGAGAGCCACCGGGTGGAGCTGGCGACGAGCCTGGTGGTCCGCCACAGCACGGCGGCCCCGGCCCACCACGGCTACCGGGTCCTGACCGGCGGAGCGAGGTAGCCGGGCGGCCGACGGGAGCGAACCAGCGGCCGGCGGGCGCGGCGCCGGCCCGCGGGCTCGCCCTGCCGACCACCCAGGGCCGGATCCGCCCGTCGCCGCGTGCAGGCGCCGGGCCGGGAGACCCCGGCTCTCCCTCACCACGGCCATCGCGTGCTCTCCGGCGGCCCCAGGTAACTCGCGCGCAGTCCCCCCGTGTCCACCACGAGCTTCTGCACGATCACCGCCGGGTCGACCATCCAGAACTTCAGCACGTGCGGGCCCGCCGCGCCGATCACGTGGCGGGTCGACGTCAGGTTCACGTTGTCCGAGGTGGTCCGCTCCCACTGGCGGTTCATGGACGTGTCGTCCGCGCCCGTGGCCGTCGTGATGTTCACGACCTGCGGGTCCGCGTCGTCGAACGAGACCGCGTAGCGCAGGCCGTCGCCCGCCAGCACGTTGTTGCGCGGGGACAAGTATGCCCACACCGTCACCGGGCCGGTCGTGAACAGCGTCATCCGGTACTCCAGCCGCGGTCCCGCGCCCGGCGGCCGGCTCGCCGCCGTCACCGGGAACGGCGTCATCCCCGCCCCTGTGCGGCCGATGTCCGGGATCCGCCGCCACGCCACGTCCGCCGCGCCGACGTCGGCGGTGCAGTGCTCGGCCTCCATCGACACGTACCCGCCGGCTTCGATGAACCCGCGCCGCCACGACGAGGGCAGTTCCGGGTTGCGGACGACGGCGTCCACCACCACCGAAGTGTCCGCGCCCGACACCGTGATCGGCACCGTCGTGGTGCCCTTCGGGGCGCGGGCCCAGTCGATCCGCACGGTCATCCGCAGCTCCTCGGTGACCCGGCCGCCGCGTGGCTCGACCTGCACCCACGGCGCACCCGCGACGGAGACGTGGCAGCGGAACGGCGTCCGGCCGCGGTTGAAGACGTCGACGTACTGCGGTGGCGCGCTTTGGTAGGGACTGAACTCCGGCAGCACCGGACGCCCCGGCGCACCGGGCCACGCCTGCTCGGAGCCGTCGACCGCCACCCCCAGCGAAGCCGCGGCGGGCAGCTCGAGGCGTTTCACCGCGGGGAAGATGACGTCCGGCAGCGCGACGTTGTCCTTCTCCGGCTGCTGCCAGGGCGCGTTGGGGCCGTACCGGGCGATGTCGCCGTAGTCGATGTGCGGCTGGGTCTGGAAACCCTGCCACTTCCCGCCCGCGATGCCGGTGTTGTACTTCTCCGCCAGCGCCAGGTCGTCGGCGAAGCGGGCCTCGGTGACGGCGGCGAGCGCGTTGGCCGAAGCCCGGCCCTGAGTCACGTAGAGCAGGTTGGTGAACTCGGCGCGCCGCAGCGCGTACAGGTTCGCCGACGCCTGGACCTCGTACAGCACGAGTTCGTAGAAGGCGTCCCGGTACGCGGCCGGGATCCGCGCCGCGATCTTCGCGGCCCGCGCCGCCAGGTCCTGCCACTCCTGGGTGACCGTGTCCAGCTCGCGGTGGTTGACCAGGCTGAACGGCGTCATCTGGTCGTCGTAGGAGATGGCCGCGGCCGTGGCCGGGTCCTTCGCCGGGTCGACGGTGATGCGCCGGTTGAGCAGCTCCGGCTTGCGGCGGGACTGCAGGCGTCCGTAGTCGTGCAGGACACCCGCGATCGCCGCGGCCGTGCTCGCGCCGAAGTTCGTCTCGGCGAACTGGCGCTCCCAGGTGGACAGCTGCTCGACCGGCAGGGCCGCGGGATCCCAGGCGTAGTCGAGGAAGAACTGCAGCGGCAGCTCGTTGCCCTTCATGTCGCCGACGTTGGCCACCCACAGGCGGTCGTTGCCGTAGGCGGTGGCCTGGTGCAGCTGCTCCCACGTGTTCGCGAGCAGCGTGGTGTCGACCCACTTGTAGTTGCGGCCGCCGCCGACGTAGTCGAAGTGGTAGTAGAGCCCGTACCCGCCGGGGTGCGGCGGCAGGGACCGGTCGGGCATCTTGCGGATGTTGCCCCAGTTGTCGTCGGTGAACACCACGATGACGTCGTCCGGCGGCCGCAGGCCCTTCGCCCAGTACCGCTGGACTTCCTTGTACAGCGTCCAGACCTGCGGCACCGTGGTGAGGTCCCGGCCGGTTTCGCGGGCGAGGATGTCCCGTTCGGTGGCGATGATCTCGCGCATCAGCTCGATGCCGTCGCCGTCGGGCAGGCCGACGTCGCCGTTTCCGCGCATGCCGAGCGTGACGACGCCCTCGAAGTCCTCGCGGACCATCCGGCGGATCCCGTCGGCCCAGTAGGCCTTGATCGCCTCGCCGTTGCGGCGGAAACTCCACTCCCCCGTGCCGCCGTACGGGTCGTGCCCCGGCGTCGTGATGTTCCCGGCCGCGTCGCGGACCGCGGGCACCGCGTGCCGGTTCCACTCCTCGATCCCGCGCATCATCGGCGCCTCGTGCGAGGTGCCCATCACGATGCCGTATTCCTTGGCCGTGGCGTGGTTGAGCGGGTCGTCCTCGGCGAACGCGCGCCCCCACACCGCCGGCCACAGGTAGTTGGCCCGCAGTCGCAGCATGGTCTCGAAGACCTTGGCGAAGAACAGGTGGTTGAAGCCGTTGGGAAACCCCGGGGCCTTCCCCGGCCCGAAGTAGGCCGGGGCCCAGGTGCCCAGCGCCGGGTTCTCGTCGTTGATGAAGAACCCGCGGTACTTCACGTGCGGGGTGCCCAGGCTGAACCGCTCGCCCGGCAGGTGCAGCTCGGCGCTGCGCCGCGGGGGCACGTCCGCCCACCAGTACCAGGGCGAGACGCCGATGCGCCGGGAGACCTCGTAGACGCCGTAGATCACGCCGCGCTGGTCACTGCCGGTGAGGACGAGCCGGCCGTCGACGACCTGGCTCAGCGACGTCTCCCACTGGCCCTCGATACCCTTGACGTCCAGCCGACCGGCCCGGACCAGGTCGTCGACCAGGGGGCTGTGCCCCAGGGTGCCGACCACGACGACCGGGCCGTGTTCGGGCACGACGTCGAACGACACGGCGGGCCGCACGCCCGTGACGCGTTCGACGTCGGCGGCCAGGTCGCCCACGACCCGGCGCACGCCGGGCAGGTCGCCGGAGCCGACCACGATCGTCGCGGCCGTTCCCCGCGACACCAACGGAAATCCGGTCCCGGCTTCGGCCAGGCCCGGCAGGGCCATGGACCCCGCCCCGGCCAGGGCGAGCAACTGCAGGAAGGTACGACGGTGGACCTCGGACGGCACGGCAGACCTCCTGAGTCAGCCCTTCACGGATCCGGTCAGCCCGCCGACGATGCGCCGTTCGGCGAGCACGAAGAACGCGAGCGCGGGGATCGCCGACAACGCGGTGAACGCCAGCACCCGGGCGGTGTCCTGGGAGAACGCGGACTGGAACATCGCGACGCCGAGCGGGAGCGTGAAGTGCCCGGAGTCGTTGAACACCAGCAGGGGCAGCAGGTAGGTGTTCCAGCTGGTGACGAAGGCGAGTACGGCGACCGTGGTGAGCGCCGGCGTCGAGAGCGGCAGCAGGATGCGCCAGAAGAACCCGAGCCGGGTGGCGCCGTCGAGCACGGCCGCGTCCTCGATTTCGCCGGGGATCGCGTGCATGAACGGGCGCAGGATCACGATCGTCACCGGCAGCGAGAACGCCGCCTCCGGGATCGCCACGCCCCAGAAGCTCTCGAGCAGGCCCAGCTGCCGCAGCCACAGGTACAGCGGCAGCGTCGCGACGCCGATCGGGAACAGCAGGCCGAGCGTGAACAGCGTGTAGAAGGCCTCGCGGCCCTTGAACTGGTAGCGCGAAAGCGCGTACCCGGCCATCGAGCCGAGCCCGACGGCGAGCACGGTGGCGATCACCGCGATCAGCGCGCTGTTGCCGAGGAACGTCCAGAACGCACTCGAACCGAGCACCGCGGCGTAGTTGTCGAACACCCACGGCCCCGGCATCCCGGCCGGGTCGGTGTTGATCTGCGCGTTGGTGCGGAACCCGCCCAGCGCCACGAACAGCAGCGGCACGACGGTCACGCCGACCACCACGATCGCCGCGAGGTAGCCCATCGACAGGCCGAACTTGCCGGAGCGCATCAGCCCACCATCCTGGTCAGGGCCCCCTGGGTGTCGCGGCGGAGTGCGAACCGCTGGTACAGCAGGGCGAACACGAAGCAGATGACGAACAGGATCACCGCCACCGCGGAGCCGAACCCGAATTCGTAGCGCTTGAAGCCGTGGTCGATCAGGTAGGTCGCCATCGTCGTCGACGCGTTCGCCGGGCCGCCCTGCGTCATGATCCAGACGACGTCGAACAGCTGGAGCGAGCCGATCACCGACAGGAAGATCCAGATCCGGATGGTCGGCCCGAGCAGCGGCAGCACCACGTGCCGGGTGGTCTGCCAGGCCGAGGCACCGTCGAGCGCCGCGGCTTCGCGCAGTTCGGCGGGCACCCCCTGGAGCCCGGCGAGCAGCAGGATGATGCCGAAGCCGACGTACTTCCAGGTGATCACCGCGAACATCGTGTACAGCACGATGCCCGGGTCGGCCAGCCAGTTGTGGACCAGCCCGCCGAGCCCGGCCCCCCGGAGCGTCTGGTCGGCGAACCCGTTCGGCTGCAGCATGAGCGCCCAGATCACCGCGGTGATCGCTTCGGAGAGCACGTACGGCGCGAACACCAGGGCGCGCAGCACCGCGCGGCCACGCAGCTTCCGGTTGAGCAGCAGCGCCAGCCCGATCGACAGCGGCAGCTGCACCACGATCGACAACCCGGCGATGATCAGGTTGTGGACGATGGCGCTCTGGAACACCTTGCCGCCGAAGGCATCGGCGTAGTTCTTGAACCCGACGAAGTCGTCGAGCGGGCCGAATCCCTTCCAGTTGAAGACGCTGTAGTACGCCGCGATCCCGATCGGCACCAGGACGAACCCGGTGAACAGCAGCAGGGCGGGCCCGAGCAGCAGCGCCAGCTCGAGCCGCTTGCGCCGGCCGGGCCGGTGCTTACGGGCGGAGACCGCCGGTGCGGACGGCTTCGCGGCCGTCCGCACCGGGGTCGTCGCCGTGGTCACTTGTTGCCCGCCGCGGCCTGGTTGACGGCGGCCACGATGCCTTCGGGGGTGCCCTGGCCGGCGAACATGTTGGCCACCGCGTCGTTCAGCGCCGCGCCGACCGCCGTCGGGAACGCCCGGTCGAAGTACATCTGCAGGTACGGCGCCTTCGTGCCGTAGTCGTAGACGGCCTTCAGCGTGTCGGTCTTCAGCGACTTCGCGGCGACGGTGTTCACGGGCAGGCCGGCGCCCTGCGCGGCCAGCTGCGTCTGCACCGGCTCGCTGCCGAGGTACTGCAGGAAGTCCGCGCACGCCTTCGACGCGCGGGTGGTGCAGGCGAAGCCGTCACCGCCGCCGAGCACGGCCGCCGGGTCGCCCTGGCCCCCCGCGACGGACGGGAAGGGGAACCAGCCGACATTGGAGTCCAGCTGCTTGTCCTCGGTGAGCGACGACATCGTGCCGGGCTCCCAGTCGCCCTGCAGTTCCATCGCGGCCTTGCCGTTGGCCACCAGGCCGGCGGAGCTGCCCGCGCCCTGCTGGGCCGGCGTGCCGGCGAACCCGGTCTGGAACGGCTGCGTGGCCAGGAAGTTCTTGAGGTCCTGCCCGGCCTTCGTCCAGCACGGGTCTTCGAGCTTGACCGCCTTCACTGACTGCTTGAGCACGTCGATGGAGCATTCACGGACGGCGAAGTAGTTGTAGTAGAAGGCATCCGGCCAGCGGTCCTTGCCGCCGACGGAGACCGGCGCGATGCCCTTGGCCTTCAGCTGCGTGACGGCGGCGTTGAGCTCGTCCATGGTCTTCGGCGGGGTGGTGATCCCCGCCTGCTGGAACAGGTCCTTGCGGTACCAGAAGCCGACGAAGTGCTGCTCGAACGGCACCCCGTACTGCTTGCCGTCGACCTGCCAGTTCTCGCCGAACTTGCCGGTGGTCTGGGTGATCCACGACTTCGTGAAGTCGGTGATGTCGGCGACCTTGCCCGATGTCAGCTGCGAGGCCAGGTCACCGGCGCCCCAGGACTGGTAGATGTCCGGCGGCTCGGCCGACTGCAGGGCGAGGGGCACCTTGGTGCTGAAGTCCTCGTTCTGCAGCGGCTGGGCCTTGATCGTGACGTCGCCGTGCGCCTGGTGGTAGTCGGCGACGACCTTCTCCCAGATCGACTTGATCGGATCGGTGGTGCCGTTGTGCCACCAGGTCAGGGTGACCGGGCCGCTCGGCTGCTGCGCGGGGGTGTCGTTCCCCCCGCTGCACGCGGCCAGCGCGAGCGGGACAACGGCCGCAAGGGCGGCGAGAACGGTGATCCGGCGTTTCACAAACATCGTGGGTCCACTCCTGACGACTTCGGCCGAGTAGGACGGGGCGGCTCGGCGCCCGGGTTGGCGAAGAGTCTGCTCCCGGGACAAATGCCGTGTCAATCGTTGTCGATAACGTTTTCTATGGTTAGTCTGAGCCGATGCAGCCCAGTTCCAGGGTGACCATCCGTGACGTCGCCGCCCGGGCCGGCGTCTCGGTGGCCACGGTTTCGAAGGTGATCAACGAGCGCTACGGCGTCTCCGCCACGACACTCGCGCGGGTCCGCGCCGTGATCGAAGAACTCGGTTACGAGGCGAGCCTGGTGGCGCAGAGCCTGAGAAACCACCGGACGAACGTCATCGGCATCCTGGTCGCCGACCTCGAACCGTTCTCGACCGAGCTGCTCAAGGGAGCCGCGGACGCCATCCGCGGCAGCGGGTTCGAACTCGTCGTCTACTCCGCGGGCGGGCGCACCGGAGATCCGGTGGGCTGGGAAAAGCGTTACCTGTCCCGGTTGAGCGGCACCCTCGTCGACGGCGCCGTGCTGGTCACGCCGGCCGTCTCCCTGGAAGCCGTGCCCGGCACGCCGGTCGTCGCGGTCGACCCGCACACCGGGCCGTCCCACCTGCCGACGATCGACTCCGACAACCTGCGCGGCGCGCAGCTGGCCACCGAGCACCTGCTGGAGCTGGGCCACCGGCGGATCGCGTTCCTCTCCGGGCGGCCCGACCTGCAGTCGGCCGAGCTGCGCAAAACCGGGTACCTGCGGGCGTTGACGGCCGCGGGCATCGCCCCGGACGACGCCCTGATCCGCGACGGCGCCTACGACCCGGAGATCTCCGCGGCCTCGGCCCACGACCTGCTGACCGGTCCGGACCGGCCGACCGCGGTGTTCGCGGCGAACGACATCTCGGCCATCGCGACCGTCGGCGCGGCCCGGGCGTTCGGGCTCTCCGTGCCCGACGACCTTTCGGTGGTGGGCTTCGACAACGTGCCCGAGTCCGCGCTCTGCAGCCCGCCACTGACCACAGTGGACCAGCCGATCCGCGAGATGGGCCACCGGGCGATCCGCATGCTCATCGCGCTCATCAACGGCGACGAGGTCGGGCAGACCCACGTCACCCTCGACACCGGCCTGGTGGTGCGGCATTCGGCCCGCGCCATCCCCTGAGCCGTCCACTCGGAACTCCTTCCCAGACGAAGGGCGGAAAGCCTTGACCACGCAGCCCACCACGGCCGGAGAGCCGTGGCGCGACCCCGCTGCCGACCCGGGCGAACGCGTCCGGGCCCTGATGGCCCGGATGACCCTGCGCGAGAAGCTCGCCCAGCTCTACGGGGTCTGGGTCGGCATCGACTCCGGCGGCGAGATGGCGCCGCACCAGCACGAATTCGTCGACGCGGCGGTCGACTTCGACGAGCTGGTCCGCCACGGCATCGGGCAGCTGACCCGCGCCTTCGGCACCCGGCCGGTCGACCCGGTGATCGGGGCGCACAGCCTCGCGCGCACCCAGCGGCAGATCGTCGCCAGCAGCCGGTTCGGGATCCCCGCGGTGGTGCACGAGGAGTGCCTGACCGGGCTGGCCGCGTGGCAGGCGACGATCTACCCGGCGCCGCTGTCGTGGGGCGCGACCTTCGACCCGGAGCTGGTGCGCCGGATGGGTGAGCGGATCGGGCGGACCATGCGCGGCCTCGGCGTGCACCAGGGGCTCGCGCCGGTCCTCGACGTGGCCCGCGACCTGCGCTGGGGGCGGATCGAGGAGACCATCGGCGAGGACCCCTACCTGGTCGGGACGATCGGCAGCGCCTACGTCGCCGGGCTCGAGTCGGCCGGGGTGATCGCCACGCTCAAGCACTTCGTCGGGTACTCCGCCTCGCGCGCCGGGCGCAACCTGGCGCCGGTTTCGGCGGGACCGCGCGAAATCGCCGACGTCCTGCTGCCGCCGTTCGAACACGCGCTGCGCGCCGGCGCCCGGTCGGTGATGAACACCTACACCGACATCGACGGCGTTCCGGGCGCCGCCGACCCGGCCCTGCTGACGGATCTGCTGCGGGACACCTACGGCTTCGACGGCACGGTGGTCTCCGACTACTTCTCGGTGGCGTTCCTGCACCGCCTGCACGGCGTCGCGGCCGACCGCGCCGACGCCGCCCGGCAGGCGCTCGTCGCGGGCATCGACGTGGAACTGCCGACCATGGACTGCTACGGCGAGCCGCTGCTCGCCGCGGTGGAAGAGGGCGCGGTCGACGCCGCCGCCGTCGATCGCGCCCTCGAGCGGGTGCTGCGGCAGAAGTGCGAACTGGGCCTGCTCGACGCCGATTGGGCTCCGGAGGTACCCGAGGAGATCGACCTCGACGACGCGGAATCGCGGGCGCTGGCCCGTGAAGTCGCGGAACGCTCGATCGTGCTGCTGCACAACGACGGCACCCTGCCGCTCTCCCCCGGCATCCGCGTCGCCGTGGCCGGGCCGCGCGCGGACACGCCCGGCGCGATGCTCGGCTGCTACTCCTTCCCGCTGCACGTCGGCGTCCACCACCCCGACGTTCCGTTCGGCGTCTCGGTGCCGACCCTGCTGGAGGCGCTGCGGTCCTCCTACGACGTCGCGTACGCCCTGGGCTGCCCGGTCACGGGCGGCGACGACGACGGGATCGCGCAGGCCGTGGCGGCGTGCGCGGACGCCTCGGTGTGTGTCGCCGTGCTGGGCGACCGGGCCGGGCTGTTCGGAGGCGGGACGTCCGGCGAAGGCTGCGACGCGCCCGATCTCCGGCTGCCGGGCCGCCAGGAGGAGCTGCTCGACGCCCTGCTGGACACGGGCAAGCCGGTGGTGCTCGTCCTGCTCTCGGGACGGCCGTACGAGCTGTCCCGGCAGCTGCCCCGGCTGGCCGCGGTGGTGTGCGGGTTCTACCCCGGCGAGGAAGGCGCGGCGGCGCTGGCGGACGTCCTCGGCGGGCGGATCAACCCGGACGGCAGGCTGCCGGTGAGCTTCCCGGCGGCCGGCGCGAGCCAGCCGTCGACGTACCTGGCCGCACCGCTCGGCCGGCGCAGTGAAGTGTCCACTGTGGATCCTTCGCCGCTGTTCCCGTTCGGGCACGGGCTGTCCTACGCGCCGGCGACCTGGCTGGACGTCAGCGCGACGGGGTCGCTCTGGCCGACCGACGGCGTGTGCCGGGTCCGCGTGACGCTGCGCAACGACCACCAGCGCGAGACGTCCGAAGTCGTCCAGGTCTACCTGCACGACCCGGTGGCCGAGGTGGCCCGGCCGGAGCGCCAGCTCATCGCGGCCCGCCGCGTCCGGCTGGCTCCCGGCGAAACCGTGGTACTGGAGATCGGCCTGCACGCGGACCTGACGTCGTACACCGGCCGCGCGGCGCGCCGCCAGGTCGACCCCGGCGACGTCGAGCTGCGAGTGGGCACCTCGAGCGAGCAGATCGTCACGACCCTGCACTGCACCCTGACCGGGCCGCGCCGTCTCGTGGGCTTCGACCGGGTCCTGACCCCGGAGTTCTCGTTGTGAAGCGTCCTCTGGTGATCTTCTTCCTGGCCGTGCTGACCGCGCTGTTCGTGGGCGCTTCCGGCCGCCCCGCACCTTCGCACTGGGTGGCGACGTGGACGTCGATGCCCCAGCTGACCGAGCCGGGCAACCTGCCGCCCGCCCCCTTCACGGGGACCGACCGGGTGCTCGACAACGCGTCCGTGCGCGAGACGGCGCAGGTGACCGTCGGCGGCCCGCGGATCCGGCTGCGGTTCTCCAACGCCTTCGGCGGGGCACCGCTGCCGCTGACCGCGGTGTCGGTGGGGCGTCCGGTTTCCGGAGCGGCCGGCGTCTCGGCCATCGTCCCGGGCAGCGTGCTCCCGGTGACGTTCCACGGCAAGCCGTCGACGACGGTCCCGCAGGGCGCACAGGTCGTGTCCGACCCGCTGCCCTTCCCGGTGCGCTCCCTGGAGAACATCGCGGTGACGGCGTACCTGGCGCACGGCCAGGCCTCGACGTCGATCACCTCGCACCCGGGCTCGCGCACGACGTCGTACCTGCTGTCCGGCAACCACGTCTCCGACCTCGAACTGCCGGGCGCGACCCCGGTCGACCACTGGTACTTCCTCAGCGGCATCGAGGTGCTGTCCCCGGCGTCCGCGGTGGCGGTGATCGGCGACTCCATCTCCGACGGCCGCGGCTCGACGACGAACGGGAACGACCGCTGGCCGAACGTGCTGGCTTCGCGCCTGCACGGCGTGGCGGTGGTGAACGAGGCGGCGGGCGGCAACCGCGTCCTGCAGGACGGCCTCGGCCCGAACGTGCTGGCCCGCCTGGACCGCGACCTGCTGTCCACGAGCGGGGTTTCGTGGGCGATCGTGTTCGAGGGCGTCAACGACATCGGCACGGCCACCCCGGCGGCCGCGCCGGACGTGGCGGCGCAGCTGATCGACGCGTACGACCAGATCCTGACCCGCGCCCACGCCCAGGACATCCGCGTGTACGGCGCGACGATCACCCCGTTCGGCGGCAACACCGCCTACGACGACCCGGCCCGGGAAGAAGCCCGGCAGCAGGTGAACGCGTGGATCCGCCAGCCGGGCCACTTCGACGCGCTGCTGGACTTCGACAAGGTGGCCCGCGACCCGGCGGCCCCGGCGCGGCTGCTGCCCGCCTACGACGTCGGCGATCACCTGCACCTGAACCCGGCGGGGTACCAGGCGCTCGGCTCGAGCGTTCCGGTCAGCCTGTTCCGGAACGATTGGTAGGAATGGGCGGGCGCCGAAAAGAAGACAATTCCGGGACACCATTTCGACCCGGTGATCACTGATCGCCGAACCCGGCCTGACGGACGGTGATCACCCCGGCGAGCGCCGGATACCTGTTGGGACACAAGCGAGTCTCGAAGCTCGGGGCAGTGTGCCGTTGATCACGGCCATGCCCCTATCATGTCGCCGTTCGCTCGTCCCCACAGGTAGTCGTCGCTCCCCGGAAAGGGCACCCATGTCCGACGTCATGAACGGCATCTTCGGCCGACCCAAGAATGAAGACCCCGTCGGCGAGTACGCCTACGGCACCGCCTCGCCCGAACCGGCGGTCACCGAGGAGGTCGCGCCCGAGGCCACAGCCGAGACCGCTTCCGAGGCCAATGTCGTCGCCGAGGAGCCGGATTCCGTGCTCGAGGCCGGGATCACCGCGGAAACCGCCGTCGATTCCGCCGACTCCGCCGCCGACGACACGGTCGAAGATGACGCGGCCGAAGCCGCCGAGACGAGCGACGAGGACGTCACCGGCACCGACGAGGAGGCGGTCGCCGTGGACTCCGAAGAGGACGCTCCGGAGCCGGTCGCCGAAGCCGTGTCGGTGGAGCCGGTCGCGGAAAGCGAGCCGGTCGCGGCCCGGCCGGCGGCGGGCACCCGCGGCAGCACCACGATCGCCGACGGCGTGGTCACCAAGATCGTCGTGCGGATCGCCGGCCAGGCCGACGGCGTGTACAGCCTCGACGAGAGCGGCGTCAAGGTCGAGCTCGCCGACGAGGTCGCCTGGATCACCATTCCCGTGGTGCTCGAGTTCGGCCACGCGGTCAAGGCACTGGGCGAGCAGCTCCGCGTCGCGGTGATCGAAGCCGTCGAGCAGTACCTGGGCCTCGACGTGGAGGTCGTGGACGTCCACGTCACCGACATCCACTTCCCCGAAGAGGACTGACCCGCGCGATGCCCGGCCCGCGGGCCGGGCATCGGCCGTTCGCCGCGAACGTCCGGTCAGGACGGGTCAGCGGCGCACGGCGTACCGCAGGTGGAGCACACCCCGGTCCGGTAGCTGCCGGACCAGGTCCAGCTCGGCCGGCTCCCCTTCGGCGAACAGCCGGCGTCCCGCGCCGAGGAGCACCGGGACCAGGTGGATCTCCAGTTCGTCCAGCAGACCCGCTTCGAGCAACGCTTGTGCCGCGCCCGCGCCGTGCACCATGACCCCGCGGTCGCCCGCCGCCGCGCAAGCTTCCTCCGCGCAGGCCACCACGTCCGTGAAGTACCGCGCGTGGCCCGGCGGCGGATCGGCCGGATCGACGTGGTGGGTCAGCACGTGGATCGGTACCCCGTCGTGGTGGTCGCCGCCCCAGCGACCCGCCAGCTCGAAGGTCCGCCGGCCCGAGATCAGCGCACCCGTGGCCGTCGCCTCGCGGACCACCTGCGCACTGGGACCGTCACCGTGGCGATCGTCCAGCCAGTCGAACAGCCGCCCGCCGCCGCGGCCGAGCTCCTGACCGGGACGGTCGTCGGGACCGGCCACGAAGCCGTCGAGGGACATGGTCATGTACAGGCGGATCACGGGTGCTCCTCGGGTCGGGGTCGCTTCACCGACGCGTCGAACGAACCCCGCCCGGATCGACCGCCCTCACTCCGGCGTTTTCCGCGCCCGGGCGATCACCTCTTCCAGCCGCAGCGGGCTCGCCGGGTGGTGGGTCAGGCACAGCGGCGTCGCCACCTGGCGGAAGCCGAACGCTTCGCCCGCCACGTAGAACTGCGCGCGCTCCAGGCGTGAGATGTCCGCGACCGGGCTTCCCTTGGCGCGCGCCAGTTCGTTGGCCGCCGCGATCTGGGCCGGGCTGTTGAGCCTGCCGAAGAACTGCGTCATCGCGTTGCCGACGACCTGGTTGTGCAGGCCCTTGGGCGCCTGCGTGGCGAACAGCAGGCCCAGACCGTACTTGCGGGCCTGCGATGCGAGCACGATCGTGCTGCGGGTGCTCGCCGTCAGCGAACCCGAGGCCGCCAATGTCTGAGCTTCGTCCATCACGAACAAGGCACCCAGCGGCCGGTCGCCCGCCGGGTGGCGTTTGACCCAGGCGAACAGCTCCATCTGCAGCTGGTTGACGAAGTTCTGCCGCTGTTCGTCCGCCGGCAGCCCGACGAAGCTGATCACGGAGACGCGGGCCCGCTTGCCCGGCGCCGGCGTGAGCAGGGTGCCCGGGTCGACCGGTTCGCCGCCGCCCGCGAAGAGCGGATCGTTGACCATGGCGGCCTTCAGCACCTCGGCCAGGTCGGCCGCGATGCGCTTGGCGTCGTTGAGGTTGCTGACCTCCTCGGGCAGGTCCGACATCAGCTCGACGAGGTCCGGCAGGCTGCGGGACCCGGTCCGCGCGTGGTGGACGACCGCCTGCCGGAGCACAGCGAGCCCAATGTTGGCCTTCGCCGTGGTGCCGGTGAGCCGGGCCTGCGGCGCGAGCGTCGCCACGGCCACCTCGACGGCCGCGGTGAACTCGTCGGTGTCGTCGAGCACGCCGGCGAAGTCCGGCAGGGGCCGGAACGCCAGCGGCCGCCCGGTCGCCCGCCCCGGCGTCCAGACGACGACGTCCGTCTCGGCCAGGTACCGCTCGGCCAGCTCGGCATCGCCGGGTCCCCAGGCCTCCGGCGGCTCGGGCCAGGCGTCCCCGAGCCGGGCGAGGTCGTTGTTCGGATCCAGGACGATCGCCGGGACGCCGAGCAGCGCGCACTCCTCGACGACCCGCCTGAGCAGCACGGTCTTCCCCGAACCGGAACCGGCGAAGACGGCGGCGTGCTTGCGCAGCGCGGAAAGGGCGAGCCGCACGGGCTCCCCCGAGCCCACGACGGCGCCGAGCGTGATCTCCCCCTCCCCCGGCGGCGGGTGCGTCCCTTCGGCGGCGGCCTGCCCCGACGGCTGCTCCGGCGCCACGTCCGGCTGCCCGGACGGCTTCTCCGGCAGGACACTCGACAACAGCTCCGAGCGGCTCGCGGGCCGCCGGTCGATCAGCCACTCGTGCAGCTCCCGGCCGCCGTTGCCGAGCATCTTCTGCAACGCCCAGAAGGTCTTCACGTCGGCCGGGCTCGGCGGGACGGTCTTTCCACCGGCGGTCGTGAACTTCTCGACTTCTTCGCGGGTCTTGGCCCCGCGCCCCCAGGCGTCCCGGAGGATGACGAGGTGGCGGTTTTCCGCCCCGTGCAACTGGCCCGCCGCGGAGCGGGCCTTGCGGAACCGGCTCAACGCGGCACGCGGGTCACGGGCCGCGATCGCCCGGAACGCCCAGTGCTCCTGCAGGTCCGCGGCTTCGTCGAGGGTCCGCGACAGCCAGGCGTGCACCTCGCTGCGCCCGTTCTGCCGTTCGCACGACCATTCCAGCTCGTCGTCGCCGACTTCGGTGACCCAGCAGCGCAGAGCCGCGGAGAGGAGGTCGGGCATGACCTTGTCGACGGTCTTCTCGGCGAGCAGCGTGCCGGGATCCGCTTCGGCCTGCAGTTTCTCGAACTCGGCGTCGAGTTCGGCGAACCGGTCGTGCTCGACCACGGTCCGGACCGGGGCGACCGGCATCTCGAGCTTTTCGTCGAAGGAGACGAGTTCCTTCACCTGGCCGGCGCGCAGGCACAGTTCGATGTGCGCGCCGATCCGCTTCAGCAGCTGCCGTGGCGTCCACTGCTCCCAGGGTTCCGCGAACGCCACGGGCGCGATGGGCCAGGTGGGGTGCGGCGGCGCGAACTCCATGGCCTGGTAGGCGACTCCGAGCCGCTTCGCCACCAATGCTCGGCCCAGCTCGGCATCGATGATCCGGCCCAGCATCACCGTTTCCCGGAATCGATCGGGGACGGTGCCCGCCGCCTGCGTCTTGATCTGCTCCCACGTGGACGGCAGGCAAGCCACCACGGTGAGGGTCTTGGAGGTGACTTCCCGCAATCCCATGAGCCCGTCGGCGATCTGCGCGACGAGCAGGTCATCGCCGACTCCCTCACGCAGCATGCCCTTTTTCGATCGGGCGACCAGCGTGTCGAGCTGGTCCACAGCGACCACGACCGGGCCGGTGAGGGCGAGCAACCTCGTGATCTCCTGCACGAGGGCCCGGGACGGCTTCGGCCGCGAGTAGATGTTCCACTGGCGGGCTTCGGACGTCAGCTCGGCATCGCCGTCGAGGTAGTCCTCGCCGATGTACTTGGCGCCGCGGTCACGGCTCGCGATCAGCACGAGGGCGCGAGCGGTGTCCCCGCATTCTTCGGCGACCACCTCATCGAGCGAAGCCACTCCGTCGACGAAAGCCTCGACATCGGCGGCGGTCAATCCGCGGCCCCGCCGGATCCTCGCCTCGACGTCGGCGTCGACGTGGGCACGCAAGCACACGCGGAGCAGGAATCTCCTCAGTTGTGACTCGCCCGAGTCATCCGGACGGGCCAGCCCGCGGCGCAGCGCCTCCGCCGTGTTTTCCCAGAACGCCTCGGCCGCGGTGACGTCGTCGAGGAAGAAGTACCCCCGCGCGCGGTGGACCTGGCGCCGGACCAGGCCGAGCAGATGCGTCTTGCCCACCCCCTTGAGCCCTCGCATGACGAGCCCGATCGGGCTGGGCCCGTCGCTGGCCACGGCATCGCGGATGCCGGTGTCCAGCGCGGCGAGCGCGTCGGCGTGCAGACCGTCCACGTGGTAGGGCGAGTCACGCCAGACGTGATCGGGAGTGTCCGCCCAGTCGAAGCTCAGCGTCGCCAGCGCCTTGAGCTCGTCCATCATGACCCCTCGAAAGCGACGAAATGGTTGTCCTCGCCGCCGATGCGGATGGCCGCCTCGTGGTCGGCCGCCGTGAGGGCCTTCCGGTTGTCCTCGGGGACCAGGTGGATCTGGCCGGCGCGGCTCAGTTCCTTGAGCACCGCGTCGACCTCCGCGGCCGGCGCACCGAGCTTCGGCCGCAGGTCCACCAGGCCGACCCAGCCGCGCGGTTCCTTGACGAGCTCCCGGTAGGCGACGCGGATGCGGGTTTCGAGATCTTCCGTCGGCGCCGGAGGAACCGGGGTACCGAAAACGTCGGCGAGGTGCAGCTTCCGGCCGCGGAGAAACCCGTCGAACCCGCCGAGGACGAGGTACAACACCGAGCACAGCGTGCTCTGCGGCCGGGGTGGCGGCGGGGTCTTCGCCCCGAGTTCCTTCTCGCACCAGGCCCATCCGCGGTCGGTCAGCTGGTGGACGAACGGGCGGCCGACCTGCTCGCTGGTGATGTACCCGGCGTCCTTCAGCTGCGTGCGTTCCTTGCCGGTGAGCGTGAAGCCCACCAGCTCCTTCAGCTCCGGGTTGGGCACCTCGCGGCCCAGCACCATCAGTGCGAACATCGCCGCGGTCTGCTTGTGTCCCAAGCGGTCGGTCATCCGAGATCCTTCCGGTGGTTCGGTTGCGTCGTGGTCTGTGCGCGGGCGTCGAGCGTCCGCAGGAGCCAGTCGATCGACCGGCGGGTGTGCGGGGGTGCGGGGTGGTGGCCGCCGCCGTTCGGGGACCGCGGCCGGATCGCCACCGCGAGATCCGCCGCGGACTCCCTCGTCCGCGCGCCGTCGCCGGCGCCGACGGCCGTCTGCAGGGTCGTGATCACCTCGTCCACCAGGTCCCACCGCGAAGTGACCAGCAGGGCGCCGCGGGCCTGGCCGAGCAGGCCCGCGAGGTCGAGGTCGTCGTCCGCGTCAAGCAGCGGGGTGAAGCCCTTCAGCTGACCGACCAGGTCGCGGGCCACGCCGGCCGCGCCGCGGGCACCCAGGCGCAGGTAACGGAGATTGCCGACGTACCCGGGCAACCCGGCCGCCTCCGTGCCGGGGGTGAGGACGGGGATCACCCGGCGGTCCTGACCGAGCGTCCGGTGCAGGAACAGCTCGACCTCCGCCGACTGCCAGCGGCTCACCTTGCCGTCGACGACCAGGCACAGGTGCCGCGCGTCCTCGTCCGGCCTGGCCAGCAGGGACCGGTCGCCCGAAAGGGACTTCACCACCCGGACGTCCAGCTTCTCCAGCTCCGCCACCAGTTCACCGCCCACGCCGACGGCCGCCCGCGGGATGCTGACCCGCAGCTCGTGCGTGAACTCCCGGCGGCTCGCGCGGACCGCCGCCACGTAGGCGTCGCGGTTCTCGGCCAGCAGGTCCGTGCGGTCGAGGCGGCACGCGATCACCGCCGCGACGGTCTCGAGGGCGAACCCGATCTGATCCACGCTCGGTGCCTTCTCCGACAGCACCGGGAGCTGCTCACCGAAACTCCAATAGGAGACGTACGGCAGCGTGAGGTGCCGCGACATCGTCTCCGGCTCGACCGAGTGGTCGAGCCAGGTGCGGTACAGCTCGGCCGTCTCGTCGACGACGATGCGGCGCCAGGTCTCCGAGCGGTCGTACTCCTCCCGGTTGTCGAACCGCGACAACACGGGCAGGACGGTCAGCCGTGCGCGGTCGAACGGCAGGAGGTTGCGGGCCGCGTCGGCGCGCCGGGCGAGCTCCATGGCACCGCGGATGCTCTGCCGGTTCGCCGTGAACAGGACGACGAGGTGGTCCGGCAGGTGCGCCGTGCAGATCCCGCCGATGTCCGAAATCCCGGTGCGGCTGTCGATGAGCACGAAGTCGTAGTTCGCGGCCCAGTGCTCGCGGCACCGGTCGAGGTACTCGCCGAACCCGAGGTCGTACAGGCCTTCCCAGTCGATCTCCTGCACCTGCCCGACATAGCCGGCGTCTTCGGTGCCCGCCGCGATGAAGTCGAGGGCACCGAAGTCCTTCAGCCGCATGGCGTGCGCCTCGGGCGCGAACCGGCCGTTCTTGAAGTCGTCGACGAGGTCGACGACGCCGCCTCGGGGCTTCGCCGGCAGCAGCGGCCGGAAGTAGTCGCTGAGACCAGGCGCCTCCAGGTCCCAGTCCAGGCAGAGGACGCGGTGGCCCCAGCGGGCCAGCAGCACGGCGACGTTGGCCAGCGTGAAGCTCCGGCCGACCCCGCCCTTGTAGGAGTAGAAGGTGAAGACCGCTCCCGCCATCCGTCAGAACCTCGGCATCCGCGCCCGCTTCGGCGGTTCCGGGACCGGTGTGGACACCGGCCAGTCGTCGCGCCAGTCCGGCGCCCGGTCGATGAGCTCCTCCAGTTCTTCGGCGATCCCCTTGATCTCCTGGTTGAAGTCCAGGTAGGCCGGTGCGGTCTGGAAGTGTTCGAAGGGGTGGTTCCACTGCCGCAGGTCGCGCATGCGCCGCTCGACGGCCCAGCCGGGGAAGCTCTGGGAGTCGCAGAAGATCACCGGGTAGATCAACGGCCGGGTGCGGTCCTGGCGCGTGGCCAGCTCCTCCCGCTGAGCCATGGAATGCCATTCCGCCAGGCACCATTCGTCCCGGAAGTACTTCGGCGAACACACCGGCACGAGCACCCGCGTCCGCAGCAGCGCGGTGCGCACCTCCCCCGCCCAGCTCGCACCGGTGCGCACCTGGTCGTCGCAGAAAATCCGGACGTCCCGGTAGAAGTTGTTGTCCAGCACCTCGGCCAACCGCGGGTGGAAATGGTTTTTCACCCACTCCGAAATATCCCGGCCGGAGCGTTGGTAGCTGATGAACACGTCGTACTCGTACACGCGTGCCTTCGCTCCTTCGCCGCTCCCCACCAGGCAACGGCCCATCCTAGGCCGGTCGCGCACCGCGGGAAAAGGCGGGAAACTGGACAGAAGGATGCCAATACCTGGCCACCTCCGACCAATTTCTCCGCAGCACCGGAAAAGCTTGACAAATAAGAAGCGCACCGATAAATGACAGGTCAGCGCGACTGGTGCGCGCATTCATCGACTGGGAGGGGCACCGATGCCCGACCGTGCCGCGCCCCGGGTGTTCGTGACCTACTCGCACGACACCCCGGAACACAAGGAACTCGTGCACAGCTTCGCGGCGTTCCTGCGCACGCAGATCGGCTTGGACGTGCACCTCGACGCGTGGTACGACAACGTGCGCCGGGACTGGTCGTCGTGGGCCACCGAACAGCTCGCCGAGGCGGACTTCGTCCTCGTCATCGCCTCCCCTCACTACAAGCGCCGCGCCGACGGCACCGCCCTGCCCCACGAGGGGCGGGGCGCCCAGTTCGAGGCGGCGATCATCCGGAACAACCTGACCCGGGACCTGCGCCGCGAGACCGAGCGGGTGCTGCCGGTCGTGCTGCCCGGCCGCTCGATCGACGAGATCCCGTCCTTCCTCAACGCCCATTCGACGACCCGGTACCACGTCCCCGCCTTCACCGAAGCGGGCGTGGCCGATCTCCTCGCCGCGATCACCGGGCAGGGCCAGTACCCGATGCCCCGGCGCGGGACCTGGCGCGGCGGAGCCGTCGAAGACCAGCGGGTGCCGGCGAGCGAACTGCCGTGGCTGTGCGCCAGCAAGGGCGTGAAACGCGGCGCGGCATCGATCGACGGCCGGAGCTACGAGCAGAGCATCGTCCTGCGGCCGGCTTCGCCGTCGGTCACCGGACCGGGGGTGGTCGAACTGGAACTGGGCGGCAACTACCGGCGGTTCACCACCGTCGCCGGGGTGCTCGACGACGCCGCGGACGCGTTCCAGGTCGGCCGGGTCCGCGTGGTGCTCGACGGGACCCCGCGCTCCGAACACGACGTCTCCGCCGGGAAATCGGCCGTCATCGACCTGGACGTGACCGGCGCCCGCCTGCTGCGGCTGGAGATGTCCCGGCCGGGCGCACCGGCGTCACCACTGCGTTCCGCAGCGGTCGTCGTCACCCCGCGGAACGCCCGCGGGCCGGCGCGGATCGGGTTCGACCCGAAGATCCCGGAGTTCCTCCCGCTGTGGGCGAAGGCCAACGGAGTGCAGATGCTCAGCGACGACG
>NZ_JBEZYB010000039.1:0-74116 GCF_040638285.1 Amycolatopsis sp. NPDC026612
TGTGGCCTTCGGTGCGTTCAACGCACCCAAGGCGGCCTTCGGTGCGTTCAACGCACCCAAGGCCACATTGGGGCGCTCGGTCGCTTGCGCTGCTGGCCGAGGTCCTGTTCGTGGGCCTGCTGGTCTGCGTGGCCTCGGTGTTCGTCGTGACGTCCTTGGCCGCGGCAGCCGCCGGTTCGGTTCTGCTGGCCGAGGTTGCCGCGGACGGCCGGACACCCACCGTGCGCCGATTCGCCCGGCTGTTCCGCGCGGCGCTCGCCCACCCGGTGGCCGTCCTGGCCCCGGCGGGTCTGCTGGCCGTCGGCGGGGTGGACGTCGTCGCGGTGCTGGGCGGGCTGCCCGGCGGCCGGGCGTTCGGGGCGGTCCTGGGGGCGGTGCTCGCCGCGCTCCTGGCGGCCGGGCTGCGGGGCGCGGCGGCCTGGCGGCCGGGCCGGCGGTGGCCGGAGGTGCTGACGGCGGCCGGCCGGGAGACGGTGCTGGACTGGCGTGGCAGCGCCGGGCTGGTCACCGCGATCGTCGTCGTGGCCGTCGTCGTGGGGCAAGCGCCGGCCTTCGTGGTCGTCGCGCCGGGGCTGTTGGTGCTGGCCGCGGTCGCGGTGAGCGCCCGGTGAAGCCGCCGATCAGCATCCGGGACGTCGCCGTGCGCGCCGAGGTTTCGGTCGGCACGGTGTCCAACGTGCTGAACCGCCCCGGCGTGGTCGCCGCCGCCACCCGCGAGCGGGTCCTCGCCGCCATCGTCGCCCTGGGGTACGTCCGCAACGAGCCGGCGCGCCAGCTGCGCTCCGGCACCGCCCGCACCATCGGCCTGGTGGTGCTCGACGTGAGCAACCCGTTCTTCACCGACGTCGCCCGCGGCGTCGAGGAGGCGGCGAGCGAAGCCGGGCACGCGGTGATCCTGTGCAACAGCGGCGAATCGGCGGGCAAGGAACGCGGGCACGTCGAGCTGCTGGCCTCGCAGCGGGTGCACGGCGTGCTGATCACCCCGGTGCAGTCCGATCCGATGCCGGTGCGGTGGCTGCGGGACCGGGGGATCTCGGTGGTCCTGCTCGACCACCCGACGGCCGAGGAGGACCTGTGCTCGGTGGCGGTGGACGACCGCCACGGCGGCGCGCTCGCGGTCACCCACCTGCTGGCCGAGGGGTGCGAGCGCATCGTGATGGTCACCGGCCCGCCCGGCATCCACCAGGCGGCCGAACGCCACCGCGGCGCCCGGGACGCGATCCGGCGGGCCGGCCGGGCCCCGGACGTCCTCGAGGTGCTCCCCGCCCCGGCCCTCAACGTCGCGTGCGGCCTGCGCGCCGGCGAGCAGCTGCTGGCCAGGGCGGTGCGGCCGGACGCCGTCTTCTGCGCGAACGACCTGCTGGCGCTGGGTCTGCTCCAGGCCACCGTGCGGGCGGGCGTGCGGGTCCCGGAGGACCTGGCGATCGTCGGCTACGACGACATCGACTTCGCCGCGGCGGCCGCGGTGCCGCTGACCTCGGTCCGCCAGCCGCGGCACGAGATCGGCCGGACGGCCGCGACCCTGGTCATCGCCGAATCGCAGTCGCCTGCCGAGCACGAGCACCGGCACGTGGTGTTCACGCCGGAGCTGGTCGTCCGCGAGTCGAGCCGTCGCCCGCGGCGGGTGCGAAGCCCGGGCCGACCGTGACGGGACCGGGGCCCGGGCGGCCACTGACCGTCTACTGAGGACGACACCGCCCGCGTGAGCCCCACGTGCGAGGTCCGGCGCTTCACCGCCGCCGCCCGCTGCGCCACCGGTGCGTCGATCTGCCGGCTGAAGCCGTAAAGTCGGGGTCACAGCCGGTAGATGGGGGACGATGACGGGAACGACGCCGCGGCCGCGGGCCAAGCGGCCGCCGACCATCCACGACGTGGCCGCGCACGCCGGCGTTTCGCGCGGCACGGTGTCCCGGGTGCTGCAGGGCGGCCACAACGTCAGCCCGGCCTCGCGGGAGGCGGTCGACGCCGCCATCCACAAGCTGGGGTACGTGGTGAACCGGGCCGCGCGCAGCCTGGTGACCCAGCGCGCGGGCTCGGTCGCGTTCCTGCTGTCGGAAACGCAGGACCGGTTCTTCGCGGACCCCAACTTCAGCACCCTGCTGCGCGGCTGCACCCAGGCGCTGGCGGCGCACGACCTCCCGCTCGTGCTGATCACGGCGGCCACCGAGGCCGAACGCCGTCGCATCACGCCCTTCCTCTCGGCGCACCACGTCGACGGCGTGCTGCTGATCTCCTCGCACCGCGGCAACCCGATGGTCGAGCACCTGCATCGGGCCGGGCTGCCGTTCGTCTGCTGCGGCAAGCCGCTGGGCCGGCGCCGCCGGGTGTCCTACGTGGCGGCCGATGACCGCGAGGGCGCCAAGGACATGGTGCGCCACCTGCTCGGGTCCGGCCGGCGGCGCGTCGCGACCATCGCGGGCCCACAGGACTCGCCCGGCGGGGTGGAGCGGCTGGCCGGCTACCGCGAAGTGCTCGCCGAGCACGGCCTCGCCGTCGACGAGCGGCTGGTCGAGGTCGGCGACTACAGCTGGGCGAGCGGCGAGGCGGGCATGCAGCGGCTGCTGGCCCGCGCCCCGGACCTCGACGCGGTCTTCGTCGCCTCGGACCTGATGGCCGACGGCGCGTTGACGGCGCTCGAGCGGACCGGCCGCCGCGTGCCCGCCGACGTCGCCGTCGGCGGGTTCGACGACTCGCCGGTGGCGGCCGCGGCCCACCCGCCGCTGACCACCATGCGGCAGCCGTGGGACCGCATCAGCGAGACGATGGTGCGGCAGCTGCTGGCCCAGATCGACGGGGAAGGGCCGGCCTCGGTGATCCTGCCGACCGAGCTCGTCGTCCGCGACTCCGCCTGAACCGGAAGGCCGCCGGCTCGGCCGGAGCCGCACTGTGCACGTTCACAGAACTTGTCGAACGACCTTGAAAATTTCTCACCGGTGCGGTTCCATTCTTACCGGACGGCACGTGGCCGATTGGGTACGTGCGCAGCTGTCTTCCCTGGCCCGTCACGTCGTCGATCAAAGGAGATCGAATGACCGTGCCCCACGCCGGCCGCCGCCGGTACTGCGACGGCATCCGCGAACACGGCCGGCGTGGTGCCCCGCAATCGACCGCCGACACCGCGCGCCGCGGTCGGCCGCGCCGGTCCGGGAAGCGCTTCCCAACGAACGCACGGCTACTGAGAAAACGCTTTCTCGACCGGTGCGCATTGCTTAACAGTTAAGCGGATCGACCGGTTCTTGTCTCGGTGACCGGTGTTCACCCCGGGTCGCCCGTGTTAGCGTGGGAGCGCTCCCAGATTGCGTACCTGTCCTGTCGAGCTGTCTCCAGGAGGTCGGTAATGAACTGGCGATTCCTCCGCGTGGTCGTGGCCGGCCTGCTGCTGGCCGCCTGCGCGGTCGTGGCCCCCGCCGCGGCCGGCGCGGCCGCACCCACGCGGGTCATGGCCCTGGGCGACTCCATCACCGGATCGCCCGGCTGCTGGCGGGCGTTGCTGTGGAAACACCTGCAAGACACCGGCCACACCGACGTCGACTTCGTCGGCAGCCTGCCGGATCCGGGCTGCGGGTTCGCCTACGACGGCGACAACGAGGGCCACGGCGGGTTCCTGGCGACCGGGATCGTGCGGGACAACCAGCTGCCCGGCTGGCTGTCGGCGGCACGGCCGGACATCGTCCTGATGCACCTCGGCACCAACGACGTGTGGAGCAACATTCCGGCGAGCACGATCCTGGACGCCTACACGACGTTGCTCGGCCAGATGCGGGCCGCCAACCCGGCCACGAAGCTCGTCGTCGCCAAGATCATCCCGATGAACCCGGCCAACTGCACGGCCTGCGGCCAGCGGGTGGTCGATCTGGACAACGCCATCCCCGGCTGGGCGCAGGCGCACTCCACGGCCGCGTCCCCGATCACCGTCGTCGACCAGTGGACCGGGTTCGACACCGCGAAGGACACCGGCGACGGCGTCCACCCGAACAGCACCACCGGCATCCAGAAGATGGAGAGCCGCTGGTACCCCGCGCTGGTGGCGGCGCTCGGCACGGACACCCCGGCCGCGACCGGCCTCCACGTCGACGGCACCCGGATCCTCGAGGCAAGCGGCACCCCGTTCGTGATGCGGGGCGTGAACCACGCCTACGTCTGGTACCCGACCCAGACCCGCGCGTTCGCCGACATCAAGTCCTTCGGCGCCAACACGGTCCGCGTCGTCCTCGGCAGCGGGCAGCGGTGGGGGCCGACCTCGGCCGCCGAAGTCACGAACATCATCGGGCAGTGCAAGCAGAACCGGCTGATCTGCGTGCTGGAGGCGCACGACACCACCGGGTACGGCGAGCAGAGCGGGGCCGCGTCCCTCGACCAGGCGGCCAGCTACTGGATCAGCGTGGCCAGTGCCTTGCAGGGCCAGGAAAACTACGTCGTGATCAACCTGGGCAACGAGCCGTTCGGCAACGACCAGCAGGTGAGCGCGACCTGGACGAGCGCGACGAGCAACGCGATCAAGCGGCTGCGGGCCGCCGGGCTGCAGCACCTGCTGATGGCCGACGCGCCGATGTGGGGCCAGGACTGGCAGAACATCATGCGGGACAACGCGGCCACGGTGTTCAACGCCGACCCGCAGCACAACACGGTGTTCTCCATCCACATGTACGGCGTCTACGACACCGCCGCCGAGATCAACGCGTACTTCGACAGTTTCCGCACCGCCGGGCTGCCGCTGGTCGTCGGCGAGTTCGGGAGCATGCACACCGACGGCAACCCGGACGAGGACACGATCATGGCCCAGGCGCAGGCCCGCGGCCTCGGCTACATCGGCTGGTCGTGGAGCGGCAACAGCAGTGACGTCGGGTACCTCGACATGACGAACGGCTTCGACCCGGCCAGCCTCACGGCGTGGGGCGAGCGGTTCCTCAACGGCACCAACGGCATCCGGCAGACGTCCAAGGAAGCCACCATCTACGGCGGCGGTCAGGCGGACACCCAGGCGCCGTCCGTTCCGGGCACCCCGGCCGTGTCGGCGGTGACCTCCAGTGGGGCCACGCTGAGCTGGACGGCGTCGACGGACAACGTCGGCGTCACGGGCTACGACGTCCTGCGGGCGCCGGGGGCGAGCGGCGGCACGTTCGCGGTGGTCGGCTCGACCGCGACGACGTCGTTCACCGACAGCGGTCTGGCGGCTTCGAGCACGTACCGCTACCAGGTGCGCGCCAAGGACGCGGCGGGCAACACCTCGGCCCTCTCCGCGGTCGCGACGGCGACGACGAGCGCGGGCGGCGGGTCCGGCGCGTGCAAGGTGACCTATTCCGCCTCGAACTGGGGCGGGGGCAACGGGTTCACCGCCAACGTCACGATCACCAACACGGGCGCGAGCACGGTCGACGGCTGGACGCTGGCCTTCACCTTCGCCGGGGGCCAGCGGGTGACCCTGCCCGGCTGGGGCGCCACGTTCGCCCAGTCCGGCAGCGCGGTGACCGCCACGAACCTGAGCTGGAACGGCGCGCTGGCGCCGAACGCCTCGACCGGCGTCGGCTTCAACGGCACCTACAGCGGCACCAACCCGGCTCCGACCGCCTTCACGCTCAACGGCAGCACCTGCTCGGCCGGCTGACTCACCGTCCACAGTGGATACAGGAGTACCGATGTCCCTCAAGCACCACGCGATCCTCCTCGCCGGCCTGGCCGCGGCCACCCTGGTTCCCGCTCCGGCGGTGGCCGCGGCCGCCCCACGGGCGCTGCCCGCGCAGTGCTCGGGGACGGCGCCGATCAAGTGCCACTTCGCCGTCGCGCCGGGCAACTACGACGTCACCGTGGGGCTGGGCAGCACCACGAAGGCGGCCAGCACGTCGATGTCGGTGGAGGCGCGCCGGCAGGTCCTGAACGCCGTCTCGACGAACGCGGGCCAGGTCGTCCCCACGACCGTCACGGTGAACGTGCGCACCCCGGAGGGTCAGCCCACCGGCCAGGGCGGCACCGGCACCGCGGGCCTGGACATCACGTTCGGCGGCAGCGCGCCCGCGATCGGCTCGCTGACCGTGACGGCGGCCCAGACCCCGCTGGTGACGTACCTGGCCGGCGACTCGACCGTCTGCGACCAGCCGGCGGCGCCCTACACCGGCTGGGGGCAGATCCTGCCCACCGCCGTGCGGCAGGGCGCGGTGATCGCCAACTACGCGGACTCCGGGGAGAGTTCGGGCAGTTTCCTGGCCACCAAGGCGCTCTTCCCGACGCTCAAGCCGCTGATCAAGAGCAAGGACCTGGTCCTCATCCAGTTCGGCCACAACGACAAGCAGACGACGGCGACGGCGTTCCGCGACAACCTCACCAAGCTGGTCACCGGGGTGCGGGAGCGCGGCGGCATCCCCGTGCTGGTGACCCCGCCGGTGCGGCGGCTGTTCAGCGGCAGCAAGCTGACGCCGACGGCCCTGCACGTCAACGGGGTGGGCGTCGACCTGCCCGCGGTGATCCGGGCGCTCGGCAAGTCCGCGAACGTGCCGGTGCTCGACCTGACGGCCAAGAGCAAGACCCTGGTGGAGTCCCTCGGCTCGTCGGGGTCGCAGAAGATCTACCTCACCGCGGCGAGCGACGGGGTCACCGACAACACGCACTTCTCCGTGTACGGCGCGACCCAGATGGCGAACCTGGTCGTCCAGGGCATCCGCGAGCAGAACCTCCCGCTCGCCGCCTACCTTCGCTGATCAGTCCACATCGGACACGAAAGGGGCAACGATGCCCATCGGTACGAGGTCGCGGGCCGTCGCGCTCGTGGTGGCGGTGGTGGCCGCGGTGAGCACGGCGGTGCACCCGGCTTCGGCCGCCACCGGCGACGGCTCGCCGTCGGACTCGAACATCCGGTACTTCGGGCGGTGGGACACCCGTGCGGCGGGCGCCTACGTGTCCGAATGGGCCGGTGCGTACGTGGTGGTCGGTTTCACCGGTACCACGGTGAAACTGCGCCAGCGCAACGCCGTCGACCTGTTCACCAGCGTCGACGGCGGCGCCTGGGTGTCGCGGACGAACGTCCGCGGCACGGTGGACCTGACGCCGTCCCGGCTGCCGTCGGGCACGCACACGCTGCGGGTGTCCTACCGGCCGGTGGCCGGCTCGTACCACGGTGACGCGGTGTTCCAGGGCGTGCTGCTGGACTCCGGGGCCCGGACCGTCGTGCCGGCCGTGCCGTCCCGGATCATCGAGTTCGTCGGTGATTCGATCACGGTGGGCCAGCTGTCGTCGAAGCAGGCGCTGACCGCGTACGGCTGGCTGACGGCGGAAAAGCTGGGCGCCGGGCACACCCAGATCGCCGTCGGCGGCGCCTGCCTGTACCCGGCTCCGGACGGGTGCCTCGGCATGCGGGACCGGTTCTTGAAGACCGGCTTGGCCACCGGCGCGCCGGACTGGGACTTCTCCCGCTACCAAGCCGCCGACGTCGTGATCAACCTCGGCACCAACGACAAGAGCCACAACGTCTCCGGCGCGCAGTTCCAGAGCGCGTACGTGACGCTCCTGCAACGGGTTCGCGCGAAGTACCCGAACGCGACCATCCACGCGATGGAGAACTTCTACCAGCGGTACGCCGCCGAGACGAAGGCCGCGGTGGCCGCCCGGCACGACGCCGGGGACAGCAAGGTGAAGTTCATCGACACCGCGGGCTGGATCGACAAGGCCACCGACACGGTGGACGGCACCCACCCGAACGACACCGGGCACCGGAAGATCGCCGCCCGGCTGGCCGCGGTCCTCGGCTGACTTCGGCAATCGACGCAGATTGGAGTAGCCATGCGCAAGTTCGCCATCAGCAGGCGGCTCGTCGTGGCCGTCACGGGCGTGCTGGCGGTGGGGCTGATCCCGGCCCCGGCCGTCGGCGCGGTCGTCCCGGCCGCCCCGCGGGCAGGCACGCCGCAGCCGGACAAGCTGAACCGCGGGGTGGTCAGCGTCCACACCGCCCAGGGCAACCGGGTCAGCTGGCGGTTGCTCGCCGACGACCCGGCCGGCGTGGCGTTCGCCGTCTACCGCGACGGCACCAAGGTGACGTCAGCGCCGATAAGCGGGCCGACGAGCTTCGTCGACGCGGGTGCGCCGGCGGATGCCCGGTACACCGTGCGAGCGGTGGTCGGCGGGGTGGAACGGATGTCGGCCTTCGCCGCGGAGGATTCGCTGACGCTGAACAGCGTCGAGGGCGTGGCGGCGAGCACCCGGGACATCCCGATCCAGCCACCCGGTGGCGGGACAACGCCGTCCGGGGAGAGCTACACCTACACCGCGAACGACGCCAGCGCCGGTGACCTGGACGGCGACGGCCAGTACGAGATCGTGCTGAAGTGGGACCCGACCAATTCCAAGGACAACTCGCAGTCCGGCTACACCGGTGACGTCTTCGTCGACGCCTACAAGCTGGACGGCACGCGCTTGTGGCGGATCGACCTCGGGCGCAACATCCGGGCCGGCGCGCACTACACGCAGTTCCAGGTCTTCGACTACGACGGCGACGGCAAGGCCGAGGTCGGCATGAAGACCGCGGACGGCACCCGGTCGGGCACCGGCCAGGTCATCGGCAGCGCGAGCGCCGACTACCGCAACTCGAGCGGGTACGTCCTGTCCGGCCCGGAGTTCATGACCATGTTCAACGGGCAGACCGGTGCCGCGATGTCCACGGTGAACTACGACCCGCCGCGCGGCACGGTGTCTGCGTGGGGGGACAGCTACGGCAACCGGGTGGACCGGTTCCTGGCGGGGACGGCCTACCTGGACGGGTCCCACCCGAGCCTGATCATGAGCCGCGGCTACTACACCCGGACCGTGATCGCGGCCTGGGACTTCCGCGGGGGCGCGCTGACCGAGCGGTGGAAGTTCGACTCGAACTCGGCCGGTTCCCAGTACGCGGGGCAGGGCGACCACCAGCTGGCCATCGCGGACACCGACGGCGACGGCCGGGACGAGATCGTCTTCGGCGCCATGGCCATCGACGACAACGGCAAGGCACTGTGGAACACCCGCAACGGCCACGGCGACGCCATGCACGTCGGCGACCTGATCCCCAGCCGGCCGGGGCTCGAGGAGTTCAAGGTGGACGAGGACAAGTCCAAGCCCGCCGCCTGGATGGCCGACGCGAAGACCGGGCAGATCATCTGGCAGAACGCGTCCTGCAACTGCGACAACGGCCGCGGCGTCTCGGATGACATCTACGCCGGCAGCCCTGGTGCCGAGTCGTGGTCGTCCGCGGTGTCCGGGCTGCTGAACACCAGCGGGCAGAACATCGGGCGCAAGCCGTCCTCGACGAACTTCGTCATCTGGTGGGACGGCGACGCCCAGCGGGAGCTGCTGGACGGCACCCACATCGACAAGTACGGCACCGGGGGAGACACCCGGCTGCTGACCGGGTCGGGTGTGCACGCGAACAACGGAACCAAGAACACGCCGTCGCTGCAGGCGGACCTGTTCGGCGACTGGCGCGAGGAGGTCATCTGGCCGACGTCGGACAACCGGGCGCTGCGGATCTACTCGACCACGGACACCACCAGCATCTCGCACGTCTCCCTGATGCAGGACCGGCAGTACCGGGAGGCCGTGGCCTGGCAGAACACCGCCTACAACCAGCCGCCCCACCCCAGCTTCGCGCTGGCCCGGTGATGGCGGTGGCAAGGCTGCGCAAAGCCGCCGCCGGGGTGCTCGCCGTGATGATCGCACCGCTCGCCGTCGTGTCCGGCACCGCTGACGCGGGCACCGCCGCGGTGAACCGCTACCGGACGGTCACGGACTTCGATCCCGGCTGGCTGTTCAACTACGGCGACGCCGGTGGCGCCGGGGATGCCTCCTACAACGACGGTGGCTGGCGCAAGCTCAGCGTGCCGCACGACTGGAGCATCGAGGGCAAGAACCCGCCGGCGAGCCCGTTTTCGCAGTCGGCGCCGAGCACCGGCCGCGGTGGGTACCTGCCCGCGGGCATCGGCTGGTACCGCAAGCACTTCTCGCTGGCCGGGGTGCCCACGGGCCGCAAGGTGTCCCTCGAGTTCGACGGCGTGATGGCCAACGCGAGCGTGTACGTCAACGGCACGCTCATCGGCACCCACCCGTACGGCTACACGAGTTTCCGCTACGACATCACGGCGGCGGCGAAGTTCGGCGGCGCCGACAACGTGGTCGCGGTCAAGACGGACACGACGTCGCAGCCGGCGTCGCGCTACTACACCGGGGGCGGAATCTACCGCGACGTCCGGCTCATCGCGACCGACCCGGTGCACGTCGGCCAGTGGGCCACCCGCGTCACGACACCGAACGCCACCACCGTGCACGCGGAAACCACGGTGGTCAACGAGGGCAGCTCGGCGGCGAGCGTCAGCGTCCAGGGCGTGCTCAGCGACCCGGGCGGGGCCGCGCTGCCCGCGGTCACCACGGCGGCCAGGACGATCGCCGCCGGCGCGTCGGCCACCTTCGCCTACGACGTGCCGGTGAGCAACCCGAAGCTCTGGGACCTGGCGAACCCGAACCTGTATTCGCTGGCCACCAACGTCCTCGTGAATGGCACCGCGGTGGACGACGACCTCACGTCCGTCGGCATCCGGACCCTGACGTTCAACGCCGCCACGGGGATGAGCCTCAACGGCAAGAACGTGAAGTTCCAGGGCGTCGCGCTGCACCAGGACTTCCACGGGCTCGGGATGGCCGCGCCGCAGCGGGCCGTGCAGCGGCGGCTCGCCGAGCTGAAGGCGCTGGGGGTGAACGCCATCCGCACCGCGCACGATCCGCCGAGCCCGGCGTTCCTCGAGCTGACCGACCGGATGGGGTTCCTGGTCCTCGACGAGTTCTTCGACGTCTGGACCCAGCACAAGTACTCCGACGTGGGTGACTACGCGACGTACTTCGGCAAGACGGCGTCGTCGCCGACCGGCACGCCCGCGGTACCGGGCGCGAGCGGCTCGACGCCGTGGTACCAGGTCGATGCCACCAGCGTGGTCATGCGTGACCGCAACCACCCCAGCGTGGCGATGTGGAGCACCGGCAACGAGATCCGCGACTCGATCTCGACCCGGACGCCCCTGCTGACCAGGATGGTCTCCATCGCGCATGCCCTGGACGGCCGTCCGGTCACCCAGGCGCTGTTCCGGCCGGGCGACAGCGGCGACGTCACCGGGGCCACCCGGACGATCGTGGACGTCTTCGGCGGCAACTACCGGCCGGACGAGGTCATCCAGGCGGCGAAGACGTCTCCGACGCGGGCGGGGCTGTTCACCGAGATGGGCACCGACACCTCGGCGTGGACGACGGTGCGGAACAACGCCGTGGTCACCGGCCTGTTCCTCTGGACCGGCGCCGCGTACCTGGGCGAGGCCGACGGGCTCTGGCCCCGCGGCGAGGGAGATTTCGGCCTGGTGGACGGCGTCGGCACGGTCCGCCCGATCGGGTACTCGTGGCAGCGCACGTGGGGTGCGCCGGCCACGTCGCCGCCGGCCACCGGCACCACGGCCGCCCGGGTCCTGGTGGCACCCGACCACAGCACCGTGTCGACCGACACCGACGACGTCTCCTACGTCAAGGCGACCGTGGCCGATTCGGCCGGCCGCGTGGTGACCGGCTCGTCCGCCCCGATCACGTTCAGCGTCAGCGGGCCGGGCGTGCTGGTGGCGGTCGACAGCGGGAGCCCGGTGCAGGAGACCTTCCGCGGCATCGTGCGGAAGGCCTACCAGGGCGTCGCGTACGGCCTGGTGCGGGCGACCGGGGCGGGCACCATCACGGTGACCGCGAGCGCCGGCGGCCTGACGCTGGGCACGACCACGCTGACCGGCACGACGGCACCGTTCGTGCCGTGTTCCGGCAGCTGCAACTGAATCGGAGGTCCCTTCGCATGGACGGAATGCACACCCTCACCGCCGCGGCGGCCGTCGCGCTGGCCTTGGCAGGCAGCGGGGTGGCCGTGGCCGGTCCCGTGGCCGGCAAGGCCTATTACGTCGCCCCGTCGGGCAGCGACAGCGCCGCCGGGACGCAGGCCGCGCCCTGGGCGTCGGTCGCGCACGCCCAGGCCGTCGCGCAGGCGGGCGACACGGTGTACCTGCGGGGCGGCACCTACACCTCTTCGCGCGCGAACAAGGCCTGCGCGAGCCAGACCGACCGGGTGGACGCGATCACCCTGAACAAGAGCGGCAGTGCGGGTAACCCGATCCGCTACTGGGCCTATCCCGGCGAAACGCCCGTCTTCGACTTCTCCCGGGTCAGCGACGACTGCCGGATCAAGGGCTTCGACGTCACCGGCAGCTTCATCCACCTCAAGGGACTGGAAGTCAAGGGCGTACCGCAGAACAACAACCTCAACCACGAGTCGTGGGGGATCTGGATCTCCGGGAGCAACAACACGTTCGAAGGGCTCAACCTGCACAACAACATGGGTCCCGGCCTGTTCATCCAGGACGGCGGCGGCAACCTCGTCCTCAATTCCGATTCCCACGACAACTACGACCCGCGCACGTCGAACGGCGCGGGCGAAAGCGCGGACGGGTTCGGTGCGCACATTTCCGCCGGCCACCCGGGCAACGTGTTCCGCGGCTGCCGCGCGTGGTGGAACTCCGACGACGGCTTCGACCTGATCAACGCGTTCTCGCCGGTGACCATCGAGAACTCGTGGGCGTGGCGCAACGGCTACCTGCCGGAAACGACGACCTCGTCCGGCAACGGCAACGGCTTCAAGATGGGCGGCTACGGCGGCAAGTACGTGAGCAACGGCGTCAAGCACACCGTCCGGAACTCGGTGGCGTTCGCAAACAAGGCCGCGGGGTTCTACGCCAACCACCACACGCTGGCCAACGACTACTTCGACAACACCAGCTACGCCAACAACCCCGACTACAACATGCTCGGCATCACCTCGAGCGGCGGGGCCACCGGCCTGGGCAACCTGCGCAACAACATCGCGTACAAGAACACCCTGCTGTCGAACATGACCGGCACGAACGCTGCGTACAACTCCTGGAACCTGGGTGTCACGCTGTCGGACGCGCAGTTCCAGAGCGTGTCGACGGCCGGCTGGGACGCGCGGCGCCAGGCCGACGGCAGCCTGCCGGTGCTGCCGAACCTCCGCCTGGCGGCGGGGAGCGCACTGATCGACAAGGGCACCAACGTCGGCCTGCCCTACAGCGGGAAGGCGCCGGACCTCGGTGCCTTCGAATCCTGACCCGGAAAGGCGGTGACCTCCGGACGCGGAGGTCACCGCCTTTCCTTCCGCGGGTCAGGCCTGCTTGAAGCCGTCCATGATGGCGGTGGGCTGGCGGTTCGCGGAGTTCCAGGCGACGTTGGCGTAGCCGGTGAAGGGTGAATACCCTTCCGGCTCCCAGTAGAACAACCCTTGGCCGCCGTTGCTCTTGAGGGCGTTGAGGTAGGCCACCAGGGAGGCCTTGGTGGCGGAGACCTTGCTCACCGGGCCGCCGAACTCCGACTGCAGGAACGGTTTCCCGTACTGGCTGGAGATCTTCTTCATGTTCGCCACGATGCCGGCGGCCAGGTCGGCGCTGCCGTAGGAGGAGAAGACGGACATGTCCCACTTGCCGCCGTTTCCGGAGTAGCGGCTGAAGAAGGTCTGCATCGAGTCCCACTTCTGGGGCTGCGCCAGGTGGATGCACACCGTCGTGCTCGGTGAGACCTGCTTGACCTGGTTGTACGCCGCGTTGAGCAGGCCCGTCATCTGGGCCCCGTTCGAGACGCTGCCGACCGGGTGGCAGATGCCGCTGTTGATCTCGTTGCCGATCTGCACCCACGTCGGGAGGACGTCGTTGCTCTTCATGACGTTCATCGTCTGGTTCACGTAGGAGTTCATCGCGGACAGCAGCTGGCTGTAGCTCAGGTTCTTCCACGCGGCGGGCGGGTTCTGCACCCCGACGGAGTTCCAGGTGTCGCCGAACATGTAGTCCAGCATGATGGACATGCCCGCGGCCTTGACCCGCTTGGCCAGCGCGGCGACCTCGGTGATGCTGCAGTGGCCGTCGGTGGCGCTGCCGGACGGGTTGACGAACGTGCGCAGGCGGATCGCGTTGATGCCGTATCCCTTGAGGATGGTCAGCAGGTCCTGGCTCTGCCCAGCGGCGTTCTTCCAGGCGTAGCCGTGGGCTTCCATCTGCGGGGCCCAGCTGATGTCGGCGCCCTTGAAGAACGCGGCCGCCGCCGCGCGGGGCTGGGTCACGGCGGCTGTCGCCCGCGTCGTGGCACCCGCGCCCAGGACGAGCGCGCCGGCGCCGGCGGCCGCCCCGAGCAGCACGGTGCGCCGGTCCAGGCCGGCCGGTACGTTTTCCGGTTTGTCGTTCATGGGATGAGCTCCTTCGGCGAAATACGCACGGTCTCCCGAAAAGGGAACCGCAGATCCGAGATCGAATCAAGGCTTCTGCGGGGTACTCGGGCGAATTCGACGATTTCCCGAAAGCGCTTTCCCGAGCGTGGGCGCCGGGCGGGCTCGACCACGCGGTGGAGATCAACTAGGGTGGGTCGCGCCTGGGGGACAGACCAGAGCGAGCGAGGAGCGATCCGTGCCCACGTTGACCGAATTGCCCCAGTGGACGATCCGCACGTCCGGCGACCAGGCGACCTTCACGCACGTGGCCGCGGGCCGTGACCGGGATCCGGCCGCCACACCGCGGGTGTGGGGCGGCCGGGGGCTGGCGTTGCCCGAGGAAGACCTGCCTGCCTTCGCCAAGGCGCTCGGCGAGGTGATGAAGCTCCCGACCTACTGGACCGCCCGGGCCCGGGCGGGCCGCCTGACGCTCGACGGCGACCCGGCCTGGTCGGAGCCCCGGCACGACCCGCAGGACGGCTTCGTCTACGTCTCCGGGCCGTGCGACCCGCGGCACGCGGAGCCGGGCTACCGGCCGGCCGGTTCGTTCACCCTGGACCTGGCCGACATCCGCGCGTTGCGGGTGCGGATCGCTGCCTACCTGCACCAGCGAGGCTGGTGAAGGGTTCCGGCCGCACTATGCTGCCGCGCAGCGTCAAGTCGAGGCAGGCCCGGGCAGGACAGGGGAACGACCATGGCCATCAGGCTGGGCAGCACGGTGATCAACTGCACCGACCTGGACACGATGACCCGGTTCTGGTGCGCGGCGCTGGAGCTGCGGCCCGCGTCCGAATCCGGTGACTTCCGCCTGCTGCGCGGCCCGTACGTCAACCTGTCGCTGCAGCGGTCCGCGACGCCGGTGTCGGCGCGGGACCAGATGCACCTGGACCTCTACACCGACGACCAGCAGCACGAGGTCGACCGGCTCGTGGGCCTGGGCGCGCGGTTCGTCCGCCACGTCGACGACGACCCGGACGACGACTGGGTGGTCCTGGCCGACCCGGAGGGCAACCTCTTCTGCGTCTGCGCGAAACCGGCGGACGAGGTCCGCGATCCCGGAGCCCGGGCGGCCACCCCGGGAGCCGATCCGGCGCCGTAGCCCGGTGGGACGGCCCTGGTCGTGGCTCAGGCGCAGCGCGGTTGCCCGGGGCAGCTGCGCAGGAACTCGACGACCGGGGTCGCCGGGATCGCCTCGTCCGGCCCGGGCATCCCCCGGGGCCACGTGATGGACAGCGCGACGGCCGAGGAGTTGTTGCGGTAGTCCGTCTCCAGCAGGGTCCGGTCGGCGTTCACCGTGTTCACCAGGTCGTACGTCCCGGCCGGCACGCGGGTGATGTCCAGCCACTGGAAGTCGACGGTGTACTTGTAGTCGTCGCCGGCCCCGACCGAGATCCCCTCCAGCACGTCGAGGGCGGTGGGTTCGTGGTGGCGGCACATGTTCTCGCGCAGCGTTCCGGCGAGGTCGGCGTCGGCGCCGGTGTCGCCCGGCACGTGGTTCAGGCGGCCGATGTCGGCCACCCGGAACCGGTCGCCGAGGCAGAAGCCGTTCTTGCGGTCGGTGACGACGGTCTTGCCCTGGGGCGAAACCAGCGCGAAGTGCTCGAAGTTCATCAGGTGCCAGTGCTGGTGGGCGAGGGCCGGTTCGTAGTAGGTGAAGGCCCCGGTGGCCCGCTGGGCCGCCGCGTAGCTGCCCGGGATCGAGCCGTCCGTGCCGTTGCGCAGCGCTTGCCGGACGGTCATGGTGTCCTGCTTCGTGCTGTCACGACGGCCGAAGAGCAGCAGCGGCCCGTCGCCCACGTTCTCTTCCGCGCTGGTGAACCGCAGCCGGACGGCTTTCGCCACGGACGGTGCGACGCAGCGGCCGTTGGGGGCGGCGGGGTCGACCACCGGGCACACGTCCCAGGCGGTGCACAGCGGGAGCTCGCCGGAACTGCCACCGGCGCACCCCGGTGGCGCCTGGCGGAGGTCGGGCAGCAGGAAGCTCGGAGCGGCGTCGGCACGGGGGGCGGAGGCGGAGACGGTGACCGAAAGCACCACCAGTGCCAGTACCGCGAATTTCTTGAGCAACAGCTGGGCCGTCCTGTCCGGTATTCCGAGGCGCCGCCATTCTAGAGCGTCCGCAATTCCCGGGTGCGACACCGGGTCGTCACCCGATGGACTGAGTTGCCGCCGGTTCCGCGGTTCCGGTGAGTAGCGTGCGGCGAGCTCATCGCCCGAAAGGACCGCACCGCATGTCGACGACCACCGCAGAATTCCGGGAAGCCACCGGCAGTTCCTCAGCCGGGCCGCCTGCCGCAACCGGCGGAATCACGCTGATCTGCGGCACCCGGCCGGAACTGATCAAACTGGCCCCGCTGATGCGGGCCTTCGGCGACGAGTGCGCGGTCGTCTACACCGGACAGCACTACGACCGGTCGTTGTACTCGCGCATCCGCGCGGATCTGCCGCCGTCCGGCCGGTTCCACGAACTCGGTGTCGGCGCCGGCCGCCGCGGTGGTCAGCTCGGCCGGACGGTCAGCGCGGTCGACGAGGTCCTCGCGGCCGGCTCCGGCGGGGTGGTGGTCGTGCAGGGCGACACGACGTCCGCGCTCGCCGGCGCGCTGGCGGCCAACGCGCACGACCTCCCGCTGGTGCACGTCGAAGCCGGGCTGCGCAGCCACGACCGGGCGATGCCCGAAGAGCACAACCGCGTGCTGATCGACCACCTCGCCGACCTGTGCTGCGCGCCGACCGAGCTCAACCGCCGGAACCTGCTCGCGGAAAACGTGCCCGACGACCGGATCGCCCTCACCGGCAACACCGTCGTCGAAGCGCTGCGGACCGCGCTCCCGGCCGCCGAGGACCGGCGGGCGGTGCTGGCGGCTCGCGGGCTGGAACGGGACCGGTTCGTGCTGGCGACCATCCACCGTCCCGAGAACGTCGACGACCCCCGGCAGCTGGCGGTGATCCTGCGCGAGCTGGGCCGCCTGCCGCTGCCGGTGGTGTTCCCCCTGCACCCGCGCACGGCGAAGAGCGTCGAGGAGGCCGGGCTGCGGCACCTGCTCGACCCGCTGGTCGAGCTGGAACCCCAGGCCTACCCGGCGTTTCTCGCGCTGGCCGCGGAAGCGGCGGTGCTCGTGTCGGATTCCGGGGGCATCCAAGAGGAAGCGAGCGTCCTCAAGCGACCGGTGGTCGTGGTCCGGCGCAGCACCGAGCGGCCCGAGATCGCCGGGACGTTCGGGACGCGGGTGCTGCCGGGGCCGGGGATCGGCGCGGAGGTCGCCCGCTGGCTCGACGACGTGGCCGGCCACCGCGAGCGCCTCCGGCACCTCCCGTCACCGTACGGCGACGGATCCGCCTCCGCCCGGATCGTGACGGCGCTCGGCGCGCTGCTCGATCACCGCGCCGATCCGGCGACGACCGGCTGATCCGCCAGCGCGGCGACGACGTCGTTCGCGAGGGCGACGCTCGAGTTCCAGCTCGTGACGTCCGGGTAGACGTGGGCGGTCGTGGCGAGCAGGAGGTTCGTGCCGTCCACGGTCACCGGCGGCCGCGCGGCCAGGTAGCCGAGCGGGTACACCGGTTCCACGAACGGTGCCTTGAACACCCGCACCTCGGCGATGTCGTCCGGGGCGAGCTCGGGGTACAGGCCCCGCAGCTGCGCCGACCAGCGGGCGGCGATCGCGGCGTCGTCGTCGAGGTACAGCTGTGAGTCGCGGTCGGTGTAGTGCATGACGTAGACGAGGTGGCAACCGTCATGGGGGCCGGCGAGCGCGGACATCGCGACGACGCCGTCGAACTCGGTTCCCGAGTGCAGGACCGGCGTCCAGTAGTGCTCGGTGACCGGCTGCCGGAGGAAGAACACGCCGGTGACGACCCCTTGGTAGGGCAGGTCGGTCGTGGGCAGCCGGGCGGCGAGCGCGTCGTCGGCGATGCGCCGCAGGAGGGGCAACGGCACGGTCGAGACGACGTGGTCGGCGTCGAGGACCTCGCCGCCGGTCAGGGTGAGCACCGAGCGGCCGCCGGTGCTGTGCAGCCGCCGGACGGGCGTTTCCGTGCGCACGGTGCCACCGGCTTCCTCGATCGACGTCCGCAGTGCGTCGATGACGGTCTTGTAGCCGCCGTCCGGGTAGCCGCGGGTGGCGACGTTGCGCTCGCGGCCCAGCCGCTGCCACAGGTACAGCGCGGGAACGTCCCCGAAGGACGGTCCGAACTTCGAGCCGAACATCGGCGCGAAGAGGCGCTCCCAGACGACGTCGCCGTAGAGCCCGCGCAGCCAGTCCTCGGTGCGCAGCGTGTCGAGGTCGCGGCCCTGCCCCAGCCGGCGCAGCAGCAGGGAAACGACGCCGAAGCGCACGCGGTCGGGCAGCCGCAGCGGGGAGAAGCGGAGCAGATCGAGCGGGGAGTTGAACGGGTGGCGGCGGCCGTCGACGACCATGCCCATCGTCGTGTCGCGCCACCGCACCGCGTCCCGCAGGCCCAGTTCGCCGAGCAGTTCCAGCAGGCTCGCGTCGGACGGCATGATGCAGTGGTAGAAGCGCTCGACCCACCGGTCGCCGTGGGCGAAGAACGTGCCGAGGCCGCCGAGCTGGTCGCTGCTTTCCAGCAGGGTCACGCGGGTGCCGCGGTGGGCGAGGCGGTGGGCGGCGGCGAGGCCGCAGATGCCGCCGCCGATCACGGCGACGTGGGCGGGGTTGTTCACCGGCGTCACAGCTTCCGGTAGGGCGCCGGGCTCAGCCGGTCGCGGGCGAGCAGTTTCAGGTATTGCACGACGGTCCGCCGCAGCTTCAGCTTGCTGGGTCCCTGCTTGCGGTCGTACCGCAGGGCCAGCGGGACCTCGGTGATCACCGGCCGGCAGTGGCGGAGCTTGAGCAGCAGTTCCACCATGCAGGCGAAGCCCTGCTCTTCGATGAGCCGTTCGCCCCAGTGGGCGGAGGCGCGGGCCAGCAGCGAGGCCCGGTAGGCGCGGTAGCCGCTGGTGAAGTCCCGGACGCCGTCGACGTCGAGGGTGCGGTGGAACAGCTGCGCCGCACCGCGGGAGAGCAGCCGCCGTCCGAACGGGGCGGTCCGGTCGTCGCCGCCCGGGACGAACCGGGAGCAGATGGCGACGTCCGCGCCGGCGGTGATCTCCGCCTGCAGATCCCGGATCAGCGCCGGGTCGTGCGTGTCGTCGGCGTCCATCACGACGACGATGTCGTCGGGACCGGCGGCCTCCAGCGCGGCCCGGAGCCCGGACTGCACGGCGCGGCCGAGGCCGAGGTTCACCAGGTGCCGCACGACGCGGACGTCGAGCCCGCCGTAGCCCGACTCGGCCACGGCGACCGTGGCGTCGGCGGAACCGTCGTCGACGACCCAGACGGTGACCTGCTCGGTGCGGGCCACCTCGGCGAGCCGGTGCAGCAGCGGTGGCAGGGATGCTTCTTCGTTGAACGCGGGCAGCACGACGTGCGCCCGTCCGCCGGTCCGGCCGGCGGTGGGATCAGGCCCGGTGCGGTCCGGATCGGACAGTGTGGCCAGAGTGGTCTCTTCGCGCGACACGGTTCCCCTCGTCTGGTTGTGCTCGTCACCCGGCCGGAATCGGGTTTGGTGCGGCCGTCCTGCTCTATTCGGCTATGTTGTGTGGTTTCTTTAGTGGCCGCGGAAGTCCCTCGGAAGGAGGGACGTCGTCAGAACTACTTGGTGTTTCCGGAAATCACCGGATCGGGTTTGCTGAACACCCCGATCGAGTGCATCGCCGAAACTTCGAGGCAAACTTCACCCGAAAGTGCCGGTGTTGCCTCGAATGGATGAGACGTGAAGAAAGCGAGAATGGAACCCTCATGTCAAGAAGAGGTCGAGACCGGTGACTGAACTCAAAGACGTCGTCGTCGAAGCCGTGCCGGCGCAGCGGCGCGCCCGGCCGGGTGACCGGCCGCGGGCCGCCGTCCGCTCGCGCCCGCTCCTCGCCCGGGTCAACGCCGTGGCCGTGCTGCTCGTCGCCGTCGACGGCGCCGCCTGGCTGATGGCGGTGCTGCGGACCGGCCCCGGGGCCGTGGGCGCGGCGGTGACCGCGGTGGCCCTCGCGGGTGCCAGGGTGGCCGGCCGGATCCACCGCCGCCGCTTGTGGCTTTCCTGGCTGCAGGACCTCCCGCGCTCGGTCACCGCCACCGCGCTGGCGTTCGCGCTCGTCACCGGGGCCGGGCTGGTGGCCGGGATGGACGGTGCCACCACGGCGCGGATGCAGGAGGTGGTCCTGTGCTTCGCCGTGCTCGGCGAAGCCGTCCGCCCGGCGGTCTTCGCGTTCGGCCGGTGGGGGCGCCGCCGGCTGCGGCGCTGCGACCGGGCCGTCGTGGTCGGCTCCGGCCGGATCACCGGCGAACTGGTCCGCACCATGCTGGAACACCCGGAGTTCGGGTTGCTCCCCGTCGGGCTCGTGGCCGCCGGCCCGGACCCGGTGCCCGCCGGGCTGCCGGTCGAGCGGATCGACGGCGACCTCACCGAAGCCATCGCCCGGCTGCGCGCGGGCACGGTGATCCTCGCCCCCGCCGACGACCGCGACGGCCCGATCGTCGACGCCGCCATCACCGCCCACCGGCTCGGGTGCGTCACCCTGGTGCTGCCGCACCTGTTCGAGCTCTGCCCGGACGGGCCGGGCGTCGACCGGCTCCGCAGCTACCCGCTCGTGTGGCTGGGCGGCGCGCCGACCCGGCGGCCGAGCTGGTGGGTCAAGCGCGCCGTCGAGACCGCACTGGCCGCGGGCGCGCTCGTCGTCCTCGCCCCGGTCATCGCGGTCTGCGCGCTCGCGGTCGCGGTGGAAAGCGGGTTCCCGGTCTTCTTCCGGCAGGTGCGGGTCGGCATGGACGGTGGCACGTTCGTGCTCTACAAGCTGCGCAGCGTGCGGCAGGCCGCCGTCGACGATTCGCAGACCCGCTGGTCGGTGGCGGGGGACCGCCGGGTCGGCCCGGTCGGCCGCTTCCTGCGCCGGTCCTCTTTGGACGAGCTGCCGCAGTTGTGGAACGTCGTGCGCGGGGACATGTCGCTGGTCGGCCCGCGGCCGGAGCGGCCGGTGTTCGTGCACGAGTTCTCCACCGTCCACGACCTGTACTGGGCCCGGCACCGGGTGCCGACCGGGCTGACCGGCTTGGCGCAGGTGCACGGCCTGCGGGGTGACACCTCGATCGCGGACCGCGCGCGCTACGACAACTACTACATCGCGAACTGGTCGCTCTGGCTGGACGTCAAGATCATCATCCTCACGGTGGGAGAACTGCTGTGCCGAAGGCAACGCTGACGCGTGCTCACCCGGCGGCGCGCTGGGCGGCCGCGTCCGTTCTGCTGGCCGGCTGCCTGGCCGGGTGCATCACCAGTTCGGCGCAGGAGATCTCGGCGCCGCCGCCGAAGCCGCTGGCCCCGTGCGCGTGGTGGTACGGGATCGGGCAGCCGCCGACTTCCCAGGAGATCGAGCTGGCGGCCCGGCGGTACCAGGTCGTCGTGCTCAACGCCGACCAGGGCGCGGCCATGCGCCGCCTGCACCAGCTCAACCCGCGCGTGAAGGTGCTGGTCTACAAGGACCTTTCCAGCACGCGCAACTACCCGGGCGCGGTCGACGGCGGCCAGGACGCGGTCTTCCTGCCGAGCGGGATCGGCTACGTCTCCGCCCAGGAGCACCACCCGGAGTGGTTCGCCCGCGACGTCAAGGGGCGGCGGATCGAGTGGCAGGGCTACCCGAAGCACTGGCAGATGGCGGTGTGGAACCCGGACTACCAGCAGGCCTGGACCGACGCCGTCGTCGCGGAGGTGACCCGCGAGGGCTGGGACGGCGTGCTCGCGGACAACGACTTCAACTCCCTGAGCCACTACTCGTCCGCGGTGCTGGCGGGCACCGCGAACGTCGCGGGCACCGACCGGAAGCTCCGTGACGGCCTCGACGCGTTCCTGTCCAAGGCCGGCGACGCCCTCACGAAGGCGGACAAGCTGCTGGTGCCCAACGTGTCCGAGACGCACCTGGTACCGGGCCGCTGGACCGCGCACTCCCGCTTCGGGGGCGCGATGGAGGAGAACTTCGGCTTCCGCGAGAACGGCGGCACCGGCGGGCTGCTGACCTTCCGCGGCAACGAGTTCCAGGAACTGCGCGCGCAGGCCGCTCTCGGCGAGTCCTGGCTGCTGCTGGTCACGCGGACGCACAACGCGCGGGAGGAGCGCTCCGGCTACGCGAGCGCGGCCCTGCTCGCCGGCCCCCGGACGTGCTGGACCCGCGCGACCACCGACGACTACCGCGACCCGGAGTGGTCGACGCTGCAGGACAGCGGGCTGGGCGAGGCGGTGGACGCGGCCAGCCGGCTGCCGAACGGGGTCTGGACCCGGACGTTCACCCACGGCTGGGTCGCGGTCAACACGACGGCGTCCACCCAGACGGTGGTTCCCCCGGAAGGCCTGGTCGTCCCCGGCGCCCTGGCACCCACCCCCACTCCGACGCTCACAGCCACCCGTACCTCGGCTTCGACGTCGGCTTCGCGCACTCCCACGTCCACCTCGGCCCCCACATCCACGCCCGCATCCACATCCACGTCCACGTCTGTATCCACGTCCACGTCGGCCCCTACATCGACGTCCACCCCGACCCCCACGCCCACGTCCACCCCGGCCCCGCCCCCGCTCACCGTCGAAGCCGCGGACGCGGTCGTCCTCGTCGATCCGCCCCAGGTCATGGCCAGTGCCTGGCGGATCACCCGAGACGAGTTCCGAGCCGGCTCACACTGGGCCCGGTGACGGTCAGCCGGTCGTAGAGGGCCAGGTGACGGCGGGCGCAGGCTTCCGGGCGGTAGCGGGCGCGGGCGCGGTCGGCGAGGAGCCGGCCGAGGCGGGCGGGGTCCGGTTCCGCGAACAGGGCCCGCAGCCGATCGGCGAGTGCGGGGACGTCCCCGGGCGGGGCCAGGAACACCGGCCCGTCCGGCACGTCGAGCATGGCGGGCACGCCGCCGGTGGCCGTGGCCAGTACGGGCTTTCCCGCGGCCATCGCTTCGGCCACCACCAGCGGCTGTTGCTCCATGGTGGACGGCAGAACCAGCGCGTCGGCGCCGGCGAGCAGGGCGGGGACGTCGGGGCGGAACCCGAGGAACGTCACGTGCCCGGCCAGTGGCGGCCGCCGCGCGGCCCGTTCCGCCTCGGCGCGCTGCGGGCCGTCGCCGACCACCGTCAGCCGCGCGTCCGGCGGCAGCACGCCCTCGACGGCCAGCGCGGCCAGCAGGTCGAGCAGCCCCTTGCGCTCCACCAGGAGCCCGGCGAAGACGAGGTGCCGCACCGGCCCGCGCGGCGGGTCCGGCTCGGCAGGCTCGACGCAGTTGTCGATGTGGGCCAGCCGTCCGGCGGGCACCCGCAGGCGACGGCGCAGGAAGGCCCCCATCGCCTCGGCCGGCACGATCGTGCGGTCCAGGACGCGGGCGACGGCGGCGTCCGCCGCCAGCACCGTCCGCGTGTAGACCGAAGGTCTCGCGGCCCCGGACTCGCTCCGGAACCACGGCTCCGCGACGTCGTCGGGCACGCCGTGGTAGGTCTGGACCAGCGCCGGCCGGGCGCCGCGGGCGAACCGCAGGCCCGCGATCACCAGTCCCGCGCGCCGGTCCTGCGCGTGCACGACGTCGGGCCGCCACGCCCGGAGCGCCGCCCGCGCCCGGCCCGCCGCCGCGACGTCTTCCTTGCCGGACACCGCGAGCTCCTCGTGCCGGCCCTCGAGCAGCGAAGCGCCCCGCGCGGGCACGGGACCGAAGACCCGGACGTCGGCGCCGTCGGCGGCGAGCGTCGCGGCCAGCCGGACGGTGACGTCCACCGGGCCGCCCCGGTCCTGGGTGAGCAGATAGGCGATGCGGGTCACGAGAGGCGCTCCGACGGGGTGAGTTTGTCGACGAGGGCAGCGATCTGATCGGTCATCCGCCCGCAGTCGAAGGACAGTTCCACGCGGCGGCGGCCGCGTTCGCCTTCGCGCCGGGCCAGGCCGGGGTCGGCGAGGCGCGCGGCCACGGCCTCGGCGAGCCGGCCGACGTCGCCGGGTGGCAGCACCGCGCCGGCGTCCGCGACGCTCTGCCGCATCCCGCCGACGTCGAACGCGACGACCGGCCGCGCGCACGCCATCGCCTCCAGTGGCACCAACGCCATGCCCTCGGCGCGGGAGGGGAGGACCACCACGTCGGCGGCGGTGTACCAGGCCGCAGGCTCGTCGGTGTGCCCCGGCCAGCGCACGGACGCGTGTCCCGCCACCGGGTGCCGCTCGCGCCACACGGGACCCATCGGCCCGTCCCCGGCGAAGACCAGCCGCGCGTCCGGCAGCCGCCGCAGCACCGCGGGCCACGCCGACAGCAGCTGGTCCTGGCCCTTGAGCTCGGCGAGCCTGCCGAGGCAGACGGCGAGCGGCGCGTGCTCGGGCAGCCCGAGCCGCCGGCGCGCCGCGACCCGGTCGCCGGGGACGAACCGGGTGGTGTCGACGCCGTTGCAGACCACTTCCGCCTCGGCCGTCACCCCCGCCGCCCGGCCGGCGGCGAGTTCGTCGTCGCTCACGCAGACGACGAGGTCGGTCCACCGCGACGCGAAGCGCTCCCACGCGGCGGAGGCGCGGCGCAGGGGCCCGTCGGCCGTCTCGAAGGACCAGAGGTGCGGTTGGAAGACGGTCGGCCGGCCGCCGCGCACGGCCAGCCGTCCGGCCAGCCCCGCCTTCGAGCTGTGCAGGTGCACGACATCCGGGTCGAGGCCGGCCAGCAGCCGCCGCAGCCGCAGGGTCTCGGTGAGGGAACGGGGTCCGGGCGCGCGGCGGGCGGCCCAGCCCCGCACGTCGATCCCGAGCTCCCGCGCGCGGTCGGCGAGCCCGCCCGACGGCGGGCAGGCGATCGTGACGGACCAGCCGCGATCCCGCTGGGCCACCGCGAGTTCCAGCACGACCGCGGCGACGCCCGCGGTCACGGGCTGGGAGACGTGCACGATCCTCATCGGTGACCACCGCCGTCCGCGGGGCCGAGCGGGGCGGTCACCGGAGACCTCCCCGGCGCAGTTCGGCGAGCGCGGTCCGCTGCAGCAGCAGGGTCGCCCCGCCGTACCCGGCGACGAGAACGGCGGCTTCGGCCAGCGCGCCCGGCAGCGACTCCCCGGACCACCGCGCCAAGGCCATCGCGGGCACCGCTCCGGCCAGGCAAGCGACCAGGACGCGAACGACCATGCCCGCCAGCTCCGCTGCCGACGGTGCCACGCCGAGCCCGGCCAGCACCCGCCAGGCGAGCGGCACCACCAGCCACGCCGCTCCGAGCTGCACCACGGCGACCGCGCCGATGCCCGCGTGGGTCAGCAGCGCCAGTCCCGCCGCGAGCAGGCCGAGGTGCGTCGTCTCGAGCGCCAGGTACCGCCGGACGTGCCCGGTCGCCTTGACCGCCTGGTACCAGATCTGCAGCAGGCAGATCCCGGCGCCGTAGCCGGACAGCAGCACGAGCGGGCCGGCCGCGTCCGCCCACCGCGCGCCGAGCAGCACGACGCGGTCGGCCAGGACGGCGAGGGCCAGGTACAGCCCGCCGGTCACCACGAGCACCGCGCGGGTGAACCGGGTGACCGCGCCGGCCAGCGGCGTTCCGTCGCGCTGCAACCGCGTGAACACCGGGAAGGCGACCGCGCCGAGCACGACCGCCACCATGATGTAGGGCACCCAGGCGAGCCGGTACGCGAGCGAGTAGACGCCGACCGCGGCCGGTCCGAGCACGTGCCCCACCGCGAGGTAGTCGAGGTTGACCAGCAGCGCGCCCACGACCGCGGCCGGCCCCACCACGGCCACCCACCGCAGCACTTCCCGCACCGCCGCGGTGTCCCAGCACGGCCGCACCCCACCGCCGGCCAGCGCGCCGAGCAGCGGCTGCGCCACCGCGGTGCCGAGCAGGCCGAGCACCAGCGACACCGGGCCGGCACCGCACGCGGCGAGCACGACCGTCACCGCGGCGCCGAGCACCGCGCTCCCGCCGTCGGGCAGCAGCCGCCGCCGGAAGTCCAGCTCCCGGTGCATCAGGCCCATTTGCACCCCGCCGGCGGCCGAGAACGGCAGGCCCAGCGCGGCCAGCCGGACCAGCCCCGCGGCGTCCGGGGTGCCGAGCACCGCGGTGAGCGGGCCCGCCACGGCCACCAGCGCGCCGGCCAGGACGATCCCGGCGCCGACGCTCAGCGTGAGCACCGTGCCCGCCGTCCGGCGCGGATCGCCGGCGGTGCGGCCGATGACGTCGTAGACCCCGATCGACTGGACGACCTGGCCCAGGTTCACCAGGGCCACGGCGAGGGCCACGGCCCCGAGCTGCCCCTCGGTCAGCAGGGCCGCCAGCACCAGCGTGACCACCATCTGGCTGCTCTTGCTGACGAGGTTGACCGCTCCCAGCCACAGGGAGCCGCGGACCACGCGGGTCCCGAGCGCGCTCGTCACGCCGCCACCACCGGCCGCGCCCGGGTCAGCCGCACCGCGGCGGCCACCGCCAGGCCCCACGCGACGACGACCGCGACCCCGTCCACGGTGACCGCCGCCCGTGGCCCGAACACCGAGACCACCGTGGAGTCCACTGTGTACAGATGGGCGAAGGGCACGGCCAGCGTGAGGACGGCGAGCCCGGCCGCGCCCCAGCCCGGTTCGCCCCGGTGCCGCCACCACAGCGCGCCCACCGCCGCCGTCGCGGGCACGGCGATCAGCACGTCGCCCGGCTGGTGCACCACGCAGACCACGACGGCGAGGACGGTCAGCAGGTCGGCGATCGGGGCGTGCGCGGTCCGGACCAGCAGCGCGGTCGTCCCGAGCACGCCGGCCAGCACCACGAGTTCGACGCCGGAGGGCACCCAGCCGGTGACGCGGAACAGCACCGCGGCGACGTCGATGCGCTGGGCGGTGAGGGAATCGACGGCGCCGTAGCCGGTGCCGCGGGCGTGGGTGAGGTTCGCGACGACGACGTCGAGGAACGGCCCGATCCCGCCGCCGCGCACGACGAGGAGCACGACCACCGGCAGGCTGGCGGCCGCGGCGATGGCGGTGCCCGTCAGCGCGACCCGCCGCGAGCCGCGGGTGAACAGCAGGACTGCCAGCGGGAAGCCGTACTGGGGCTTGAGCCAGGCCAGCGCGAGCGCCACTGAAGCCCACCCCGGCCGGTCCCGCCTCGCCAGCACGGCGCCGGCCGCGCCGAGGGCGATCAGCGGGTTGACCTGGCCGATGTAGAGCTGCGCCTTGCCGACCTGGCTGGTCACCAGCAGCGCCGCGACCACCGCCGTGGTGACCGCGAACGGCACCGGGACCGACCGCCGGACGGCGTGTGCGGTCAGCGCGGCGAGCGCGACGAGCAGCAGCAGCGAGACGACGGTGAAGGCGACCGCCCCGGCCCGGTAGCCCACCAGCGCGAACGGCGCGTGCAGCAGCAGGTGGTAGGGCTGGTAGAGGTTGAAGTCCTGGCGCACCGGCCAGTGCGCGAACATCGCCGCGGGGTCGTAGGGGTTGCCGCCGGCGAGGAACTCGCGGATCGGGAAGTAGAGGGCGTCGCGGAAGTCCTGCAGGCGTTCTTCGCCGGCGTTGCCCGGGGTCGGCAGCGGGACCCGCCACGACGGCGCGAGCGCGTGCCAGGCACTCACGGCCCCGGCGAGGACCGCCGCGAGAAGGACGACACGCTGTTTGGGGGTCAGGCCGGCGGCGCGGTCGCGGAGGAAAGCCGCGCCGGGGATCGTGGGTCGCGTTGCCGCGCCGGACGCGGTGCGCTGTCTCGAAGTCATGCCAGCACCACCGCCACCAGCACGGCGTCGGGGGGCAGCACAGCCACCGCCGCGGTCAGGTCGGCCTGCTGCCGTCCGGCCGCCGCCACCGCCACCACCGAGGCGCCTTCTCCCCGCTCCTCGGGCAGCCCGGCCGCCAGCTTCGCCGCGGTCTCGGCCAGCTCCGGCGCCACCGGCAGCACCCGGACCGGCCGCCCGGCCGCCCGGCACAGGACCGCCAGCCGGTCGGCGGCCGCCGGGTCGGCCTCCCGCAGCACCGCCACCGGGCAGCGGACGCCGGCCGCCGCCAGTGCGCGGCGCACCGGGCCCGGCCCCGCGCCCCCCGGCGTCACCCGGCGCACCGCCGCCGTCGCGAGGCCGGCCGCCACCGCGCCGACCAGGGCCAGGCCCAGCACCAGCGCCGGGTCGGGGGCCACCGCGACGACCTCGGGCCGCGGATCGAGCGTCCGCAGCTTGGCGGCCGGGGCGAGCAGGTCCGCGTCGATCAGCGCCTTGCCCAGCGCCTTCGCCGCCGCGCCGGCCTGCTCCGCCGACGCCGCGCGCACCGAAAGCCGCGCGAGGCCGGACGCCGGGACCAGCTCGACCGACACGTGCCCGGCCAGCTCGTCGGGGGAGTAGCCGGACACCGGAGCCGCCGCCTGCAGCACCGACGGGCTGCGGGCCAGCTCGACCAGCCCGGGCAGGGCCAGCGAGACGACCTCGCCGTACGGGGCACCGTCCGCCGCGGCGGGTGTGGCGAGCAGGCTCACCCGGCCCTGGTATTCGGTCCCGCGCGTCAGGCCGCCGAGCAGCACGAGGAGACCGGCCAGCACCGCCACCACGGCGCTCGGCACGGCGGTGCGCGGGAGGCGGGACAGCAGATCCTTCACCGGGCACCTCGGAGCAGTTCGTCGTAGGACTTCATCAGCGTGTGCGGGTCGTAGTCGCGCTCGACGGCCCGGATCCCTTCGGCCCCCACGGTCTTCCGGGTGACTTCGTCGAACAGCACCGTGTTCAGCGCCGCGGCCGTCGCGGCCGGATCCCCGGGCGGCACGACGATCCCGCCGCCGCCGGCCAGCACGGCGCCGATCCCGCCGACGTCGGTGGCGACCACCGGCCGCCCGGCCGCCATCGATTCCAGCACCGCCAGCGGCAGGCCTTCCCAGTCGCTGGTGAGGACGGTGACGTCGGCCGCGGCGAGCAGGTCCGGCACGTCCGTGCGGGTGCCGAGGAACTCGACCCGGCGGCTCAGTGCCTGGGCGCGGCGCTCGAGTTCCGCCCGCAGGCTGCCGTCGCCTGCCAGCCACAGCACGGCGTCTCCCCCGACCGTGGCCCACGCGTCCAGCAGCACGTCGTGCCGCTTCTGCGGCTCCAGCCGGGCCAGGCAGAGCGCGACCGGTGTCCGCTCCGGGACGCCGAGGGAGGCGCGGACCTCCGGGCGGCCGAACACCGGTGGCCGGGGGAACACGGCGTTGCGGATCACCACCGGCCGGTCCAGGCCCGCCGCGGTCAGCATGTCCGCGGTGGCCGGGGAGACGGCGACGACGTGCCCGGAGGTGCGGCGCAGGATCCGGGCCGCGGCGGGGTAGTCGTCCGCGGCGACGCCGTGGAAGACGGTCACCAGCGGCCGCCGCCGTCCGGGGACGAGCGCGAGGCGGGCCACCAGGCTCGCGCCGACGTTGTGGGCCAGCACGACGTCGGGCCGGAACCGTGCGATCGCGCGGCGGGTCGCCCGGGCCGCCTTCAGCACGCCCGCCTTGCTGCGGCGGGCGAGCGGGACGGGGAACACCGGCGTGCCGTCCGCGGCCAGCGCGTCGGCCTGGAAGCCCCCGCCACTGGCGACCGCGGACACCCAGCCGTACTCCTCGCCGCGGGCCACCATCCCGGCCACGAGGGTTTCCGCCCCGCCCGCCCCCATCTCACTGATCACGTGCAGCACCCGCATCGGCGCTCCCTCCTCCTTCTCGGCGAATCCGGGCTTCGGCCGCGGCGGCGAGCGCGGCCAGCGACCAGAACGGCAGGTAGTACTGTTCGGACAGGAACGTCGAGGTCACCAGCACCGCGAGCAGCGACGCCTGGATCGCGGCCGCTTCCGTCCGTTGTGGACCGGAGCCGGCCCGCCGGACGGTCCGCTCGCTCGCCACCGCGGCGGTGCCGACCACCCCGGCGAACAGCGCGAACCCCGGCAGGCCCAGTTCCGCGGCGACCTCGAGGTACATGTTGTGCGCCACCGGGGTCTGCTCGTCGACCTCGGCGTCGTGGGACTCGGCGGCGTAGTGCTCGCGGAACCCGCCGGGACCGACGCCGAGCACCGGGTGGGCGGTCAGCATCCGGGCCGCCGCCTGCCAGCGCAGCTCCCGGGTGTCCACATTGGACGCCGCGATGAAGCTCTTCTCCTGCAGGGCCCGGTCCAGCTGCGGCCCGGCGAACACGAGGGCGCCCAGGCCCAGCCCGGCGACCACCGCGGCCGCGGCGGCGAGCACCCGCCACGGCAGGACCCGGCGCAGCAACAGCCAGCCGACCGCGGCGGCCAGCCCCAGCGCGCCACCACGGGAGAACGTCGCCGTCGCGCCGGCCACCAGCACGACACCCGCGGCCGTCAGGGCGAGCCCGCGGCCCCGGCGGTTCAGCGCGGCGAGCAAGGGGACCGCCGCGACGAGGAAGTAGGCCAGGTCGTTCGGGTCCGGTTGCGGCCCGCTCGCCCGGGCTTCGCCCTCGGCGACCAGGCTGTAGAGCGCCCCGGCGCCGGCGACGGTGGCCCCGGCGGCCGCCGCCAGCAGCAGCCACCGGATCGGGACCTCCCGGCTCGCGACGTCCGCCAGCACCGCGGTGACCACGAGGAACGGCAGCCAGCGCAGGGTGTACTCGGCGGTGAACGGGCCCGCCGAGTGCCGGGCCGCCGTCGCGGTCAGCACCACGGCGAGCAGCGCGAGCACCGCGTGCAACGGCATCGCACGAGGCGGCTGCCGCCGGCGGATCCGCACCACGAGCCAGACCACCGTCAGCAGCGCGGGCGCGACCTTGCCGAGCTGGCTCTGCGCGGCGGTCAGATAGCCTTCGACCGGCGCCAGCGCCACGGTCGCGCAGGCGAGGACCCGCAGCACTGCCGCCTCGCGGGTTTCGTGCCGGGCGGGCCGGACGAGCTGTGACAGTGACATGCGGGGCGCTGCCCCAGGCCGGGGGCTTCGCCACCCGGACCCCCGAAAGAGCTGGGCGGCCCGGGGCTCGGCCTCGGGCCGGAAAACCGCGACCATCGTCATCTCCCGGCGTCGAGCCGGGCGACCGGGCGGGTGCGGCGCACGGTCGTGCGGCGGACGTACTCCCCGGTGCCGACGACGTCGAAGTGCTCGCGCAGCGCGGAAAGCACCCAGCCGAGCCAGGCCACCTTCCGCTCGCCCGGCGCCGTCATGCCGGGGAAGAACTCCATTCCGGGTGCGTCGGCCGCGCCGAGGACGTCGGTGGGGTGCAGCAGCAGCGACGGGGACACCCCACGGGCGAGGCAGAGCCGCAGCGCCGTGCGGAAGTACCCGCGGGCCAGCCGCGGCGAGATCTCGTGCAGCTGCAGGAGGTAGGAGCCGTGGATCGGCGTGCGCAGCAGCGGCATCGTCGTCACCGGCAGCTCCACCAGCGCGCTGCCCGCGCCCGTTCGCCAGCGGTACGCGTGCACCGGTGCCAGCACCCGCGAGAAGCCGCCGAACAGCTCGTCGCTGCCCTCGTCGGAAGTCTTCGCGGTGCGGTTGTGGTAGGCGCGGGCGAGCGGGCCGATCCACGTCGGCAGCGTGCTGGCGTCGTAGGCGTAGCCGCGTTCGGCGAGCAGCTCGATCAGCTCGCGCGTGACGCTGTAGCCGGGGCCGCGGAACCCGCTCGGCCGGGGTGCGCCCGCGGCGGTGATCGCGTCTTCGGTCCGGCTCAGCTCGTCCTCGAGCCGGTCGCGGGAGTAGCGGTGCAGCCAGGGTTCGTGGCCGAAGGAGTGGTTCGCGACCTCGTGGCCCGCTGCGGCGATCTCGGCGACCGCCTTGGCGCCGTCTTCGAGGACGACGTCGGCGCCCACGACGAAGACCGTCGTCGTGAGGCCCTGTCCGCCGAGGATCTCCAGCAGCCGCGGCACCGCGGACGGCAGGAAGCTGGGCCGGTCGCGCCAGCCGGGATCGCCGTGGGTCTTGAGGTAGGCCCACAGGTTGTCGAGGTCGACCGAGACGCTCGCGAGCGGCCGCGGGGTCACGCGGCCTCCCCGGCGAGGGCGGCCGTGCCCGCGCGCGACTGCACGCCGAGCAGCAGGACCCCGCCCACGACCACGGCCAGCCCGGAGGCGACCCACGGCCCGTGCCCGCCGTCGACGTGGTCGCCGAGGACGGCGATCCCGGTGACCGACGCCAGCACGATCGTGGTCGCGTCGGCGGCCGCCACGACCGCGGCCGCCGGCCCGCACTGCAGGGCGGTCGCCATCGAAGCCTGCCCGAGCACGGCGGCCGCCACCATCAGCCAGGTCAGCGGATTCCCCGGCAGGGCAAGGAGATCGAGGTGGGCCAGCGTGCGGCTCGCGACCGCCACGACGGCGAACGCGACGCCGGACAGGACCGCGGCAGGCAGGAAGGTCCCCGCCCGGCCCGCGGGGACCATGGCCAGCCCGGTCGCGAGCACCACGAGCGCCAGAGCGGCGACCCCGGCGGGCGGGAGGTCGGTGGCGACCGAGGCCGACGAGGACCCGGCCAGCACGACGAGCCCGCAGGCCAGCAGCACCAGCGTCATCGCCTCCGCGGCGCGGATCCGCCACCCGAGGGCGACGACCCCGAACGCGGTCGCCAGCCCGATGGCCGACGAAGACGCGGTCTGCACCAGGTACAGCGGCAGGGAAGCGCGCGCGAAGAACGCGAGCGCGAACCCGCCCACCTGACCGGCGAAACCGAGCAGGTACAGGCGATCGGCCGCCAGCCGGGCCAGCAGGCCCAGTCCCGTGCCCGGCCGGTTCCCGGCGCGCCGGGCGGCGACGCTCTGCGCGACGATCCCCACCGCGTACAGCACCGCGGACGCCACGAGCACTGCGTAATCCACCACGAATCGACTCCTCAAGTCCCGCATCGCGTACCAGGTGTCCGGCAAAGCGTAGGAACCAAGAAGTGGGTTCACTTTCGAAGGATGGGGTTCGGAACTTCGTCACGCTCCGAGACGGATTTGGGCGACTGAAGCAACCCTAAAGCGTGACGCGCCGCAGTGTCTGGATCGGCGAACACGTTGCGTAGTAACGCTTCGCCGATCGATCACCTGGTCTTTCCGGCGCCGAGCGGCCGAATGGCGGCCGCTCCGGACGGGGGCCACCCGGTCGAGTTATACGACCCCCGGTCAGGGGGCCGCGCACCCCACACGATCGGTGAACCGGCTGGAACGGCCGCCGGGGCATCAGTACGTTTTTCCCACCAAGGCGGAACAACGCCTGGAAATGACGCCGTGGCAATTGTCGATCGAGGAGAATTCATGCTGAAGAAAATCGGCTTCATCGCCGCCACCATGGCGGCCGGGGCGTTCATCACCGGCGGAATCGCGGCCGCCGGCACGCCGGGCGAAGAACACGGCAACCTCGGGTACGACCACACCGGTCAGGTCGGCCTGGTGAACCTGAACGACACCGACGCGCTGCACAACGTCAACGGCACGCTCGGCTTCTGCGGCAACGACGTCAACGTGCTCGGTGTCCAGGTGCCGATCCACGACTCCCTCAACGGTCTCGGCGTTCCGGTGCTGTCGCCGGGGGCGAGCGAGGCGAGTGGCGAATCGCCGTACAACTGCGCTTCGAGCGGTCTCGCCGACGGCGGCACCAGCCAGGGCAACTGAGTTCCGCCTCGGCGGAAAACCATTCGATCCCCGCAACCGGAATGGCGCACCGACGGTTTGCGCCGTGAGTTCCGCCCGGGACACGGGCGGGCACCTTAGGAGTTCTTTCTCGTGATCAAGCAGCTCGGATTCGTCGCGACCGCACTGGCCGCCGGGTTGGCCGCGTTCGGTGGCTCGGCCTCCGCGACGACCGTCACCGTCTCGGACCACCCGGCCGGCCAGAGCGACCAGTTCGGCGTGGCCAACGTGCAGAGCCTCGACGCGCTGCACAACGTGAACGCGGTCGGCGGCGTCTGCGACGACACCGTCAACGTGCTCGGCGTGCAGGTCCCGGTGCACGACGTCGCCCAGGGGGTCGGCGTCCCGGTCCTTTCCCCGGGGGCGCACGAGGCCGATGGCTCGTCGCCGTCCAACTGCGCCGGCGGCGGTATCGCGGACGGCGGGACCGCCCAGGGCAACTGACGAACCCGGTAGGAGGCCGCCGCGTGGATGTTTTCCGCGCGGCGGCTTTTCGCTGCAGAAAGAAAGCCAGGACGAGTGGAGCACGACCGTGGCCGCGGCGCCCCCGGTGACGTCGACCCGGCCGCCGAGAACGCGCAGCTGCGCGAGGCGCTGTCGTCCCGCGCGGTGATCGAGCAGGCCAAGGGCATGGTGATGCTCTTGCGCGGTTGTCCCGCCGCGGAGGCGTTCGGCGTGCTGGTCGCCGTGTCGCAGCAGACCAACGTCAAGCTCCGCGACGTCGCCGCGGTCGTCGTGGCCGCCGGCAGCAACGCCGGGCCGAGTCTGTCCGATGAGGACACCGAACGCACGGTCCGCGTGGCGTTGTGCAGCCACGTGCTGCGGACGAATTCCGGGTAGTGGCTGGGAACCGGCGAGGGTGTGCGTCGCCCGGCTGCGGGCTCGGCTGAGGGGTTCACCCCTCGCCGGTTCACCAGCGGGACACCCGCTCCCGGGGTCGGAGGAACGGGTTCCGTGGTTGACCCTACGGCCTCCGCCGCGTGTTCGTCGCTGTTCTCCGGGTGGTTGGGGCATGAACGGATGTGCGATTCCGGCCGTCGTTGCCGGAGGGGTTTTACGGTTTTGAACCCGATGACCCGATCGGACCAATCAAGGCCCGGTCAGCGGCTTCCGGTGCGCACCCGATGGTGGCGTGCGGTGGAAGCGGTGCCGGTGACTCAGTACGTTTCCCTCACGCGGGACGGAGAACACACACCTCGCCGCCGTCCTGTCCGATGCACCGTCAATTCTAGGAGAACAAATGCTGAAGAAGCTTGGTTTCGTCACGGCTGCCATGGCGGCCGGCGCTTTCCTGGCCGGTGGCGTCGCGGCCGCCGGTACGCTCGACGGCCACGACGACCACGGTGGCTACACCAGCCAGCTCGGCCTGCTCAACCTGAACAACACCGACGCGCTGCACAACGTCAACGGCACGCTCGGCCTGTGCGGCAACGACGTCAACGTGCTGGGGGTGCAGGTCCCGATCCACGACTCGCTCAACGGCATCGGCGTGCCGATCCTGTCGCCGGGTGAGCACGAGGCCAGCGGCGAGTCCCCGTACAACTGCGCCTCGGGCGGCATCGCCGACGGCGGTACGAGCCAGGGCCACTGAGTCCCCGCGCCGCGGCCGCCCGTTGTGTGTGCGGAAGCCGGCCGGGGCGCGGACTCCGGCGTCGCACGACGCCGTGCGGCGTGCTCGGTGTGACGCCGGCACGGGTGGGACCGGCCACCGGGCGGAAGCCGTGAGCCGGTCCCACCCGGCGCAGACCGAAGCCGCGACCGACGTGTCGGTCGCGGCTTCGGCGTGTCGCGAGAAGGGTGATTCTCCGCGCGAAGGTTCAGACGCGGCTCCACTTCTGGTTCGCCTGGCCGTTGCAGGTCCACAGGATCGCGTGCGTGCCGTTGGCGGTCGCGGCGCCTTCGACGTCCAAGCAGAGTCCTGATTGGACGTTCCGGATGGACCCGTCCGCCCCGAGGGTCCACTTCTGGTTGTCCTGGCCGGTGCACGACCGGCTGAGGACGCGGGCGGCGCTGGTGGTGCCGTCGAGGCACTTGTCGCCGAAGACGCGGATTTCGCCGTTCGCCCAAGTGGTCCAGAGCTGGTTGGCGGCGGTCTGGCAGTCCCAGATCAGGGTGCCGGCGCCGGAGGCCGTGGAGGCGTTGTCGACGTCGAGGCAGCGGTTGGAACCGGCGTCGCGCAGCCGTGAGGTGGTGGCGGCCACGGGCGTACCGCCGGAGATCCGGTAGGCGGCCGCGCCGTGGGCGGGGACGCTCGCGGAGATGCTGCCGGAGCTGGTGGAGGTGCCGCCGGTCCACAGGTCGGTCAGGGTGAAGGACGTGCCCGACAGCCCGACCTGGGCCGCGGTGGTGCTGATGGTGGCGGTGGCGCTGCCGCGGTTGAGCAGCCCGACGGCGACGGATCCGTCGGCGAGGGGCTTGGCGAAGACTTCGATGCTGCCGTCGTCGCGGACACGGCGGCCGCCGGCGCCGAGGCGGTCCTGGTCGACCGCGAGCAGCCGCGGGTTGCGCAGGATGGCGCTGATGTCGGCGGACATGGTGCGGATGTCGTTGCCCGCCATCAGGGGCGCGGCCATCAGCGCCCAGAGGGCGAAGTGGGCGCGGGATTCGGTCAGGGTCAGGCCGGGGCGGCCGACGACGAGCATGTCGGGGTCGTTCCAGTGCCCGGGACCGGCCTGGGCGGCCAGCGGGGCGGTGACGTCGAGGACGTTGCCGACACCCATGGGGTAGCTGTTGGTGTTGCCGTTCTGCCAGATGTCGAGCAGGTCTTCGGTGGTGCGCCACAGGTCGGCGACCTGGCCCCAGTCGTACTTGTCACCGGTGATGGCGTGGTAGCTGTTGGGGTTGATGCTGTAGACGATCGGGCGGCCGGTGGCGCGCAGGGCGTCGCGCATGAGGCCGAAGCGGCTGACCTCTTCGTCGCGGGTGCCGGCGGGGGAGCACCAGTCGTACTTGAGGTAGTCCACGCCCCAGGAGGCGAAGGTGCGGGCGTCCTGGGTTTCGTGGCCCTGGCTGCCGGTGGAGCCGGGGTAGGCGCCGCCGCGCTGGGCGCAGGTGCGGTCGGTGGGGACCTGGTAGATGCCGAACTTCAGGCCGCGGGCGTGGAGGTAGTCGCCGAGGGCCTTCATGCCGCTGGGGAACTTCGAGGCGTTGCCGCGCAGGGCGCCCTGTGCGTCGCGTTGCGGGTCGAACCAGCAGTCGTCGACGACGACGTACTGGTAGCCCGCGTCGCGCATGCCGGAGGAGACCATCGCGTCGGCGGCCTGGTGGACGGTCGTTTCGCTGACGTTGCAGCCGAAGCTGTTCCAGCTGTTCCACCCCAATGGCGGAGTGACCGCCGGGCTCCCGGGCGCGGCGACGGCGGCGGGAGCCGCGACGGCGACCGATACCGACAGCGCGACCGCCGTCGCGGCGAACAAGTGCAGGACCCGGGGTCGGGTTCGAGCGGGCATCGTCGCCCCTTTCCGATGGGCGGACCGAATTGTTAGCGTTAACACTGTCGGTCGCGCGCGGGCTTCGTGAAACTTTCGGCTTGGCTCACCCAGTGGCCACGTATGTATAGAGGAACCTCCGGGGCCGCGTCCAGACTCCGCCGGCGGGATCATTGCCAAAGGCGCGCGCGGATGATTACAGTTTCCTGCCTGGGAGCGCTCCCACTTACGCCTGGCTCGACGACGAGGAGATGGCGAATGCGGGCAAGGAAATTCCGGACCGGTCTGGCGTTGCTGGCCGCGGTAACGCTCGGGCTGACGGCGGGTTCCGTGCCCGCGTCCGCCGCGGACTACGAGCGGCTGCTCAACGGCACCTTCGCCGGCGGTACCCTCGACCCCTGGTGGGCCGGGTCCGGGACCACCGGCCACGTGACCGGCGGGGAGTTCTGCACCGACGTCACCGGTGGCACGGCCAACGGCTACGACGCGCTGGCGGGCCAGAACGGCGTGCCCTTCGAGGCGGGCCAGCAGTACACGCTGAAGTTCGACGCGCACGCGACGACGACCCAGCAGATCTCCGCCGTGGCGGGGGAAGCCGTGTCGCCCTACCGGCAGATCTCGCGCACCGACCTGACGGTCACCCCGGCGACCCAGCACTTCACCGTCACCTTCACGTCCACTTTGGACTTCCCGAACGCGGGCAACGGCCAGCTGGCCTTCTGGTTCGGCGGCCAGGCCGCGAACAACACCGTCTGCCTGGACAACATTTCGCTGATCGGCGGTGTGATCCCGCCCGGCGGCCTGCCCCCGACGAGCGGCATCCGGGTGAACCAGGAGAGCTACGTGCCCGGCCTGCCCAAGCACGCCACCGTGATCAGCAGCGCCACCACGCCGCTGACGTGGACGCTGAAGAACTCCGCCGGCGCCGCGGTGACCACCGGCCAGACCCGGCCCCGCGGCGCGGACGCCGCCTCCGGCGAGAGCGTCCACGACATCGACTTCTCCGCCTACGACACCGCCGGCACCGGCTACACGCTGGCCGTCGGCGCCGAGACCAGCTTCCCGTTCGACATCTCCGCGGACGGGCTCAAGAAGCTGCGCTACGACTCGCTGGCGTTCTTCTACCACCAGCGCAGCGGGATCGCGATCGACGCCAAGTACGTCGGCGCCACCTACGCCCGCCCCGCGGGGCACGTGAACGTCGCACCGAACCAGGGTGACAACAACGTGCCCTGCCGAGCGGACCTGAACTGCGGCTACACCCTCGACGTTCGCGGCGGCTGGTACGACGCCGGTGACCAAGGCAAGTACGTGGTCAACGGCGGCATCGCGACCTGGGAGCTGCTCGACGAGTACGAGCGCGCGCTGAAGGTGGGGGACCCGAGCGCGCTGGGTGACGGGAAGCTGGCCATCCCGGAGCAGGCCAACGGCGTGCCCGACATCCTCGACGAAGCCCGCTGGGAGGTCGACTTCCTGCTCTCCATGCAGGTGCCCGACGGCAAGCCGCTGGCGGGCATGGTGCACCACAAGATCCACGACGCGCAGTGGACCGCGCTGCCCACCCGGCCCGACCAGGACAGCCAGCCCCGCCGGCTCTCGGCGCCGAGCACGGCGGCCACGCTGAACATGGCCGCGGTCGCGGCGCAGGCGTCGCGGTTGTGGCGGACCATCGACCAGGCGTACTCGGCGAAGCTGCTCGCCGCGGCCGAGAAGGCCTACGCCGCGGCGAAGGCCAACCCGAACCTGCTCGCCGACCCCGACGACGGCACCGGCGGCGGTACCTACAGTGACAACACGGTCACCGACGAGTTCTACTGGGCGGCCGCGGAGCTGTTCGCGACGACCGCGAAGAGCGGGTACCGCGCCGACGTCACCGGGTCGTCGCTCTACCGCGGCGTCAGCTTCAACACCCACGGCTTCGACTGGGGCTCGACGGGCGCACTCGGGGACATCACGCTCGCGTTGGTGGCCACCGACCTGCCCGCGGCGGACGTGGCGGCGATCAAGACGGCGATCACCACGACCGCCGACAGCCACCTGGCCCAGATGGCGGGCATGGGCTACCCGGCGCCGTACCGCACCGCCGACGGCACGTACGAGTGGGGTTCCAACGGCCTGGTGGCCAACAACGGCGTCGTGCTCGCCCTGGCGTACGACTTCACCAAGCAGGCCAAGTACCGCGACGGCGCGTTCCAGGCCATGGACTACCTGCTCGGCCGCAACCCGGCGAACTACTCCTACGTCTCCGGCCACGGTGACCAGGCCGTGCAGAACGTCCACCACCGGTTCTGGGCGCACGAGCTGGACCCGGCGCTGCCGACCGCCCCGCCCGGGGCGCTGTCCGGCGGGCCCAACAGCGGCCTGCAGGACCCGACCGCGGCCCGGCTGCTCACCGGCTGCGCGCCCCAGCGCTGCTTCGTCGACGACATCCAGGCGTATTCGGTGAACGAGGTCGCCATCAACTGGAACTCGGCGCTGGCTTGGCTGGCGAACTGGACGGCGGAGAAGTCGCCGTCCGCGGTCGACACGACCGCCCCGGCCGCGGCGGGCAAGCCCGCGGTGTCGGCGGTGTCCGGCACCGGGGCGACGGTGACCTGGGCGGCGTCCTCCGACCCGGAAAGCGGGATCAAGAGCTACGACGTCGTCAGCGTGACCGGCTCGGCCCGCAAGGTCCTCACCACCGTGACCGGGACGAGTGCGACCTTGACGGGGCTGTCGCCGTCGACCGCCTACACCCTGGTCGTGGTGGCCCGCAACGGCGCGGGTCTCACCGGCCCGGATTCGCCGTCCGCGCAGTTCACGACCCTGCCGGACGGCTCGGCCGGCGGCTGCGCGGTGACCTACGAGGCGAACACGTGGAACGGCGGCTTCACGGCCGCCCTCACCGTGAAGAACACCGGGACGACGGCGTGGCCGACCTGGGCGCTGAAGTTCAGCTTCCCGGGCAGCCAGAAGGTGACGCAGGGCTGGTCGGCGACGTGGGCGCAGTCCGGCGCGGCCGTCACCGCCACGGCCATGCCGTGGAACGCCGCGGTGGCGCCGGGCCAGTCCGTCTCGCTCGGCTTCAACGGCAGCTACACGGGCAGCAACCCGCGCCCGGCGGCCTTCGCGGTGAACGGGAAGACCTGCAGCTGAGGACCGGCCCGGCGGTTCGATCGGCGAACTGCCGGGCCGTCCGCTAGCGTCTCACCCGTGGGCAGGTGCGCCTCCTCCCCCCTCGGCGCGCCTGCCCACACTTCCGCCCGGCCCTGGCCGGTCGGAGCGAGCGGTCATCGGCTCGCGGCGCCGCTCATGATGGCGTCGATGATGGTCTGGTGCGTCACCGCGTAGGAGCGCCGGTCGAACAGGCCGAACCCGTACTGCCCGTTGGCGCCGTTGTCCCAGTAGACGGTCGACGCGCCGTACTTCTTCGCGGTGGCCACGACGGCGCGCGCGAAGTCCGCGCGGTACCGGTTGTTCGACGAATCGAACGACGACTTGTCGATCGCACCGTATTCACCGACGACGACCGGGTACCCCTTGGCGACGAACGCGTCGTGCACCGATTTCAGCTGGGCGTCCAGGTAGTCTTCCTGACCCCAGGTCGACTTCTTCGCCGGGTTGGTCGCCGCCCGGCCCCACTGGGTGATGTTCCCGCTTTCCTCGCCGGCGAAGTCCCATGGGCTGTAGTAGTGCACCGAAATCATGATCCGCTTTTCTCCTGCCGGAATGGCCGACGAGCGGAACTGGTCCGTGGGCAAGGTGAAGCCGTAGTTTCCGGTGGTGTAATCGATATTGGTGTTCCAGCCGGGGACGAGCAGCCAGCGCGAACTGTTGTTCCCGCCGGTCTTGCGCACGGTGTCGACGAAGATCTGGTTGTACGCGTTGATGTTCGAGTAGCACGGCTGGGTCGGGGTGCCGTACTGCCCGTCGAACTCCTCGTTCATGGACTCCAGGACCAGGTGCTGGTCGTAGCCGGCGAACCGGCTCGCGACCTGCTGCCAGACCTTCTGGTACTTGGCCTTGATCGTCGCCTGTGCGGACGAATCGCAGATCAGCCAGGAGCCGTTGACGGACTTGTAGCCGTCACCGTGCATGTTGATCAGCACGTACAGGCCGCGCTGGTAGGCGTAGTCGGCGACCTGCTGGATCCGGTTCAGCCAGGCGGCGTTGATCGGGTAGTTCGGGCCCGCCCCGATGTAGTTCAGGTAGGACACCGGGATCCGGATCGTCTTGAACCCCGCGGCCTTGACCTTGTCGACGAGCGCCTGCGTCACGGTGGGCAGCCCCCACGCCGTTTCGCTCGGCACGCCGTTGGCGTTGGCTTCCAGCTGGTTTCCCAGGTTCCACCCCGCACCCATGTCGGCCACGATCTGCGTGGCGTTCAGCTGGGCCGCAGCGGCGGGCGCCTGGTTCGCCACGCCGGACACGGCCGCGACGGCCGCCAGCGCGGTGGCGAACAAAACGGACTTGATCTTCGTTGATCTCGAAGTCACGGTTTTACCTCCCGGGCCATTGATGGACATATTCCAACATGGGCGATACGTGCAGTCAATCCGGCCGGTTCGCATAGGACCGGAGGCGTGGTCGAACGAATCGAATAATCGAAAGAATCGACGCGGTGAAACAAATCGGCGTCCGGAGCGACTCCTTCCGTCGACGCGGTTTCGCAAGGGACGACTCGACGCAACGGGGCGGAGAAACCGGCAGCCGCCGAGACGAAGGAGGACCTCGTGCGTTCGTCTCCGACCGACCGGACAGCGGGCAGTGTCCCGTTGTTCCTCGACGTCTTCGTGAGATCCGTCGACCTGGCGCCCAACGACATCGCGATCGGCCTGATCCGCTTCTCCGGCTGGCAGCTGCACCGGATCGATCCGCTGCCGGCCGGCTTCGCCGGGCACGCGGCCTACCTCGTCCGCGTGAACTACGAGTTCGACGTGCCCGCCGGCGAAACACCCCCGGCCTGGGCGGAGGTGCAGTTCGCCTTCGACGCCGCCGAGGTGATGGTGGTCGACGCGATCCCCCGCGCGGTCACGGCGGCCGAGCCGGCGCGCACCTACGAACTGACCGGGCAGCTCAACTTCGTCCGCCGCGCCGGCGGCCGTTCCCGCTGGGCGGCCGACGCGAGCGAAGCCAACGTCGCGCTGCCCGCCGTCCGGTCCGAAGTGGCCGGCTTCGGCCTCGGGAGCGCGCGGGTGCGGTGGCGGCATTCCGGCGGCGTCCACGCCGGCACGCACACCGCGTGGCTGGTCCTGCTGACCCCGCCGGACCGGACCGAGCTGCCGGTGCTGGCCGGGGGTGCCTACCACCTGACGGCGGACGGCGACCTCGGCCTCCACGCGAGCGGCGAACCCGACGCGTTCACCGTGCGGCTCCCCGAAGCGCCGGAACCGGACGTCCCGGCCACCCCGGCGGCCGACGGCAGACCCCGGGTGTTCGTCTCGTACGCGCAGGAGTCCCCGGCGCACAAGAAGGCCGTCGTGGAGCTGTGCCGGCTGCTGGCTGCGGCCGGCGTCGACGTGCGCGTCGACCAGGACGACCTGGAGCACCGCCGCAACTGGGACGAGTGGACGACGACCCAGATCCTGCGCACCGACTACGTGCTCGTCGTGGCGTCGCCGGCGTACCGCGCGGTGGGCGACGGCGAGCTCGCCGACTCCACGCGTCACCGCGGCATCCGGTCGGAGTACAGCCGGCTGGCCGACCTCCTGCACCGCGACCGGGACCGGTGGACGAAGAAGCTGCTGCCGGTCGTCCTGCCGGGCCGGTCGCCCGACGAGATCCCGTTGGCGTTCCTCCCCGCGATCGCCGACTACTACGTCGTTGCGGCCTTCACCCGGGACGCGGCCGTGGACCTGCTGAACGTCCTGTTCACCGCCCCGCCGAGGTGAACCCGGCCGGGGGGTGCGCTCCGGAACGCTTCAGGCGCCGGAAAGGTTGCCGTACCGGTCTTGCGGAACGTTCCGGTCTCCCCCGGAAGTCCGGGCCGGTCCTAGATTCGCCTGAAGCACTCAAGGGGGAAGAAAACCATGCCTACTGGCAGATTCATGCGGTCAGTCTGCGTGCTGACTGCGGCACTCGTCGTGGCGGGGATGGCCGCGACGCCCGCGTCGGCCGCCTCCGGCCCGAACCTCAAGGTCACCGTCACCGCGCAGCAGGGCCGCTGGTTGTCCGGCGACACCGTCGGGCTCGACGTGACGGTGAGCAACATCGGCGACTCCGTCGCGTTCGGCGCGTTCGGCACCGCCTACTCGGAGTCCGGGACGCCCTTCTGGAACGACCGGAACCAATGGGGAGACCTCTCGGACGGCGGCACCGGCGCGACCATCGCGCAGGGGGAGACCCGGAGCATCCACCTGACCGGGCAGCTGGGCACGTTCGACGGCGATTCGGTCGTGCACATCGAGGTGTACGGCGCGCAAGACGTCGACTACAGCGACAACGTCCAGCGTGTCACGCTGCCGCTGGCGCGGGGCACCGAGCAGGTCGCGGGCCTGCTGTACGGCGACGCGAACGGCGACGGCAAGCCATCGCCGGGCGAGGGCCTGGCCGGCGCCGAGGCGCACTTCATCGGCGTCGGGACGACGTCGGACCTGGTCGCCGTCACCGACGCGACGGGCCACTTCTCCTTCAGCGGTCTCCCGTTGAGCCGGATCGCCTACCTGTCCTTCCAGAAGGTGCCCGGCGGCTGGGTCGACCAGTCCGTGGGGGCGATGCGGCTGGACGGCCGAGGGGCCTACACGGCGCTCGAGGTCCGGGCCGTCCGGCCGCTGTCCGACGTGCTGCACGAGGCTCTGACGCTGGACAAGACGAGCTACGCCGCCGGCGACACCGGCAAGGTGACGGTCACGCTCTCGAACTCCGGCGACCAGCCGCTGACCGGCCTGTTCCTCAGCTGCGACGCGGGCGGTTTCGGCGCGGAGCTGACGGTGACGGACGACCAGTGGGGCGCGTTCGGCAACCAGCGTCGCGAGGGAACCCTGGCCGCGGGGCAGCGGATCGTGCTCACGGCACAGGGCAAGGTGCCCGCCAAGGCGGCCTACACCGGCACGACGGGGCTCGATTGCGCCGTCAACGACGGCCACAGCGGCGGCACCCCGTACGCCGCGGCCTACGCCAAGGTCCCCGGCATGCGCGCCGACTCCAAGGGCCGGATCTGGGTGGACAAGAACGGCAACAACCAGCCGGACGCCGACGAGGGCCTGGCAAACCAGACCGTCGTGCTGGTCGAGGACGGCAAGCTGGCCCGGTCTTTCGCCAAGACCGACGCCAACGGCTTCGCATCCTTCAAGAACGTTCCGGTCGGCAGCTACCAGCTGCGGGTGTTCGGTTCGTGGAAACCGGCCCCGTCCTACGGTGATCTCCAGGTCGCGGCGCCGCCGTACGGCAGCGGCGAGTGGCAGGAGCAGTTCGTCGCCGGCTGAGTCGTGAGCTGGGTGTCGTTGCGGTTGCTGCCGGTCAGTGTGCCGTTCAGCCGAGATCTTGGGGGTGCAGCACGATGCGCCCGTGGGCCTTGCGGTCGGTCAAGGCCCGATAGGCGTCGCGCACGGCGGTGAGTGGATACGTTGCGGCGATGGGGATGTGCAGGTCGCCGGTCGCGGCGAGGGCAGCCAGTTCGGCCAGTGCCGGGAGGCCGCCGGCGTCGGCCGTGCCGAGAGATTTGACGCCCTTCTCCTTCGCTGCGCGGTAATCGACGACGGTGTCGATGCGGTCTGCCGGAACGCCGAGGGTGATGGCGAGGTCGAGGTAGCCGCCACCGACGGTGTCGATGAAGGCATCGGCTCGGCCGGTCGTGGCGAGGATCCGTTCCTGTTCGCCGTCGCCGTATCGGACGGGCTCGATGCCGTGCTGCCGCAGCAGGTCGAAATGCGCGTCGCTGGTCAGGCCGATCACCGTCGCCCCGGCACGGAGCGCGAGCTGGGCGGCGGTGAACCCGACGCCGCCCGAGGCACCCGAGATCACGATGGTCTCGCCCGGCCGGGGGTCGACCGCCCGGATGGCACCGAGGCCCGCCATCGGTGTGGTGTAGAGCGAGCCCGCCACGTCCCAGGAGAGGGCTTGAGGCTTGCTCACCAGCTGGACGGCGGGGATGGCGACGAACTGGGCGTGGGCGTCCCAGCTCTGGAGCCTGCCCAGCACCGCGTCACCGACGGCGAAGCCGGGCGCGTCGGCACCGACCGCAACGACTTCACCAGCGAGATCGCGGCCCGGCGTGTACGAACTGCCGTGCAGCGCCGGTAGCGCCCCGGGGTTGAGCGCCCCGGCCTCGACCCGCACCACGACCTCGCCCGGGCCGGCCACGGGCTCGGGGACGTCCGCGAGGTAGATCCCGTCGATGCCCGAAAAACGGTCGTAACGTACTGCTTTCATCGTGCCTCCCGGTTTGCGAGTGCTGCGAATCGGCCGGATGGACGCTCAGGTGCGGCGCAGGAGCGGTAAGAGGATGTCGTCGACGAGGTGCTCGACGAAGGCGGCGTCGCACGGCTCGCCCACGACCACGATGCGATGCACGATCAGTGCCGGAGCGACCTCGGCGAAGAGCGTTGACGCGCCGGGTGCCAGTCGCTCGGCCGCGTGGCGAACAAGTCCGTCCGCCATCGCGGTCTCGTCCCGCCGCAGGATCAGCCGCATCGCCTCGGCGAGCCGTGCGTCGTTGCGCATGCCGGTGAACACGGCCCCGAGCAGACCCACGTCCTGTTCGGAGATGCTCCGCGCGAGCCATGCCGCCAGGGAATGCACGGTGTCCCGGAGACTGTCGCCCGCAGGCGGCGGGGGCTTCGCGGGCGCGCGGCGCTCGACCGCTGCGGCGACCAGCGCCGCCTTGTCGGGGTACCGGCGGTAGATCGTCGTCTTCGCCGCTCCGGAACGCGCGGCCACCGCTTCCATCGAGAGCTGCTCGTATCCCACCTCGGTCAGCAGTGACAGCGTCGCGTCAAGAATGGCCAGGTCACGGCCGAAATCCCGCGGCCGCCCCATCGCCGAGGGCCGAGCCTTGCCGCTGGACTCCGAAGTGCCCACTCCGCGCCCCACTTCCGCTACGCTACCGTATCGTATCGAAAGTACTGCGTCCGATCCCACCCTGCAAGCCGCGGCTTTCCGGGCCGGCCCAGGGTCAGGTGTCCGTTCGCCGGCAAGAGAGTGCGCGCACGGTCACGCCGCGTCTGATCTCAGGTTTTAGAACATGGTGTTGTCGTTGCTGCTTTTCTCGGGGACTTCCTGCACGACATCCCAGTGTTCGACGATCTTGCCGTCGGCGATGCGCCAGAGGTCGGCCACCGCCATGCCGAGGTCGCCGGGCTTGAGGTGGAGGTTGCTGTGGGTGACCACCAGATCGTCTTCGGCGATGGCGCGCTTGATGTCCAGGTGCAGTTCGGGGAACTGGCCGCGCAGCCAGTGCACGTAGCCGATGAATCCCTCGGCGCCGTCCGGGGCGCCGGGGTTGTGCTGGGTGTAGGTGGCGCCCAGGTGGACGGCGGCCTGCTCGGGCTCGCCGTCGTTGAACGCCTGCTGGTAAAAGGCGAGCACGAGGGCTTTGTTCGCGGCTGCGGACAATGGGTTTGGGTCATTTCTCGGCAAAGCGGGTGTATCAGCTGTCGGGGGTTGCGGCGTCGCGCACCAGGGCGGTGTCGACGAACTGCTCGAAGCGCACGATCAGTCCGCCGCGAACGGTGAAGTGGTGGGCAACGCGCGCGTTCAGGTGCTTGCCGGTGGTTTTGTGGACCGCGGTGTAGCGGGCCAGGACCACGACGTTCTCACCGTCGACGACGTAGGTGTCGTCGTGCGCGGCCCAGCCGTCCCAGTCGGCGCCGAGCCGCTGCATGACGTTCGCGGTCACGCCGTCTGGCGTGCGGTAGGTGCCGGCCAGCGGGAAGCCGGCCATCTCGGTCCATTCCACGTCCGGGGCGAGCGTGGCGCGCAGGGCGGCCAGGTCGCCGGCGGCCGAGGCCAGGTACTGGCGGCGCACCACGTCGGCCGGTGCGCTGCTCGTGGCGAAATCGGTCTCGGTCATGGTCAGCCCCACGCCATCTCGCCCTTGACGACCTTCGGGCCGAGCTGCGCCGCGATCTGCATGCCGGCCTGCGGGTACGCCTTGAGCAGCTCCTCGGTGGCGGTGGCACCGTCGGCCGCGGCGGCCACGATGCGGCGGAACGCGGCGATGTACTCGCGGGTGTAGGCGATCGCGCTCGCGTCCGCAGCGGCCGAGGGCTGCCGGTGGCCGGGCACCACGAGCGTGGGCTCGAGGCCCTGCATCTCGCTCAGGAGTGCGTCCCAGGCGTCGAGCTGCTCGTCGCGCGGGGTGTCCGCGAGCCAGACGTGCTCGTCGGCGAAGACCAGCACGCCGCCGAGGATCGCGCGGTCCTCGGCCTGGTGGAGGTAGGTGCGGTCGGGCAGCGCCGCTGCAGGGGCGCCCTTGAGCTCGAAGGCGTGGCCGGCGAACTGCAGGTCGCCGGTGAGCGGCTCGGTCTCGATCAGCCGGGTGGGCAGGTTCGCACCCAGCGCCGCCCAGGCCTTGAGCTTGCCCTCGTACTTCCCGGCCATCGCGGCGGCCACCTCCGGGGTGGCCAGGAACCGCGCGCCGGGGAACGAGTCGGCGATCACTTCGGCGCCGAAGTAGAAGTCAGGGTCCGCGTGGCTGATCACCACGGTGGTCAGCTCCCGGCCGGAGTCGAGCACGGCGGCGGCCAGGCGGTGCCCGTCCGCGCGGGTGAACCCGGCGTCGACCAGTAGCGCCTCGTTCTCGCTGGTCACCAGGGTCGCGGTCTTGTTCTTGACGCCCGCGGGGAAGTCCCCGTCGATGATCGTGTAGGTCAGGTCGGTCATCCTGCTCGCAGCCTCCTCGTGGCCGGCCAGGTGGTCGGCACGACTCAATATATACCTCGCTGGCGAGTTAAACTAGCTCTCTGGCGAGGTATGTTCCCATGGTTCGATACCATCGCACCGTGGATGAGGAGTTGCGCGCACTGGTGGCCGACGAAGGAGTGGTGCTGTGGGGTCGGGTGGTCAACCTGCACCGGGCCCTCGACGCGTTGCTGCACGCCGACATCCGCGCCGCCACCGGCCTGGACGGCACCGAGTTCGAGTTCCTGCTGCGCCTGGCGCGCTTCCCCGGCCCGCGTACGCACGCCAGCATGGTCGCCACCCGGATGGGCTACAGCTCGGCGGGCACCACCAAGCTGGTCGCCCGCCTGGAAGACAAGGGCGTGATCCGCCGGGAACGCGACCCGGAGGACGGCCGCGCTTTCCGCGTCGCGCTGACCGACGCGGGCCAGGCGGCCCTGCGCGCCGGGCTCAAAGCCCACATTCCGCGCCTGGACGCCGAGATGATCAACCGGCTGACCCCGGCCCAGCGCCGCCAGCTCCAGGACCTGCTGCGCCGCATCGACCCCGGCGAGACAACCGCCACGCCCGGGCGGGAAACCCGGTGACTTTCCGCAGGTGCCGTCGATCGTAAGACCGCCGGGTCACCTGCCTGCGGCGGATTCCGGCTGGTCGCGTGGTGCGGTTGGCTGCCGTTGTGTGCAGCCCCGGCTTGCGCTCTCGGGAGACCACAAAGGACAAGAGAGGAAGGTAAGCAATGATTCCGGATAACACAAAACCCCAGGTCGAAGAAGTCTTCAACCTGGGGAGTGAGGGTGCGCCATCAGGGACTCGAACCCCGAACCCGCTGGTTAAGAGCCAGCTGCTCTGCCAATTGAGCTAATGGCGCTGGTGTCTGCCGGGGTTTCCCTCGGCGACGTGGAAAAGATTACCACCCGTGTGGAGGCCCGTTTCAGGGGGGTCCCCTCACCCGGGTTCTGGCGTTGCCGCTCCCGCGTCCCGGCTGGTCGGGCACACTGTGGTCGGACATCGACGGCGAAACAGGCGGGTGGGCATGACGGGTTCGGCCGGTATGGGGGCGCGGTTGCTGGTGGTCGCCGGGGTGATCGGCCTCACGGTGGCCGGCTGCAGCAGCAGTCCTTCGGGTGAACCGCCGCGGGCGACGACGGCTTCCGCGAGCAGTGCTCCCCGGCCCGCGCCGAAGCCCGCCGTGCTCACCCTTGCCCCCGCGAAGGACGCCAAAGACGTCGCGCCCGGGGAACCGGTGAGCGTGACCGTCGCGGACGGGAAGGTCGGCGAGGTGCAGCTGACCGGGGCTGACGGCAAGGTCGTGGCCGGGAAGCCGCGCGCCGACGGCTCCGGGTGGGACTCCGCCGAGCCGCTCGGCTACAACAAGACCTACCGGCTGACCGCGACCGCCACCGGCAGCGACGGCAAGCCGGTCACGTCGGAGTCGACCTTCGGCACCGTCAAGCCCGCCCGGCAGCTCGGCGTCTCGGTGAACCTCGTCGAGGGCGAGACCGTCGGGGTCGGGATGCCGCTGATCTTCACCTTCACCGGCAACGTCGCCGACAAGTCCGCCGCCGAGAAGGCGCTGAAGGTCACCGCGGAGCCGGCCACCGAGGGCGCGTTCCGGTGGTCCGGCGACAAGCAGGTGACCTGGCGGCCGAAGGACTACTGGAAGAGCGGCACCAAGATCAAGATCGATGCCGCCGTGTACGGCAAGCCGCTCGGCAACGGCAGCTACGGCCGGGAGGACAAGGGCGCCAGCGTCACTGTCGGCGACAAGCTCGTCGCCGTCGCCGACGGCGGGACCCACCAGATGACGGTCACGATCAACGACAAGGAGGTCAAGACCATGCCGACCTCCATGGGCAAGCCCGGCCACAACACGCCGCAGGGCACCTACACCGTCATGAGCGAGCACACCGGGTACACGATGAACTCCGCGACCTACGGGGTGCCCGAAGACGCGCCCGGCGGCTACAGCACCTTCGTCCAGTACGCGATCCGGCTGTCCTACAGTGGCATCTTCTACCACTCCGCGCCGTGGTCGGTGCGGCAGCAGGGCCACAGCAACGTCAGCCATGGCTGCCTGAACCTGTCCACCGAGAACACGAAGTGGCTGATGGACACGTCCAAGAAGGGTGACCTCGTCACGGTGCAGAACAGCGGCGGCCCGAAGCTCGAGCCCACCGACGGCTGGAGCGTCTGGCAGCTGTCCTGGGACGAGTGGCGGACGGCGGCGAACTAACCCGAGTCGCGGACCAGCTCCCGCGCCTCGGCCTCGGTCGACACCGACGGTCCCGAGCCCCACAGCGGCTTGTTCGCCGTCTCGCGGCTGAAGAACACCGCGACGGCGCCGATCGCGCCCGCCGCCATCAGGTACCAGGCCGGCCAGAAGTCGTGGCCGGTGGCGGAGATCAGCGACTGCATCACCAGCGGTGTCGTACCGCCGAAGAGCGACACCGAGATGTTGAACGCGATGGACAGCGCGCCGTACCGGATCGCCGTGGGGAACAGGGCGGGCAGCGCCGCGGGCATCGACACCTCGAAGCAGAGCAGCAACAGGCCGAGTCCCATCAGGCCGAGGAACGTGAGGACGAGGCCGCCGTCGTGGACGAGCAGCATCAGCGGCCAGGACAGCACGAGGAACCCGAGGCAGCCCGCCATCATCACCGGTTTGCGGCCGACGTGGTCGGTGATCCGGCCGCCGACCATGATGATGAGCATCATCACGACCATGACGACGATGATCAGCAGCAGCCCGTGGGTGGCGTCGAGGTGCAGCTGCTCGGACAAGTACGTCGGCATGTACGACAGCAGCATGTAGTCGGTGACGTTGAACACGAGCACGAGGCCGACGCAGACGAGCAGGGCGGGCCAGTACTCGGTGAACATCTTCCAGAACGGCTCGCCGGAGCGGCCACGCTTCTCGGCTTCCTCGGCGTGCTTCTGGAACGCCGGCGTTTCCTCCAGCTTCAGCCGCATGTAGAGCCCGATGATGCCGAGGGGCCCGGCAACGAGGAACGGAACGCGCCATCCCCACTCGATCAACGTCTCGTGCGGCACCCAGGCCTTCATGCCGGTGACGACGGACGCCCCGAACACGTACCCGGCGAGCGTCCCGAACTCGAGCCAGGACCCCATGAACCCCCGCCGCTTGTCCGGCGAGTACTCGGCGATGAAGGTGGTGGCACCGCCGTACTCGCCGCCGGTGGAGAACCCCTGAACCATCCGCGCCAGTACGAGCAGGATCGGCGACCAGACCCCAATGGAGCTGTACGACGGAATCAGTCCGATGCAGAGCGTCCCGATGGCCATCATGATCATGGTGACGGCGAGCACCTTCTGCCGCCCGATCCGATCCCCGAGCGGCCCGAAGACGAGCCCGCCCAGCGGCCGCATGAGGAAGGCGGCGGTGAAGGCCCCGAAGGTCCCGATCAGCCGAACCTCAGGAGACACGCTGGCGGGGAAGAACACCTCGGCAATGGTGTCGGCGATGTAGGCATAGACCCCGAAGTCGAACCACTCCATGGCATTGCCCAGTGCAGCGGCCCCCACGGCCCGCTTGAGCACCGACCGATCAACCACGGTGATGTCCTCATACCGCAGCTTCTTCTTCCGACCCCTGACCTTCGCACCTGAACGTTCCACGGCTCAACGGTGCACCGCCACCCAGCCCCCCGCACGCTGAGCCATCCAGTCGTGAGCGTTGCCACGAATAGCCCAGCGCAAGTAAGACGGCAACGGCACGCAACCACACGGGATGGGGGTCCGGAGGCGGGCCCCCGGCGGGGGTGTGGGGGTTCGACCCCCACAAAAAGGCGAAACCCCGACATAGGGAGAGGGCCGCAAGGCCCTGACCATGCCGGGGTGATGGGGTGAGCGACGGGTTTCGAACCCGCGACCTCCTGGACCACAACCAGGTGCTCTACCAGCTGAGCTACGCCCACCATCTGCGAGGGAACCGCTTGCGATCACCTCGTTGCCTGTAATCGTAGCGGGTGTCCGCGCGGGGTTTGCAGGGGGTTACCCCTGGTGCCGTTCCTGCACTTCAGCGGCGGCTGCTTTGGCTTCGTCGCTGGTGGGGCCGGGCTGGGGGACGAAGGCGACGCGCCGGTAGTAGTCGAGTTCGCCGATGGATTCCTTGATGTCGGCGAGGGCGCGGTGGGCGAGGCCTTTTTCCGGCTTGGCGTAGTAGATGCGCGGGTACCAGCGGCGGACGAGTTCCTTGATGGAGGAGACGTCGACCATGCGGTAGTGGAGGTGGGCGTCGAGGGCGGGCATGTCGCGGGCGATGAAGCCGCGGTCGGTAGCGATGGAGTTGCCGGCGAGGGGGGCGGTGCCGGGCTCGGGGACGTGCTCTCGGATGTAGTCGAGGACGCGGCGCTCGGCTTCTTCGAGGGTCACCGTGGAGCGGCGGACCTCTTCGGTGAGGCCGGAGTGGGCGTGCATCTCGCGGACTACTTCGGGCATGCCGCCGAGTTTTTCCTCGTCGGCGTGGATGACGATGTCGACTCCGTCGCCGAGCACGTTCAGTTCTGCGTCGGTGACGAGGGCGGCGATTTCGATCAACGCTTCTTTGCCGAGGTCGAGCCCCGTCATTTCGCAGTCGATCCAGACTAGGCGGTCGGTCACCTGGTGACCCTAACCCGACACGGGGATATGGAGCGCGTTACCTGCGCGTACGGCGCGTTACGCTCGCCAAGCCGGATTCGATGTGGTGCAGGACACAGATCGGGGAGCGGGCAGTGACCGAGCAGGAGTCGCCGGCGCGGGAGATCGCCGCTGGTTACGCGAGTGAGGGTGCCGCGCTGGAGCTGGGTGCGGTGGTGGTCGACGGGCAGGTGGACGCGGCGGCTGCTGTGCGCCTGCCGTTGGCGACGCTGAACCGGCACGGGCTGGTCGCGGGGGCGACCGGGACGGGCAAGACGAAGACGGTGCAGCTGATCTCGGAGCAGCTGTCGGCGGCCGGGGTGCCGGTGGTGCTCGCCGACGTCAAAGGCGACCTGTCCGGGCTGGCCGCGGCCGGGGAGGCGAACGACAAGGTCACGAAGCGCTCGCAGGAGCTCGGCGATGACTGGGCGGGCACGGCGTTCCCCGTCCAGTTCCTGTCGCTGGGCACCGGCGGGAAGGGGTCGCCGATCCGGGCGACGATCACGAGCTTCGGGCCGGTCCTGCTGGCGAAGGTGCTGGGGCTGAACGAGACGCAGGAGTCGACGCTCGGGCTGATCTTCCACTGGGCCGACCAGCGCGGCCTGGCGCTGCTGGACACAAAGGACCTCCGGTCGGTGATCACGCACCTCACGGGCGACGAGGGCAAGGAAGACCTCAAGGGCATCGGCGGGGTCTCGGCGGCGACGGCCGGGGTGATCCTGCGTGCGTTGTCCAATCTGGAGGCCCAAGGCGGCGAAGACTTCTTCGGCGAGCCTGAGCTGGACGTGCACGACCTCATGCGTCAGGTCGGCGGCAAGGGCGTCGTGACCCTGCTCGAACTGGACAACCTCCAGGCGAAACCCGCGTTGTTCTCGACGTTCCTGATGTGGCTGCTGGCCGAGCTGTTCGAGGAGCTGCCCGAAGAGGGCGATCTCGACCAGCCGAAGCTGGTGTTCTTCTTCGACGAGGCGCACCTGCTGTTCAACGACGCGTCGAAGGCGTTCCTGGAGCGGATCGAGCAGACCGTGAAGCTGATCCGGTCGAAGGGTGTCGGCGTGTTCTTCTGCACGCAGCTGCCCACGGACGTCCCGAACGCCGTGCTCTCGCAGCTCGGCGCGCGGATCCAGCACGCGCTGCGGGCGTTCACCCCGGACGACCAGGCGGCGCTCGCCAAGACAGTGAAGACCTACCCGAAGACGAAGTTCTACGAGCTCGACACGGCGTTGACGTCCCTGGGCATCGGCGAGGCCGTCGTCACGGTGCTGTCGGAACGGGGTGCGCCGACGCCGGTGGCGTGGACGCGGCTGCGTGCGCCGCGATCGAAGATGGGTTCGATCGGCGAGGACGCCGTCTCCGTGGCCGTCGCGTCTTCGGACCTGCACGCGAAGTACGCCGAAACGATCGACCGGGAGTCGGCCTACGAGAAGCTGGCCGCGAAGGTCGCCGCCGCTCCGGCGTCCGAGCCCGCTCCCGATGCGCCGGCTCCCGTGCCCGAAAAGGACGAACCGGGCTTCCTTGAGTCGGCCATGAAGAACCCGGCCGTGAAGTCGTTCATGCGGTCCGCGGCGAGCGCGCTGGGCCGGGAGATCACGCGCGGGCTGTTCGGCAACCGGCGACGGTGAGGAATACCTGACGCGAGCTGTCAGGTATCGCTGTCACGCTGACGGGGAACCGCACCGCGAAGACAAGGGGAAACGACCCATGACCAGCACCGCCACCGCTTCGTTCGTCGTCGGCACCTGGGAGCCGCAGGCGACCGACGAAGCCTCGGGCACCGAGTTCGCCCGGGTGGCGATCGGCAAGACGTTCACCGGCGCGGTCGAGGGGACCAGCACCGTCGAGATGCTGACGGCGTCCAACGCGACTTCGCGCGCGTACGTCGGCTTCGAACGTCTCGAGGTCTCGGTCGACGGCCGCAAGGGCGGCTTCGTCCTGCACCATTCGGCCGACGACAGCGGCCTGGCACTGAAGATCCTGACCGGCTCGGGCTTCGGTGAACTGGCCGGGATCGCCGGCACGGCGAGCATCGGGATCGACGAGGAAAAGAACCACCTGTTCACCCTCGCTTACACGCTCTGACCAGCACGAAGGCCGTTTCGGGAGTCCCCGATCGACTCTCGAAACGGCCTTCGCGTGTTCCCGCTCCCCGCAGAGCGGGGGACGGGCCGCCCCGACCACGGCCCGTCCGCGTCCTAGTTGTTCACGATCTGGTCGACGATCTTCTTGGCGTCGTTGATCGGGATGGCGAAGCCGATCCCGACGCTGCCCGCCGCGCCGTTGGCCGACGCCGACGGGCTGTACAGCGCCGAGTTGATCCCGATCACGTTGCCCTGGGCGTCGACCAGCGCGCCGCCGGAGTTGCCCTGGTTGATCGCGGCGTCGGTCTGGATCGCGGTGTAGCTGGGCGCGTCGCTGCTCTGGTTCGACGTGCGGCTGAACGGCGAGCGCTGCTGCTGCTCGCCCTGCCCGATGTCGGACAGGTTCCGGTTCAGTGCGCTGACGATGCCGGTGGTGACGGTGTTCTGCAGGCCGCCCGGCGAGCCGATCGCGACCACCTCCTGGCCGACGGCCAGCTTGCTCGAGTCACCCAATGATGCAGCCGCCAAGCCGCTGGCGTTCTGGGCCTGGACCACCGCGATGTCCGCCTTGGTGTCCGCGCCGACCACGCTGGCCTGGTACTTCTTGCCGTCGGACGTGGTGATGACGACGTTCTGGGCACCGTTGACGACGTGCGCGTTGGTCAGGATCCGGCCGTCCGGGGTGAGGATGACGCCGGAGCCGATGGCCTCGCCCTGGTCGGTCGTGACGTTGATCTGGACCACGCTCGGCGTCACCTTCGCCGCGACGGCGCTGACGTCGCCGGAGGTCGAGTTCGAGACCGTCTGCCCGTTCGCGGCCGGCGTGCTCACCGACGTCGTCGCGCCGTCCGCCGAGCTCGTCGTGAGCCCGACGATCGCCGCGCCGCCGACGCCGCCGACCAGCGCGGCGCCGAGCGCGGTCGCGCTGACGATCATCGCGACGCGGCCGCCCCGGCGCGGCTTGGTCTTCAGCGCCGTGGGGGCCTCGGGACCCTGCGGCTGCGGGGTGAAGAGCGGATTCGGCGCGGCCTGCTGCTGGTAGGCGTACTGCGCGTACGGCCCGTACTGCTGGGTGTGCTGGTGCGGCTGGTGCCCACCGGTTGAGGCGGGGCCGGGCCGACTCTCGTTCTCGGTCATGGCACTAGATTCGCGCCTGTGCTTGTGAGCAGCCTGTGGAAATCCCTCAGGCTTTGCTGAGAAGAATCAGCTGAGAAAACTCAGCTGTTCCTCAGTGTCAGGCGAAGAACGACGGGACGTCCAGCGCTCCTCCCGCCGCCTCGAACTCGTCGTGCACCGCCTTCCGCAGTTCGGCGTCGCCGAGGTAGTCGGCGGCGGTCAGGGCCAGGCCCAGTGCACCGTCGCGGACGCCGGCGTCGCCCGTCTCCGATGCGGCCGCGGCCGCGAATTCCTTGGTGTGCAACGCAACGGTCGGTCCCGAAACGGCGAGCATCGGGTGCAGCGCAGGCATCCGGTAGGAGAGGTTGCCCAGGTCGGTCGACCCCGTGAGCGACTCCGGCACGATGCCCGGCGGAAGTGGCTTGCGGCCGGTGCCCACCTGGTTGACCGACCAGCGCCCGGCGAGCGCGGTGTTGAACCGGATCGGCAGGTAGGGGGCTTGGGCGTCCCAGATCAGCTCGACGCCGCAGCCGGTCATCGCCGCGGCGCCTTCCGCGATCGACGTCATGCGGGCGGCGAGGTCACGCAGGGTCGCCGGGCTCTGGGACCGCAGGTAGAACAGGAGCGCGGCGCGGGCCGGGATGACGTTGGGGCGGGCGCCGCCGTCGGTGAACACGCCGTGGACGCGGTCGCTCTGCGGCAGCTGCTGGCGCAGGGCGGAGACGCCCTGGTACGCGGCGACGGCGGCGTCGAGCGCGTTGCGGCCCATGAACGGCTGCGCCGAAGCGTGTGCGCCGACACCGTGGAAGACCATCTCCAGCTGGCGGCGCCCGAGGAACGGGTGCAGCGCGATGTCGTGGCTGAACGGGTGCAGCATGATCACCGCGTCCACGTCGTCGAACACGCCGGCGCGGGCGAGGATCTCCTTGCCACCGCCGCCTTCCTCGGCGGGTGTGCCGATGAGGCTGACGCGGCCGCCGAGGCGCTCGGCGACGGCCGCGGCGCCGAGGAAACCTCCCGCGGCGGTGCTGCAGATGATGTTGTGGCCGCAGGCGTGACCCAGCCCGGGCAGCGCGTCGTATTCGGCGAGGACGGCGATGTGCGGGCCGGTGCCCGGCGTGCTGACCCGCAGCGCGGTGTCGAGCCCGCCGACGCCGACGGCGGCCTCGTGACCGTGGCGTGCCAGGAGGTCGGCCAAGGCGCGCACCGACCGGTGTTCGGCGAACCCCTCTTCGGGATGGGCGTGCAGATCTTGGCTCAACGTCACCAGGTCGGGTGAGCTGCGCTCGACCGCGGAGGTCACTTCGGCCCGCGTCGCCTCGTCCGCGCCGGTGTGCGGGGAAGACAGCGGTTCGGCGGCCGCGACGGCGTCGGCGGTGGCCTCGACCAGGGAACGCAGGTAGCTGTCGTCGGGCGGGACGGGTTCGGCGTTGGTCATGGGCCGATGCTAACCGCCACCCCCGACAATCCGCGGCGCTCAGCCGAGCCGGCCGCCACGATCCGCGTGACGCCGGCGTACCGTTCGGTGATCTGGTCCGACGCGGTCTGCAGCTCGGCGAACATGGGGAGCGCGAAGCAGCAGACACTGTCCACTGTGGATTCTTCGCGGGAAGGTGCACCGCGTCCGCGCGTCGCCGCGCCACTCGATCGTGTGAACAAAGCCGGGCTCAGGCGTTCGACGTTCCGAAATTGTCGGTGGTCCCTCCTAACGTCGCAGCCGAGGTTCCCGATCCGAGGAGGAGAGATGACGACGATGGCGATTTCCCGCCCATGCGCCCAGCTCGCGGTGCGCGGAGAGTTCGACCTGGCCGCGGCGGCCCGGTTCCTGACCGGCTTCGCCCCTGCCGGGCAGCCGGAGGCGGAGCCGGGCGTGCTCCGCGTGGCCTTCGCGCTCGACGGCGAATGGACGCCGGTGGGAGCGGTGCTGCGGCAGAGATCCCCCGGCGAGGTGGTGGTCGAGGTCCACGGCCCCGCCGAGCACGCCGAAGCGGTGGTGGAGCAGGTGCGGAGGATGTGTTCGCTGGATGTCGACGGCACGGCGTTCCCGGAGGCGGGCACCCGGGATCCGGTCGTTTCGCTGCTGCAGGAGCTGCACCCGGGATTGCGCCCCGTCCTGTTCGCGTCGCCGTACGAGGCGGCTTGCTGGGCGGTGCTGAGCCACCGGATCTGGATGACGCAGGCGGTCCGGCTGCGCCGTCGGCTCACCGAGCGCGACGGCGCCGAGGTCGAGGTCGGCGGGCGCAGGCTCTGGGCGTTCCCGGCGCCCGCCGTCCTGGCGGAGCTGGAGTACCTGCCGGGGCTGGCGGGCCCGAAGGTGCAGCGCCTGCGGACCATCGCCGAGGCGGCGGCCGCGGGGCTGCTGGACGCGGCCGCGTTGCGGGCGATGCCGGCCGAAGAGGCGCTGAAGCAGCTGCAGCTGCTGCCGGGGATCGGCCGGTTCAGCGCGGAGCTGATCCTGATCCGCGGCGCCGGTCACCCCGACGTCTTCCCCCGCGGCGAAAGCCGCCTCCACGAGATCATGCGCGAGGCGTACCACCTCCCGGACGCGGGAGCCGCGGAGCTGGCGGAGATCGCGGAGGCCTGGGCGCCGTTCCGGAGCTGGGTGTCGTTCCTGTTCCGGGTCGAGGGCGAGGCCCGGATGCGGGAGTCGCGATGACCTGAGCCGCCGTACCCGGTGCCCCCGGTGCAGGCTCGGCTGCCACGCCGGTCACACCGACGGAAAGGAGACCGCAACGACCCAATACCGGAAGCCGCGAGTCGGCGCACGGTGGGGACTCACCGTAGCCAGATATCGCCTGTGGTGAGGTATCCGGGTGAGCCTGCCCGTTCATTTCGCACTCGGCGGCCCGGCCGGTGACGCCCTGCCGACCTTCCGCGCGGCTGCCGCCACCGACCCCTCGCCGGCCGGTTCGCTGCTCGAACAGGCCCAGACGCCCGCGGTGATCACCCTGGTCGCCGGTGGGGTGGCGCTGCTGGTCGTGCTGGCCGGCGGGACGCTCTGGCGGCGGGCGCGCAACGTCGTCACGATGGTGCACGAGGCCGGCCACGCGCTGGCCGCGGTGCTGGTCGGACGGCGCCTGCAGGGCATCAAGCTGCACTCGGACACCTCGGGCGTCACCGTCTCGCGCGGGAAGCCCGACGGGCCGGGCATGGCGTTCACCGCGATGGCCGGGTACCTGGCGCCGTCCGTGCTGGGGCTGCTGTTCGCCAGCCTGCTGGGCGCCGACCTGGTCGGCACGGTTCTCGTCCTGATCGCGCTGCTGCTGCTCGGCGTGCTGGTGATGGTGCGCAACGCCTACGGGGTGTTCACCGTCGTCGCCAGTGCCGCGGTGCTCGCGCTCGTGGCGTTCGTGGCGCCGGTCGAGGTGCAGGCCCCGTTCAGCTACCTCCTGACGTGGTTCCTGCTGTTCGGCGGCGTGCGGCCGGTGGCAGAGCTGCAGATCAAGCGGCGGCGCGGCCAGGCCCGTGACTCCGACGCCGACCAGCTGGGCCGCCTCACCGCGGTCCCGCCGGTGCTGTGGGTCCTGGTCTTCGCCGTGGCGACGATCAGCTGCCTGTTCGCCGGCGGGCTGTGGCTCCTGGAGCCCGTCGCCACGTAGGCCTGCCGGGCGCGGGTGGGCGCTCGGCTCGGTCGTGGCCGGCGGTTGCGGTGGGCGCGAAGGTGCCGTCGCTGCGCTCGGGCGTGTCGCTGACGGTCGGTCTCCAGGTCGGGCGCCCGCGGGTTCGCCCTCGCCGGCCGCGGCCGGTGTTTCCGGTCGCATCGGCCGGCGCCGCCGGTTCGCGTGGGTGGGCGGCGGTGGAGCCCGTGGCCGGCCGGGGTGGTGCATGCGGCAAACTGGTCTCTCGCTGGTCGCGCGGAGGGAGACGAACGATGGACGAGGTCGCCAAGGCCGTCGAGGAGTGCGCACGGGCGGCGAAGCTGGCCGCGCCGTCGCTGGCCGCCGCGAGCGCCGAGGCCGTCGATGCCGCGCTGACCGGGATGGCGGAGCGGCTGCTCGCGCACCGCGACGAGATCCTCGAGGCGAACCAGGCCGACGTCGAGCGCGCGAAGGCCGACGGCATGAGCGCCGGCCTGCTCGACCGGCTCACCATCACCCCGGAGCGTCTCACCGGCATGGCCGAGCAGCTGCGGCTGCTCGCCGGCGCCCCGCACCAGGAGCGCTCGGTCGAAGTGTCGAGCTTGGACGGCGGGCTGCGGCTGGTCGAACGGCGGCGTCCGGTCGGCGTCATCGGCGCGAACTACGAGGCGCGGCCGAACGTGACCGTCGATGTGGCGTCGCAGCTGGTCAAGTCGCGCAACGGCGGGGTGCTGCGCACGGGCTCGGCCGCGCTCGGCTCGGCCCAGCGGCTGCGTGAGGTCGTCATCGCACCGGCGCTGGCCGAAGCGGGCATCGACGCGGACTGCGTCCAGCTGGTGCCGCGGGTGGAGCGCGAGGCGGCGTCCGCGCTCGTGCGGCTGCCGGACCTCGTGCCGCTGGTGATCCTGCGCGGCAGCGGGGACAGCACCCGGGCGCTGGCCACCGAGGCGGCGGTCCACGGCGTGCGCACGCTCGCGCACGCCGACGGCGGCGGCGTGCTGTACGTCGACCGCGGGGCGGACGTGACCAAGGCACGGGACCTCGTCTACGCCAGCCTCGACCGGCTGGGCGTCTGCAACCGGCTGAACCTGCTGCTCATCCACGAGAGCATCCACGACGACGCCTGGCCCGCGATCTCGGACGCGCTCGCCGAGCGCGGGGTCACGCCGTCGCTGGCCCCGCACGAGCACCCCATCGGCTACGAGTGGGCGCTGGACTCCGACCGCGAAGCGACCGTCACGGTCGCCAAGGTCGGCTCGCTCACCGACGCCGTCGAGATCGCCAACGAGCGGACGTCGGGCCTGGCGGCGGGCATCGCCACCGAGGACGAGTCGGCCGCCGACGCCTTCTTCGACGGCTACACCGGCACCGGCGTCTTCTGGAACGCCCCGACCCGCCTCCTCGACGGCTTCAAGCTGCTCGCGGTTCCGGAAACCGGCATCAACCTCGACAAGGTCCCCGGCCCCCGCGGCCCGGTGACGTACACGGACCTCTACGTCCGCCAGTACGCCGTCCTGCCCGCCTGAACCGGGCAGACCTGACGGTCCCGCCGATCGGCGGGACCCTCAGCGCGTGGGCGGCGTGCCGGTGAGCTTGCGAAGGTCCCTGACGGTGCCCGCGGCGTTGGCGACCAGCTCGGTCCGCTCGCCGGTGTCGCCGGAATAGCGGTAGATCGCGGTCGGTCCGTCGCTGATGGCGATCGCCGCGACCAGGCGGCCTTCGGGGTCGCGGGTGAGCCCGGTCGTCACCGACACCACCCGGCCGACGGTGTCGACCGTGGTCAGGGTCCGTTCCTCGTACCAGCCTCGCGTGGTCATGTTCCGCAGCTCCGGGGGTGGGCTCGACAGGGATACGTCGTAGGACGCGGGGATCGCCCGAGGTGTTACGGCATACTGGGCCGGGTGATCTCCCGGCCGCACGTCCTGCTGTCCGCCGCGCAGTCGCTCGACGGCTACCTCGACGACACCTCGCCCGAGCGGCTCGTGTTGTCCACAAAGGACGACTTCGCGGTCGTCGACCGGTTGCGGGCCGAAGCCGACGCCATCTTCGTCGGGGCCGGAACAGTGCGGGCCGACAACCCGCGGCTGCTCGTCCGCGCTCCCGAGCTGCGGCAAGGACGGCTGGACCAGGGAAAGCCCGAACAACCCGTCAAGGTCACCGTGACCACCCGCGGTCTCGACCCGGACGCGCAGTTCTTCACCGTCGGGGACACCGAAAAGATCGTCTACGCGCCGCCTGGCGCCGCGGATGCGCTCAAGCACGTCGCCACCGTCGTCGATGCGGGGGATCCGCCGGACTTCGGGCGCATCCTCGACGACCTCGGCGCGCGCGGCATCGAGAACCTGCTGGTCGAGGGGGGCGGCGCGATCCACACGCGGTTCCTCACCGAAGGCCTCGCCGACGAGCTGCGGCTCGCGATCGCGCCGTCCTTCGTGGGGCAGCCGGCCGCGCCGCGGTTCGTCGGGCCCGGCCTCTACCCGCGGCCGCTCGTCCTGACCGGCGCGAAAGAACTGCAGGGGATGGCGATCCTCGAGTACCGCGCCGCCGGCGAACCGACCGCCCGGGACGTCCAGCGCCTCAAGGAAGCCATCGCGCTCGCCGCCGAGTGCCCGCCCAGTCACACCTTCCGGGTCGGCGCGGTGATCACCGATGCCGACGGCGAGGTCGTCGCCACCGGGCATTCCGGCGAAGGCGACCCGGGCAACCACGCCGAAGAGGCCGCGCTGGCCAAGTGCGCCGGCGACCCGCGCCTGGCCGGGGCGACGATGTACAGCTCACTGGAACCGTGCAGTCACCGCAGTTCCCACCCGCGGAGCTGCACCCAGCTCGTCCTCGACGCCGGGATCCCGCGGGTCGTGTTCGCCTGGCGCGAGCCGCCGGTCTTCGTCGACGCCCAGGGCACCGAGCTGCTGCGGCAGGCCGGGCGGCACGTCGTCGAGGTGCCCGCGCTGACCCCGGAGGTCCAGCGCGAGAACACCCACCTCGACTTCTGAGCTGCTAACAGGCGCCGCTGTCCTGCCAGACGCCCCATTCGCCGGTCGTGCCGGGCTCTTCGCCCTGCGTCCACCACTTGGCCGTCCACTTGTGACTGTTGTGCGAGACGACGTTGTCCTTGACGTAGACCTTCGTCCGGTCCCACTCCGCCGCGGTGCAGGAGCCGCCGCCCGGCGTGGTCGGGGTCGTCGTCACCGGGGGCGTCGTCTGCGGCGGGGTCGCGCCGGCGAAGCGGACGCTGAACTTCGTGAAGTCCCAGTCGTTCTGCGGGACGTTGCTGCAGACGCCGTTGTCGGTCGTGCCGACGCAGGCGCGGTCCCGGTTGACCGACCAGAACGTGAAGCGGCCGAGGCCGTGGCTGGTCGCGTAGTCGTACACCGTCTGGAAGTCCGAGGTGTAGAACATCTCCGCCGCGTCGGACTTGCCGTTCATACCGGAGAAACCCTCGTGGGCGTACGCGGTCGCGCTGTCCCAGCCCAGGTGCGACATCAGCAGGCCGTGCAGGGCTTCCAGAGCCGACACCTGCGACGAACCGCCGTTGAAGCCCCCGTCGAACGGCATGATCGAGAAGTTGTTCGGCGTGAAGCCGATCGACTTCGCCTGGTCGATCAGCTGCGTGCCGAACCAGCCGGTACCGGCCGCGGTACCCGGCATGGTCACCGACACGAACAGGCCGGGGTTGCTGGCCTGCAACGTCTTGGCGGCACCGAGCTCGTTCGCGATCGCGGCGGTGTTCTCGTACTCGGGCTCTTCGAGGTCGAAGTCGATCGCCTTGAGCGAGTACTTCGTGATGACCTGCTGGTACGCGGCGGCGGTCGCGGCCACCGTGCCGCAGGTCTGGCCGAGCTTTGTGCCGCCATACCCGCCGACGGACACCGAGACGTCGCCGCCTGCGCCGCGGATCCGCGAGATCACGCCCGCGACGGCGGTGTCGGAGGAGACCGCCGACGTGCCGTCCCAGGTGGGACTGCAGCCGCCACCGTTCGGGGCGAGGATGAACGCGAGCTGGAACGCCTTGAGCCCGGTCGCGTTCATCACGGTGACGGGATCGGGCGGGTTGTTGCTCTGGGGCATCAGGTACGGCGCCGCGGCGTACCAGTTGTTGCTCAACGCCGCGGTCGCCGACGGCGCGCCGAGCACGAGGCTGACGGCGGTCCCGGCAAAAGTGGCGGCGGCGAGCCCGATGGCGGCCAGTCTGCTCCTGCGCATGAGCTGTCCTCCCGGTGGGGTTCGAGGTGGACAGATCATTGGACTAGACCATTAACGAAGTCAAGCAACGAAGGTCGCCAACCGGGCGGAGGAGGGCGAAAAGCGCCGGAATATCCGAAATTCGTCCGGAGGATGGCTGTCCGGCGGCCCGGTAGCGCGGCTGGGTGCGGTCCCCCAGCCCGCCAGCCCGCCAGCCCGCCAGCTCGCCGGGCCGACGGCCCGCCCGGGCCGGGCCGGGCGGCGGCGTGGTGCGGGCCCAGCGTGGCTCTGCCCAGCCGACGTCCCCGCACTCAACCCGCGGGCAGCGTCACCACCACGACCAGCCCGCCCTCCGGTCGCGCCGTGGCGATGACCTTGCCGCCGTGTGCGTGGGTCACCGATCGGACGATCGACAACCCCAGCCCCGCGCCCTCCGCGGCCACTCGGGCGCGGCGGTGGAACGGGTCGAACAGGGCCGGTACCTCCGTCGGCGGGATTACCGGGCCGCTGTTGGCCACGGACAGCTCCGCCGCTCCCGGCCGGGTGCGGGTCGTCACGCGGACCCAGCCCTCCTCGGTGTTGTGGCGGATCGCGTTCTCCAGCAGGTTGTGCGCCAGCCGCTCCAGCAGCAGCGCGTCGCCCAGGGCCGTTGCCTCGTGCAGGTCCTCCGATACGCCCGGGGGCGCCACGTGGGAGACCACCGCCGCCAGGTCCACCGGGCGGCGCTCGGTCAGGGCGCTCTCCGAGCGGGCCAGCAGCAGCAATCCGCTGATCAGCCGCTCGTGGCGGGCGTTGATCCGCAGCAGCTTGGTGCCGAGCTCCCGGACGTCGGGCGACGCCGTGCGGCGGTGCATGGCCACCTCGACCAGGGATCGGTTGAGGGTGAGGGGAGTGCGCAGCTCGTGCGACGCGTTCGCCACGAACCGGCGCTGCGCGTCGAACGACCGGTCGAGGCGCTCCACCATCACGTCGAACGCGTCGGCCAGGTCCTTCACCTCGTCGTCCGGCCCGGGCAGCGCGATGCGTTCCTGGCCGCCCGGGTCGGCCGCTGCCGCGATGCGGCGTGCCGTGTCCGTGACCCGGCGCAACGGTGCCAGGGCCCGGCCCGCCACCAGCCAGCCCAGCCCGGCCGCCAGCACCGCCACCGCCGCGAGCGCGAGCGCTCCCTGCGTCAGCAGGGACGTCGCCGCCGCCGCGCGCAGCTGGCGGGCCTGTTCGTCGAAGGCCGCCAGCGGCGGCAACGGCGGCGAGCCCGGCGGCGGGCTGCCCGAGAGCACCGCCACCCGCAGCCCGACCTGGCGGGTGAACAGCAGGTACGTGACCCCCAGCAGCACCACGCCCGCCAGCAGGAACAGGCCGCCGTACAGGACGGTCAGCCGCAGCCGGAGGCTCATCGGAGCCGGTAGCCGACGCCGGTGACCGTCTCCACCAGCGGCGGGTCACCGAGTTTGCGGCGCAGCTTGAGGATGGTCAGCCGGACGACGCCGGTGAACGGGTCCGCGTGCTCGTCCCACGCCTTCTCCAGCAGCTGCTCCGCCGAGACGGTGGCGCCGTCGGCCAGCAGCAGCTCGGCGAGCACCGCGAACTCCTTTTTGGACAGTGCCAGGTAGTGCCCGTCGCGGACGACCTCGTGCCGCGCCGGGTCGAGCGTGACGCCGGAGCGCCGCAGGATCGGCGGCGCGGCCGGGCGGGAGCGCCGGCCCAGCGAGTGGATGCGCGCGACCAGCTCCGGGAAGGCGAACGGCTTCGTCAGGTAGTCGTCGGCCCCGAGGGACAGCCCGCGGACGCGGTCGGTGACCTCCACGGCCGCGGTCAGCATCAGCACCCGCGTGGCCGCTCCCGACGCGACCACCCGGCGGCAGACGTCGTCGCCGTGCACGACCGGCAGGTCCCGGTCGAGCACGACGACGTCGTAGGCGTGCACGGCGATCCGGTCGAGCGCCGCGGCGCCGTCGTGGGCGATGTCGACCGCGTGCGACTCCTCGCGCAGCCACTCCGCGATCGCGTCCGCGAGCATCGGCTCGTCCTCCACCACCAGGACCCGCATGCCCCGATGATCGCCGCGGCGGTGTTTCCTCGCCGTTAGCGGCACTGGTAGAGCGTGTCCGCGCCACCGGACGGCCCCGGGCCGGTGCCGGGGCCGGACCGGCCGCCGTACGCGGCGGGGTCGACGACCGCGCAGTGCCGCTCGATCCAGCGTTGACGTTCGGCCTGCGCCGGGCTGGGCGGCGGCACGGGCCGCAGCCCGGCGCCGCTCAGCACGAACTTCAGCCTGCCTTCGGCGAGCCAGCGGTCGAGCTGCGCGACCGACGGCGCGTCGTCGCGCCCGCCGAACCCGCCCATGCCGATCACCAGCGCGTCGGAGTCGATGAGGAACGGCGCGACCGCACCCGCCTCGGCGTTCACCGCGAGGGTGATCTCGGTGCCGTTCCGGCGGGCGTAGCCGAGGATGCGCCGCTGTTCGCCGGTCAGCTTCGCGGTGTCGCCGCCACCTCCCGAGAGCACCAGCCGCGGCTGCGGCCCGCCGGACGACGGCGGCGGCATCGGCCCGGGACCGGCGACGAGCCCGGCGGGACCGGCGGGCCCGGGTGCGGGACCGGCGGCGGGCAACGTCCCGGCCGACGTGCTTTGCGCTGCCGCGAACGACCACACGGCCGGCGTGAGCAGCAGCGGCACGAGCCCGGCGACCAGAGCACGGCGCCGCGGCGCCACGACCAGCCAGGTGACCGCGACGGCCGCGGTGCCGAGCACCACCCAGCGGGTCCAGCCGTGGAACGACGTGTCCCGCGAAGTGAGGACGAACGCCCAGGCCGCGCCCACCGCGACCACCGCCGGGAGGACGGTCCGCCGGTGGTCGCGCCACAGCAGGGCCAGGCCGGCGGCCGAGACGGCGGCGATCGCGGGCGCCATCGCCGTCGTGTAGTACGGGTGCCAGATGCCGCTCGCGAAGCTGAAGACCGCGGTCGTCACCAGCAGCCACCCGCCCCACAGCAGCCAGCCGGCGTGGTTTCCCGGCCGCCTGATCGCGACCACGGCCAGGATGATCAACGCCGGCGGCAGCAACCAGGAGATCTGGCCGCCGACGAGGTCGTTGAACATCCGGCCCGGCCCGGGATCGCCGCCGAACGACGACATGGTCAGCTGCCCGTTGCGCACGATCGCCATGCCGCCGCCCTCGCCCTGCCCGGAGAGACGGCCGAAGCCGTTGTAGCCGAAGACGAGGTCCCACGCGCTGCCGTCCTTGCTGCCGCCCAGGTAGGGCTTGGTGCCGGGCCACCAGTCGTACAGGGCGACCCACCAGAACGACGAGACGATCAGGACGACGCCCGCGCCGAGGACGTCGAGCAGACGGCGGCCGAGCGGCCCGGTCGTCCCGGCGAGGTACGCGACGACCAGCGCCGGCACGATGATCCAGGCCTGCAGCATCTTGGTCAGGAACCCGCAGCCGACGAAGAACGCGCACCAGAACAGCCACTTGCGCCCGTCTTCGAGCGCGCGGGTGAGCGCGTACGCGGCCGCGACCAGGAAGAGGACGAGCAGGGTGTCCGGGTTGTTGTCGCGGTTGATGATCACGGTCACCGGCGTCAGCGCCAGGATCACCGCGGCCAGGAGAGCGACGTTCTCGCCGGCCCGGATCCGGACCGTGCGGTGCAGCAGGAAGACCGCGGCGACACCTTCGAGCACCTGGGGGAGCAGCAGGGCCCAGCCGTGGTAGCCGAAGACCAGCACCGAAACCGCCTGCGGCCACAGGGCGAGCGGCGGTTTGTCGACGGTGACGACGCCGTAGGGGTCGAACGAGCCGAAGAGGAAGTTGGTGAAGCCGCTCGTCATCGACTTCACGGCGGCCGAGTAGTAGGTGTTGCCGACCTGGCCGTCGCCGATCTTCCAGGCGTAGAGGAGCGCGGCGCCGAGGCAGACGAGCGGAAGCGCCCAGGAGCGGGTCTTCGGGGGAGCGGCGGTGATCATGGCCGTCACTCAACCGGGACCCGCGTTTCCCGGGCGTTTCCGGTCAGCTGTTGTCGTTGAGGAAGTCGTAGTCCTTGCACTCGCCGGTGTGGATGATCTTGTCTGCCACCCAGTACCGGCAGAACTTGAAGCCGACGCGGCTCTCGGGGAGGTTGTAGACACCGCCGTCGGCGGCGCTCTTGGTGACGCAGTTGCCCTCACCGCCGACCTGCATGCTGTACAGGACGTTGCCGGTGTCCGGCGTGCCCTTGTAGACGTAGATGGCGACACCTCGGCCGTCGGCGTCGGTGTCGCAGATGTGGACGCGGTCGCCTTCCTCGGTGAACACGCCTTCGCCGCTCCAGCCGGTCACGCTGCCGTAGGCGTCCCCGGTGTGCATGTGTTTCGTGTGATCGGCGGCCGACGCCGGCGACGCGAAAGAGACCACGGCGGTCAGTGCTGCGGCGGCTACGCCGAGTACCTTCTTCAAGTCTTCGTCCTTCCTCGGTGGAAGGGGGAGCGTAGCCACCGCGGCCTGCAGATCACTTGCAGTCACTCCGCTTCGAGGTCGCCCTCCAGGGACAGGTAGACCTCGCGCATCTTCGCCAGCAGCTCCGGGTCCGGCTCTTCCCACAGCCCGCGGTCCGCCGCCTCGTTCAGCCGTTCCACGATGCCGCGCAGCGCCCACGGATTGGCCTGGCGCAGGAACTCCTGGTTCACCTCGTCCAGCACGTAGGACTCGGTCAGCTTCTCGTACATCCAGTCGCCGACCACGCCGGCCGTGGCGTCGAAGCCGAACAGGTAGTCCACCGTGGCGGCCAGTTCGAACGCGCCCTTGTAGCCGTGCCGGCGCATGGCCGCCAGCCAGCGGGGGTTGACCACCCTGGCCCGGAACACCCGGGCCGTCTCCTCGCCCAGCGTGCGCGTGCGGACCGCGTCCGGCGACGTGCTGTCGCCCACGTAGGACGCCGGCGCCGCGCCCGTCAGCGCGCGGACCGTCGCGATCATCCCGCCGTGGTACTGGAAGTAGTCGTCCGAGTCCGCGATGTCGTGCTCGCGCGTGTCGGTGTTCTTCGCCGCCACGACGATGCGCTTGTAGGAGTTCTCCATGTCCTCGCGCGCCGGGCGGCCGTCGAGGTCACGGCCGTACGCGAAGCCGCCCCACACCGCGTACACCTCCGCGAGGTCCTTGTCGTCGCGCCAGTTGCCCGACTCCATCAGCGGCAGCAGGCCCGCGCCGTACGCGCCCGGCTTCGAGCCGAAGATCCGCGTCGTCGCGCGGCGGGCATCGCCGTGCGCCGCCAGATCGGCCGAAACGTGCGCGCGGACGAAGTTCTCATCGAGGGGCTCGTCCAGCGAGGCCACCAGCCGCACCGCGTCGTCCATCATGGCGATCACGTGCGGGAACGCGTCCCGGAAGAACCCGCTGATCCGGACCGTCACGTCGATCCGCGGGCGGCCCAGCTCGGTCAGCGGGATCGCTTCGATGCCCGTGACCCGCCGCGAAGCTTCGTCCCACACCGGCTGGACGCCCAGCAGCGCCAGGACTTCCGCCGCGTCGTCGCCGGAGGTCCGCATCGCCGACGTGCCCCACACCGACAGCCCGACCGACCGCGGCCAGACGCCCGTGTCGTCGCGGTAGCGGCGCAGCAGCGAATCCGCCAGCGCCTGCCCGGTTTCCCAGGCGAGCCGGCTCGGGATGGCCTTCGGGTCGACGGTGTAGAAGTTCCGCCCGGTCGGCAGCACGTTGATCAGCCCGCGCAGCGGCGATCCGCTCGGCCCGGCGGGGATGTACCCGCCGTCCAGTGCGTGCAGCACGGCGTCGAGTTCGGCCGAAGTGCCCGCCAGCCGCGGGACGATTTCCTCCGCCGCGAACGAAAGCACCCGCGCGACTCCGGCGTCCGGGGCGACCGACGCGACCGCCGTCGCGTCCCACGAGCGCATCTCCATCGTCCGGACCAGCTCGTGCGCCGTCTTCTCGACCGCGTCCACTTCGGACATCGACGCGTTCTCCTTGAGGCCGAGCGCCGATCGCAGGCCCGGGACCGCGCCCTGCTTGCCGCCCCACATCTGGGACGCGCGCAGCATCGCCAGCACCAGGTTGACGCGGGCCTCGCCGACCGGCGCCGCGCCCAGGACGTGGAGCCCGTCGCGGATCTGCGCGTCCTTGACCTCGCACAGCCAGCCGTCGATGTGCAGGAGGAAGTCGTCGAACTCCGCGTCGTGCGGCCGCGCTTCGATACCGAGGTCGTGGTCCAGCTTCGCCGCCTGGATCAGCGTCCAGATCTGCTGGCGCACGGCCGGCAGCTTCGCCGGGTCCATCGCCGCGATGTTCGCGTGCTCGTCGAGCAGCTGCTCCAGCCGCGCCAGGTCGCCGTAGGACTCCGCGCGAGCCATCGGCGGGATCAGGTGGTCGACGATCGTCGCGTGCGCCCGCCGCTTCGCCTGCGCGCCCTCGCCGGGGTCGTTGATCAGGAACGGGTAGACCAGCGGCAGGTTCCCGAGCACGGCGTCCGGCGCGCACGACGCCGAAAGCCCCGATGTCTTGCCGGGCAGCCACTCCAGCGACCCGTGCTTGCCGAGGTGGACGACGGCGTGCGCGCCGAACTCCTCTTCCAGCCACCGGTACGCCGCCAGGTAGTGGTGGCTCGGCGGCAGGTCCGGGTTGTGGTAGATCGCGACGGGGTTTTCGCCGAACCCGCGCGGCGGCTGGATCATGATGATCGCGTTGCCGCTCTGCAGCGACGCCAGCACGATGTCGCCGTGGTCGACGTACAGCTCGCCGGGCGCCGGGCCCCAGTGCTCCTCGACACCCGCACGCAGCTCGGCCGGGAGCGCGTCGAACCACTCCTGGTAGCGCGCCGCGGGCACCCGGATGGGGTTCCCGGCGAGCTGTTCCTCCGTGAGCCACTCCGGGTCCTGGCCGCCGGCGGCGATCAGCGCGTGGATCAGCACATCCCCATCAGGCTGGTCGGTGCCGGTGGGCTCGACGCCCGGGAACGCGTCCGGTCCCAGGTCATAGCCCGCTTCGCGCATCCGGCGCAGCAGCTCGATCACCGACGCGGGCGTGTCCAGCCCGACCGCGTTGCCGACGCGGGAGTGCTTCGTCGGGTATGCGGACAGCATCAGCGCGATGCGGCGTTCGGCCGGAGGCGTGTGCCGCAGGCGGGCGTGCGCGAGGGCGATCTTCGCGACCCGGGACGCGCGCTCGGCGTCCGGGACGTACCGCGGCAGCCCGTCTTCGTCCAGCTCCTTGAACGAGAACGGCACGGTGATCAGCCGTCCGTCGAACTCCGGCACGGCCATCTGGTTCCCGGCGTCGAGCGGCGAGAGACCGTCGTCGTTCGCCGCCCACGTCTCGCGGTCGCTGGTCAGGCACAGCGCCTGCAGGATCGGGACGTCGAGCGCGGCCATCTCGGCGACGTCCCACGCCTCGTCGTCACCGCCGGCGCCCGCCTCCGACGGCCGGGTGCCGCCGGCCGCGAGCACCGTCACCAGCAGCGCGTCGACCTTGCCCAGCTCGGCCATCATTTCCGGCTCGCGCGTCCGCAGCGAGGCACAGTAGATCGGCAACGCGCGCCCGCCCGCGGCTTCGATCTCGTCGGCCAGCGCGTGCACGAACGCCGTGTTCCCGGACAGGTGGTGGGCGCGGTAGTACAGGATCCCGATGACCGGGCCGTCCGGCGGCGAAGGCCGCTCGAGGATCCCCCACCCGGGTTGCTCCGCGGGCGGCTCGAAGCCGTCGCCGGTGAGCAGCAGCGTGTCGGAGAGGAACCGGTGCAGCTGGGTCAGGTTCGCCGGGCCGCCCTGCGCGAGGTAGGCGTGGGCCTCGGCGGCGATGCCGGCCGGGACGGTCGAGAGCTCCATCAGCTCGGCGTCCGGCGTCTGCTCCCCGCCCAGCACGACGACGTGCGCGCCCGACGCCCGCAGCGCGGCCAGCCCGTCGGCCCAGGTCCGCGGGGTGCCGAGGATCCGCGCGACGACGATCTTGACGCCGTCGAGCAGCTCCGGCAGCTCGGCGACGTCGAGCCGGGCGGGGTTGCCGAGCCGGTACTCGCGGTCGCTCGAGCGGGCGCTGAGCAGGTCGGTGTCCGAAGTGGACAGAAGCAGGATCACGAGGTTCCTCCTCGGGGTCCGCGCCCCGGGTAGACGGGCGCGCCGGCGGGAGTTCCTGGCTTCCGGAGAGATCCCTCTCTCCGGTGACAGTGGCGGGACCGCCCCGGACTTCCACCGGGTTCCTCCACCTGCCGACGCGGGGGTATCGCCCTCACTCTCCGGTGCCGGTCGAGGTGCGTCAAGGTGACGTTGGCCCGTGCTCGGTAATCTGGTGGCTTGGAATCCCTGCTCCGGAGCTTCACCGCCGCGCAGTCCGCGCGGCAGCCCTACCGCGGCCCGGCCGCCGCCGAGCTGGCGACCGCCGAAGCCGGGTTCGCCGCGTTCCTCGACCGGGCCCCGCACCACCTCGGTGACCTGGGGTTTTCCGTGGACTGCGACTCCCTCGCCGTCCAGGAACCCGGCACCGAGCGGGCGTGGGGGCTCTACGCGATCGACCGGTCCGCGCCGCCGTCGCTGGTGATCGAGGTGCCGCACGCGTCGTCCGACCTGCGGACCGAGCTGATCGGCCTGGCGCTCTTCCGCCAGGTGCCCGGCGCGGTCCTGGCCGTCGGGGGCGCCCACCCGCGCCGGGAGGATCCCGCGCACGAGACGCGGACCGTCTTCCACGTCGTCACCACGCTGCTGGCCCGGCGCGGCCTGCCCCAGGTCCAGCTGCACGGCTTCAAGGACCGGACCCTGCCCGCGGCCGACGTCGTGCTCTCGGCCGGGGCCGCCGAGGCCGGCGACGCGGCCCGTCGTGCGGCGGACCGGCTCGCGGCGGCCGGGTTCCGCGTCCGCCGGGCCTGGGCCGAGCCCTGCCGCGGACTGGCCGGGACGACGAACGTCCAGAGCCAGGCCGCCGGCGGCACGCCGTTCCTGCACGTCGAGCTCAACCGGACGACCCGCGACACCCGCCGCGACGACGTCGTCCGCGCGCTGGCCGACGCCGACCTGCGCAAGCCTTAGTCCCCGTCAGCCGTTCACGACGGCGCAGGCTCCTCGACCGTCGTCCCGGCCCGCGAGCGCACCAAGGACGTCCGCGAGCCGGCGAAGCCGACCAGGAACCGCAGTGCGGCGCCGGCCAGGATCACCAGGTACATGTCGTGCAGCGCGTCTTCGGCCGCACCGGCCACGAGGGAAGCGAGCGGAATACTGGAAAACGCGAGCATGCGGGTCGCGGCGACCACCCGCCCCAGCATCGCCCGGGGCACGATCCGCTGGCGCAGGGTGAACCACGAGACGACGTTCATCGAGCCGAGGGCGAAAACCGCGGCCGACACGACGCTCACGCCCACGACGTCCCGGAAGACGACGAGCAGCCCGGTGAGCAGCCCGGCGGCCATCGTCGAGCAGACGATCGTGCGGCCGTTGCCGAGCCGCCGGATCACCGCGGGGGCGACCAGCGCGCCGCCGAGCGCGCCGACCCCCTGCGCGGCGAACACCACGCCGACCAGCGCCGAGGACAGGCTCAGGTAGGTGGACAGGTAGTACACCAGGTTGGCCTGGATCAGCCAGATGCCGAAGTTGGTGCCGGTGAACAGCAGGCTCCCGACCAGCAGCAGCCGGTTCTCCCGGACGATGTAGCGGAACGCTTCGGCGAGGTCGCCGGCGAACCCGCCCCGCTCGGCCGGTGCGGTTTCGGCGATCTCCCTGCCGTGCTTGAGGAACAGCAGGACGAGCGCGCTGCCCGCGAACGAGGCGGCGTCGATGTAGATCGCCGTGCTGTAGCCGAACAACGTGACGAGGCCACCCGCGAGCACCGGGCCGGCCAAGCTGATGATCTGGTCGCTCGACTGCATCAGCGCGTTCGCCCGGTCCAGTTCCGAGTCGGCCACGATCGAGGGCAGCAGCCCCTGGAAGGCCGGGTGGTAGACCGGTTCGACGCACGCGAGCAGGAACGCCAGCACGTAGATCGCGGGCAGGGCCGCCGAGCCTGCCGAGACCAGGATCGCCAGCGCCAGCGCGATCACCCCGGCGGTGACGTCCCCGCCGATCAGCAGCCGCTTCCGGTCGAACCGGTCCGCCCAGACCCCGCCGGGCAGCGACAGGAGGAGGAAGGGGCCGTACTCCAGCGCGTAGAGGGCCGCGGTCTGCAGTGCCGAACCGGTCAGGTGCAGGACCAGCAGGGGCAGCGTCAGCCGGTAGATCCAGGTCCCCACGTTCGAGACGACGTAGGCGGTGAGGAGCAGCCAGTAGCGCTTGCCCAGCGGCGAGCGGGGGGAGGAAGTCACAGGCGGATACCTCGTGAGGGGGAAGGTTGTCGGTCCGGTGGCTCAGGGTAGGGCCCCGATACTTCGGTCCACGCCGAACCCAGTGATCTGTCCACGATCTCACGATTTGGACGGCAAGTTCCCGCCCGATGTGGTGATTTATGGCTGAGTGCCCGATTTTCTT
>NZ_JBEZYB010000040.1:0-72827 GCF_040638285.1 Amycolatopsis sp. NPDC026612
ATGGTCTTGGGTCTAGTAAAACGCACCGAAGGCCACATTGGGGCGTATGAGTCAGGAGGCGTCGAGCAGCCGCGACGCCGACTTCAGGACCGCGTCCCGCAGCGAGCCGACATCCGGCACCGCCTCGCCGTTGACCTGCAGGCCGACGTGGACGGAGTCGCGGTACGTCGCCACCGCGATGCCGACCGCGTGGCGCGGGGCCAGCGGCACGAACGGGTAGATCTCCGTCAGGCGGGCGCCGCCGAGGGACAGCCGGGCCGGGGGCAGCGGCACCGTCGTGATCACCAGGTCGAACAGCATCGGCGCGGCCCGGCCCGCCGTGCGGGTGCCCAGGCGGTGCAGCAGCGGCGGGACGCGGCCGGCGAGCAGCGGCAGCGCGCCGGCGCCGCGGCTCGGGCCCGCCGCCTTGTTGCGGGCCATCGCCCGGCGGACCACCCGCAGCCGCTCGACCGGGTCGTCTTCGCCGACCGGGAGGTCGCACAGGTAGCCCGAGAGCTTGTTGCCGCCCAGCTGGTCATCCCCCCGGCCGCGCACGCTCACCGGGATCAGCGCGCGCAGCGTGCGGCCGTCGGCACGCTGGCCGCGGTTGACGAGCCACTCGCGCAGCGCACCGGACAGCACCGCCAGCACGACGTCGTTGGTCGTGCCGCCGTGCGCGCGGCGCATCCGGCGCAGCTCGGTCAGCGGCAGCCGCACGAAACCGAGGCGCCGCTGGGCGGACGGCGGTGCCGACACCGGCGAGAGCGGCGGGCGCGCGGCCCGCACCACCGAAGACGCGATCCCGGCGGCCTCGTTCGCCTGGCCCCAGACCGTGCCGAGCGCGCCCTTCACCGTGTCCAAAGTGGAGCGCGGAGCCGGGATCACCGGGGCCGGTGCGGAGCTGCGCACCGGCAGTTCGACGCCGTCGAGCAGCCCGGCCGCGACCGCGTACGCCCCGGCGCCGTCGGTCAGCGCGTGGTGCAGTTTCAGCAGCAGCGCGAACTTGCCGTTCGGCAGGCCGGTGACCAGCGTCAGGTCCCACAGCGGCCGGGCCGTGTCGAGGGGCTCGGCGATCCACTGCGACGCGTAGGCGGAAAGGGGGTCCGGCTCGTACAGCGAGCTCAGCATCACGTGGTGAACGTGGTCGGCCGCAACGAAACCCGGGTCGTCGGCCCAGCTGGCCGAGCCCGGCGGGAACAGTTCCGTCCGGGTGCGCTGGCGCAGCTTCGGCAGCCGCGCGGCCCGCTGCGCGAGCAACGCCGTCAACGCGCCCGGATCCACCGGGCCGCGGGCGGTGAAGGTGGCCACCGCCGCCATGTGCATCGGAGAGGTTTCGCTTTCCAGGCAAAGGAAAGCAACATCGAGTGCGCTGAGCGGCGAGCCTGCCATGGGCGACCTTTCCGGGTTCGCGGGGGGCGCACGGCCACGTGCGTCGGAAGGGAAGGAACCCACTGCACCAGCCCGACATGACGGCCGGGTGGTCGAAGTGTTTCCACCACGCTAACGAGCGACCCCGTTCATCCATTCGAGATACCCCGGGCCGCGGTGCGCCTGCTCACAGATCAAGAAAGGGATTCATTCTCCCGGAGCAGGCTGGGGCTCTTCCGCCCGGGCGACGGGCGGCCCCCAATCGGGGGTGAACGCGACCTGCTTGCCGACGCGGCGCACCGGCAGGCCGTTCACCTGCCGCTTGCCGAGCCCCGGCCAGATCTCCGCGGCGTCCTTCGCCGCGGCCCGGATCGCGCCGCCGTCGAGCGTCGTGCGGGTCTCCGGGATCTCGCGGTCCGTCCACTGCACGACCAGCTTCAGCGGGCCTGCCGAGGGCAGCGGCCAGAGGAACACCTCGTGCTCGACGGCGAACCGCGTGCCGCCCACCGGCTGGGCCCGCAGCACGGGGGCGTCCGGTTCGGACGCGGACGGCACCGAGATGGTCTCGGAGCTCGCCCGGCTGCCGTCGGCGTAGAGCACCCCGATGAGCAGCCCGTTGTAGTCGGGCTTGCGCCGGTGGTCGATCAGCCCTTCGGCGGGGTCCTCGACCAGCCCGTCGCGGGAGTACACCGTGACGCGGAGTGTCACTGCCTGGGGCCACACCTCGATGACCCGCAGCGCGACCACCGTGCGCTCGGACCGGCCCAGCGGCTGCGCCCACGGCAGCACGGCCGGGACGATGTGCTCGCGCGGGGGATCGGTCCAGTGCCGTCCGCTGAACGCGTAAAGCTCCTGCTCCGGTACGGGGAACAGGGGACGCTCACGGGGACCGCCGGTGAAGAAGCTCATCGGACGGCCCGCGAACCACGGTCCGGCACCATGCGCCCACGGTAGGACAAGACCGCGGGAATTTCCGCCCCCGAACGGGGGTACGGCCCCGGTGACCCGTGATCCGGGACACAGGGGCCGTACACGCGGAGTGAACTGTCAGTCGCTCAGCTTGAGTTCGCCGTTGCGCCGGGCGGGCTCGGCCGGGTCGGTTTCCGCCGGCTTGCCCATGGACTCCATCAGCTGACGGGCCAGGCCGAGGCCGGTCCCGCCGAGCGACAGCGCCTTGGCGAACATGTCGGACATGCCGTCGGCGCCGTTGAGCACGACCATGTGGTCGATGTTGCCGAACGCGCTCGCGCCCGCCTCGACGATCTCCGGCCAGCGCTCGGCCAGCTGCTGCGCGACGACGGCTTCCTGGTTTTCCGCCAGCGCCGCCGCGCGCGCCTTGATCGCGTCCGCTTCGGCGAGACCCTTCGCCCTGGCCGACTCCGCTTCGGCAAGACCCTTCGCCTTCGCGGCCTCCGCCTCGGCCAGACCACGGGCCTTGGCCGCGGCGGCCTCGGCCTCACCGGTCGCCCGGGTCGCGCCCGCCATCGCCTCGGCACGGGCCTTCGTGGCCTGGGCCTCGGCCTCGGCGGCCGTCTTCACGCGGGTCGCGTCCGCCGCGGCCCGCAGCTCGGTCTCCCTCGCCTCGGCCTGGGCCTTGGCGATCGACGCGTCACGGGCGGCGTCGGCCGCTGTGCGGGTGTCGTACGCCTTCGCGTCGGCCGGCTTGCGGACCTGCGACTGCAGGCGCTGCTCGGCCAGCGCCGCCTCCAGCTCGGCGGCGCGCGTCTCCTGGACGACGACCTCCTGGCGCGCGGTCGCCTCGGCCAGCGGGCCCGACTGCGACGCCTTCGCCCGCGCCTGGTCCACCTCGGCCTGGTAGCCGGCCTGCTGGATCTGGCTCTCGCGGACCGCGGCGGCCTTCTTCGCGGCGGAGACCTGCTCGACCTCGGCGGCCTCCTGGTCGCGCTGGGCCTCGGCGATGCGGGCCGACGCGGCGACCGCGGCGGCGTGCGGCTTGCCGAGGTTGAGGATGTAGCCGGACTCGTCTTCGATCTCCTGGATCTGCAGCGAGTCGACGATCAGCCCCAGCTTGATCATCTCCGTGGCCGAGGACTGGCGCACCTCGCCGGTGAGCGCGTCCCGGTTGTGGATCATCTCCTCGATGGTCAGCCCGCCCACGATCGAGCGCAGGTGCCCGGAGAAGAGCTCGTGGATCGTGTCGTTCATGCCCTTCTGCTGGTCCAGGAACCGGCGGGCGGCATTGGCGATCGACGCGAAGTCGTCCCCGACCTTGTAGATCACGACGGCCCGCACGGTGACCGGCAGCCCCTGCTTGGTCACGCAGGAGACCTGGAGGTTGACCCCGCGGGTGTCGAGCGACAGCCGCCGCGCGGTCTGGAAGCCGGGCAGGACGTTCACCCCACGGCCGGTGATGATCTTGAAGCCCAGGCTGTCCGCGGTGTCCGCGCGGTCGACCCGCACGCCCAGCCCGGAGATGATCAGGGCTTCGTTCGGCTCGGCAACCTTGTACAGCAGCCGCAGGATCCCGAAGACGACGAACAGCACGGCGATGATTCCACCGGCCGCGGACAGCAGGATTTCCACGAAAGTCATGGCACCGACCCCCTCGCTCTTTTCTGTTGTGGTGCGTTGGTGCCCCTTCGACGTCGTCAGCGGCTCAGGGGTTGCCACCGTTCGACATAAACCGTGCGCGGGGGTTCGAAGTCGACCACGAGCACCTGGGTGCCGGAAGTGAAGGTCTCGTCCGGGTCGGCCGGGTAGGCGTAGAACGCCTCCGTGCCGCCCCGGACGTTCAGGAGCACCTCGCCGATGAGGCCGGGGCCGATCGTGCCGGACACGCGGCCTCGGCTGCCGATCATCCGCCGAAGCCCTTCAGCTTGACCTTGCTGCCCTTCTCCACGAAGGAGCCCGGCTGCGGGTCCTGCTGGAAGACGAAGTCGAACCCGCCGCCGTTGCCGCGGCCGCGGCCGCCGTCGCGGTCGGCCTTCAGCCCGGCCTGCTCGAGGATCTTCTGGGCGTCTTCGAACGACTTGAACCGCACGTCCGGCACCTGGACGGCGTTGTTGACGAAGACGCCGATGCGCTTCGCCTTCGCCTGCGAGCCGGCCGGCGGATCGGTCCGGGTGACGGCGCCGCCCGGGATTTCCTGCTTGAACTCCTCGCCCGCCTGGAACGGCTCGAACCCGGCCTGCTGCAGCAGGCCGAACGCCTCGTCCTTGGACCGGCCGGTGACGTCCGGGACCGGCGGCAGCGGGATCGGCCCCTTCGACACGATGATCGTGACCTGGCCGCCGATGGTGAGCTGGCTGCCCCCCGCCGGTGTCGTGCGGATGACCGCGCCCTGCGGGACTTCGGCGTCGAAGTCGTCGGTGCCGCGGACCGGGGTCAGCTGCGACGCCTTGATCGCCTGCTCGGCATCGGGCACCGCGGTGCCCGGCCGGATGTCCGGCACCTGCGGGCGGCCCTTCGACAGCACCACCGACACCGTCGCGTTCGGTGACAGCGTCGTGCCCTCCGCCGGGTCGGCGCGCAGCACGGTGTTCGACGGCGCCGTGTTGTCGTACTCCTGGCTGAACCGCGGGTTCAGCTTCACCGCCCGCAGCGCGTCGCCGGCCGCGGCCTGGTTCAGCCCGACGAGCCTCGGCACGCGCGCGGTCTTGTCCCCGCCGGTGTCGGTGAGGATGAACGCGAACGCCCCGATCAGCCCGCCGAGCAGCAGCACCGCGGCGGCGATCACGAGGATCCGCTTGCGGTTGTCCGCCGGCTTCTCCGGTTCCGGCCGGCTCCGCTGCCGCGGCGGCGCGGTGAGCGACGGCGGCACCGGCGGCACCTGCGTGGTCATCGGACCGGCGCCGTGGCCCAGCGCCCGGGTCACGTTCGGCCGGTGCACCGGCATCGTCTTCCCGGTGTCCGGCACCTGCGGGATCCGCGGCAGCGTGCGCTCGGTGTCGGCGAGGTCGCCCTGGCCGTGGGAGACCGGGACCGGCACGGTCACCGGCAGCAGCCCCAGCCGGGCCCGCACCGCGGTCAGCTCGGTGAGGAACTCCCCGGCGTCGGCCGGGCGCAGCTGCGGGTCCCGCCGCGTCGCGCGCATGACCAGGTCGTCCAGCTCCGGCGGCAGGTCCGGGCGCAGCCCGCTCGGCCGCGGCACGTCGTCGTTCACGTGCCGGTACGCCACCGAGAGCGCCGTGTCCCCGATGTAGGGCGCCCGCCCGGTGAGCATTTCGTAGAGCAGGATCCCCGCCGAGTAGACGTCGCCCCGCGCGGACGCCGCGCCGACGGTGACCTGCTCCGGCGACAGGTAGGCGACCGTGCCGAGGATGACGCTCGAGCTGGTCGTGCCCGCGCTCGCCACGGCCCGCACCAGGCCGAAGTCCGCGACCTTCACCGCCCCGCCGGTCTGCTGCCCCACCCGGCCGATCAGCACGTTCTCCGGCTTGACGTCCCGGTGCACCAGCCCGGCCCGGTGCGCGGCGGCCAGCGCCGACAGCACGGGCTCGGCGACGCTCAGTGCCAGTGCGACGTCCAGCGGGCCCTGGTCGTCCAGCAGGTCGCGCAGCGTCCCGCCGTCCACCAGTTCCATCACCAGGAACGCCAGCCCCGACTCCGCACCCTGCGGCAGGTCGAAGCCCTGGTCGTGCACCGCCACGACGTGCGGGTGGTGCAGCTGCGCCGCGGACTGCGCCTCCCGCACGAACCGGTCGACGAACGACCGGTCGTCCGCGAACCGCGGATCCATGATCTTGATCGCGACCGGACGGTCCAGCCGGGTGTCCGTCCCCCGGTAGACGGAAGACATTCCGCCGTGGGCGAGCAGCCGGTCCACCCGGTAGCGCTGCTCCAGGAGCGTGCCGACCAGGCTGGGATGGGTGCGTGTCACGAGTATGGATCGTACGGAACCGCGCACGCCTCGTGGAGGAGACCTGGCGGCTCACCCATGCGCACTAGCGGGGAAGAGGACGGAATGTGGCACAGTGTCACCTGTGAGTGGGATTCCTGTCGCCGAAGACGTCCTCGACGCCGCCATCGCGGTCCTCCCGTTGCCGGAGGTGGCGACCGTTCTCGGGACCTCGACCAACAAGGTCCGGCAGCTGCTGCGGGACGGGCAGCTGATCGGGCTGAAGCGCGGCGGTGAACTGTGCGTGCCCAGCGACTTCTTCGTCGAGGACGGAGTCGTCAAGGGCCTGACGGGGACGATCACCGTGCTCGCCGACTCCGGGTTCAGCCGCACGGAGATGCTGCGGTGGCTGTTCACCGAGGACGACTCCCTGCCCGGGAGCACGCCCATCAACGCGCTGCGGGCCAACCGCGGCACCGAGGTCAAGCGGCGCGCCCAGGCCATGGCGTTCTGACCTGCGAAGACAAGACGCCGCGGCGACGATCTGGACCGCTGCCGCCGTCAGCAGGCAGGCCGGGAGCGACCACGCGGCCAGCGGGCCGGCCAGCGCCGCGCCCGCGGCCAAGCCGGTGATCTTCACGCTCGCCGCCGTCGTGAACACCTGCGCGCGGACGTGGGCCGGTGCTTCCCGGTGGCGGATGGCGAACAACGCCGTGAGCTGCGGGCCTTCGGCGAACCCGGCCAGCACTGCCGCCGCCACGAGCAGCGTGACGTCGTGCGCGAGCGCGGCCAGTGCGCCGCTGGCCGCGAGGAGCAGCGTGCTCAGCCACACCGTCCGGTCGGGCGCCCACGGCGGCGGTCGTTTCGCGAAGACCGCGTTGACCAGCAGGGACGCCACCGCCAGCACGGTCAGCAGCAGCGCGCCGTCCGCCGGTCCGCGCAGGTGCGCCGCGCCCAGCAGCGGGTAACAGACCGTGACCATTCCGATCCCGCTGCAGGAGATCGTCGAGGCGACGGTGGCCCGTCTCAGCGGAGCGTTGCGGACGAGCACCCGGAAGCCGTCCGTGAGGCGGGTCTTCGCCGGCGTCCTTCCCGGCAGGGACCACGCCACCGGGACCGCGGCGGCGACCAGGACGACCGCGACCACGAGCCCGGCCGGCCCGCCGAGCAGCCCGGCCAGGCCGGGACCGGCGAGGGCCGCCGCGGTGAACGTCATGGCGTCGAGACGGCTGGCCTTCGGCAGCCCGGGGCCGGCGACCGCGGGCAGCTGAGCGGTCCAGCCGCCCGCGATGGCGGGGTTGAGCAGGCCGGTCACGACCGCCACCGCGACGACGGCTTCGAGTGGCAGGTGGCCGAAGACCGCGGTGACCAGCGCGATCCCGCTCGCGTACCCGCCCAGTGCGACGGCGAGCAGCCGTCCCGGGGTGGCGCTGCGGTCCAGCAGCGCCCCGAACACCGGGCCACCCACGGCGCCCGCCGCGGTCAGCCCCGCGAGCAACAGCGAGCCGGCGTGCGGGCCCGCGGTCAGCCCGAGCAGCAGGAGCGCGGGCCCCGACAGCTCGTCGCCGGTCCGGGCGAGCGTGGCCCCGGCGAGGTACCCCGCGTAACGGCTTGACATGGTCGAGACGTTACAGTGGGGGATGACCTTCCCGCACCGGGATTCCGTGCAGCGCGCCGCCGATCTCTTGGCCGTGCTGCTGGTGGCGTCCCCCGAGCCGGCCTCGGTGGCCCAGGTCCTGCGCGAGCACGGCGAACCGGATCCTTCGCTGTCCCCGGAAGACGTTGCGGCGCTGCGCGCGGCGGCCCTGGAACTGCGCGAAGTCTTCGCGGCGCCCGACGTCGCTTCGGCCGCTTCGGTGCTCAACGCGTTGTTCGGGAAGTACGCGGGGCCGCCGCGCCTGACCGACCACGACGATGGTTACGGCTGGCACCTGCACGCGGACGCCGCCGACGACGGCCCGTGGGGCGCATGGCTCGTGACCTCGTCGGCACTGGGGCTGGCGGCGCTGCTGGCGGAGCGCCAGGACGTCCCGGGCGGGCTGTGCGCCTCGCCGTCGTGCGGCCGGCCGTTCGCCCACACGGGCGGCGGCAGTCCCCGCCGCTACTGCTCGGCCCGGTGCGCGACGCGCGAACGCGTCGCCGCGCACCGGGCGCGAACGTGAACCTCAGCCCTGGGTCTTCTCGCGCCAGGCGATCCACTTCTCCAGCGCGCCCAGGTCGTAGTCCGGGCCGCCCACGCCGACCGTGAACGTCGTGACGCCCAGCTCCAGCAGCTTCGGGCCCAGCTCCTCCGGCTCGCCCTGGACACCGCACGAGCGCTCGATCTCGCCCGGGTCGCGGCCGGCGTCCGCGCAGTGCTGGTCGAGGATCTTCACCTTGCGCGCGACGACCTCCGGGTCGCCGAAGCCGTGCCAGATGTCGCCGTGCTTGGCGACCAGCTTGAGGGTCTTCTTTTCGCCGCCGCCGCCGATCAGCACCGGGATCTTGCGGGTCGGGGCCGGGTTCAGCTTGCCGAGGCGCGCCTCGATGCGCGGCAGCGACTCCGCCAGGTCGTCGAGGCGGCCACCGGCGGTGCCGAACTCGTAGCCGTACTCCTCGTAGTCCTTCTCGAACCAGCCGGAACCGATGCCGAGGATGAGCCGGCCGCCGGAGATGTGGTCGACCGTGCGGGCCATGTCGGCCAGCAGCTCGGGGTTGCGGTAGCTGTTGCACGTCACGAGTGCGCCGATCTCCACCCGGGACGTCGACTCCGCCCACGCGCCGAGCATGGTCCAGCACTCGAAGTGCTTGCCCTCGGGCTCGCCGTACAGCGGGTAGAAGTGGTCCCAGTTGAAGACGATGTCGGCACCGAGGTCCTCGGCGGCCGACGCGGTGCGCCGGATGGAGTCGTAGTCGGCGTGCTGCGGCTGGAGCTGCAGGCCGATCCGGATGCGTCGTTCGGTCATGATCGCAGCCTACGACCGGTGCCGAGCGTTTCGCGCGCCCATACCGCGGCCAAGGGTGGTAGCGCGACCACCAGCCTCCGCCGCTTCGGGACCACGACCCGCCGCGTCAGGACGTCGTAGTCCAGCGCGGCGATCTCGTCGAGGATCCCTCCGTACAGCGTCAACGCCGTCCGCGCGCACGGCCGCGATTCGGGGCGCAGCATCCCGACGCCGGCTTCGGCCCGCCGGTACACCGCCCGCGTCCGCGCGACGAAGTACGCCAGGGCCGCCCGGATCCGCGGGTCGGGACGCCGCCGCTCCAGCAGCTCACGCGAGACGCCGAACGCGGCCAGCTCGTCCAGCGGCAGGTAGAGCCGGCCGCGGTCGAGGTCCTCGCCGACATCGCGCAGGAAGTTCGTCAGCTGGAACGCCTCGCCCAGCGCGATCGCGCCCGGCTCGGCGTCGGCGAGCGGGCCGATCGTGCCGAACACCGGCAGCATCTGCAGCCCGATCACCGCGGCCGAGCCGTACATGTACTCGCTCAGGTCGGCGAAGGTCGCGTACTCGACGGGCTCGAGATCCCGCCGCATGGACTCGAGGAACGCGTCGAACAGGTCCCGGGCGAGGCCGTACCGGCGCACCGTGTCCGACAGCGCCACCAGCACCGGGTCGTCCGGTGTCCCGCCCGCGAAGACGACGTCGACCATGGCCGCGACGCGGTCCAGCTCGGCCGCCGGCTCGGTGCCGGGTGCGGGGTTGTCGACCAGTTCGTCGGCCATCCGCGCGAACCCGTACAGCGCGTGGGCGGCGGGCCGGGCCCGGGCCGGCAGCAGCCGCGTCGCGAGGAAGAACGTGCGGCCGTAGTGGGCGTTGATGTGGCGGCACCCGGTGTAGGCGTCGCGCAGGGCCGGGTCGGTGATGCCCGCCGCGTCGAGTTCGTTCACCGGCCGGTGATCCTTTCCGCCGCCAGTCGTCCGGAGATGAGCACCGGCGGGATGCCGACGCCGGGGGTGGTACCGCAGCCGGCCAGCACGACGTTGCCCGCCGCCCGGACCAGGTTCGCCGGCCGGAAGGGGCCGGTCTGCGCAAACGTGTGCGCCAGGGAGAACGGCGTCCCCGCCGCGAGCCCGCGCGCCGCCCAGTCCGCCGGGGTGATCGTCTCGTCGACGGTGAACTCGTCGCCGAAGCCGGTCAGCCCGCGTGCCTCGAGCGTGCGGAGCAGTTCCTCGCGGTACGGCCCGCGGAGGCGGTCCCAGTCGATCGGGCCGCGGCGCAGGTTCGGCGCCGGTGCGAGCACCGAGACGATCTCGCCACCCCGCCCGGCCAGCCCCGGGTCGGTCGCCGTCGGCCGCGTGACCAGCAGCGACGGGTCGCTCATGAGCTTGCCCTCGCGGATGATCTCGGCGAACGTCCGCTCCCAGGCGTCGCCGAAGAAGATCGTGTGGTGGCCGAGGTCCCACGCCTTCGGGGCGCGCCCGTGCAGGACCACGGCGGACGGCGAGTAGCGCAGCGGCAGCGGACGGCGGGGCCGCGCCCCGAGGAGCCGGTAGGCCGTGCTCAGCTCGGTGGCCAGCACCACGGCGTCGCAGGCGATCCGCTCGCCCGAGCGGGTCCGGACCGCGCGCACCCGCGACGCAACGCGCTCCAGCCAGGCGGCTTCGGTGCCGAACCGCACGTCCGCGCCCGCCCGCGCGGCGGCCCCGGTCATCGCCCGGCCGATTTCGCCCATTCCGCCGTCGGGGTAGTAGACGCCGCCGACGGTGTCCATGTAGGCGATGACGCCGTACGCGCCGATCGCGCGCGCCGGGTCGAGCCCCGCGTAGAGCGACTGGAACGTGAACAGCCGCCGGACGCGTTCGTCCCGCAGGTAGCGCCCGACGCGGGGACCCAGCCGGCCGAACCCGCCCAGCGCGCCGAGTTTCACCAGCTCGGGCCGGGTCAGGTCCAGCGGCGAGTCGAAGTTCGCCGCCAGGAAGTGGTCCTTCTGCACGGCGTACAGCTCGGTCAGCCAGCGTCGCAGCGCGCGGTAACCCGCCGCCTCGCGCGCGCCGGCGAAGGCGCGGATCTCGGCTTCCATCGCTTCGCCGTCGGTGCGGAGGGCGAGTTCACGGCCGTCGGCGAACCGGGCCCGGTACGCCGGGTCGAGCCGGGTCAGCCGCAGGTTCTTGGCCAGCGGCTCGCCGACCGCGGCGAACGTCTCCTCGAGGAGCTCGGGCATGGTCAGCACGCTGGCGCCGGTGTCCACGGTGTTGCCGTCGAAGCTCCGCTGCCCGGCCCGGCCGCCCGGGACGTCCGCCTGTTCCAGCAGCGTGACCTGCCGTCCCGCCCCGAGCAGGTGCAGCGCCGCCGAAAGGCCGGCCAGCCCGGCCCCGATCACGACGACGTGGTCGGCAGGACCGTCGATCGTCCGCACGTCAGTACGTCCGCTGGGTGGCCTTGACGACGAGCCCGGTCAGCGCCTCGGGAGCGGGCTCGGCCAGGTGCGCGCGCTCGAGGGCGGCCATCGCCGCCGTCGTCAGCTCGTCGATCCGCCGCTCCACGGCGTCGACCGCGCCGACCTGCTCCAACGCCATCCGGACGGTCTCGACGCCTTCGTCGGACAGGTCCGCGTCCCCGATCGCGTCCGCGATCACCGTGGCCGCGGCCCGCTCGCCCTTCTCCGCCGCGAGCTGCAGGCCGAGCGCGACCAGCAGCGTGCGCTTGCCCTCGCGCAGGTCGTCGCCGGCGGGCTTGCCGGTGACCGACGGGTCACCGAACACGCCCAGCAGGTCGTCGCGCAGCTGGAACGCGACGCCGACCTCGCCGCCGAACTCCAGCAGCGTGGCGATCAGCTCGTCCGACGCCCCGCCCAGCGCGGCGCCCAGGTGCAGCGGCCGCTGCACGGTGTAGGCGGCGGTCTTGAGCCGGTCGATCTTCAAGGCGGCCTCGACGGAGGCGTCCCCGGTGGCCTGCGTGCGGACGTCGAGGTACTGCCCGGCGAGCACCTCGGTGCGCATCGCGCGCCAGGCCGGGCGGGCCGCGGCCAGTGTTGCCGCCGGCAGCGGCGCCTCGGCGAACATGTCGTCGGCCCAGGCCAGCGCCAGGTCGCCGACCAGCACCGCGGTGGCCAGGCCGAACGTCGCGGGTGAGCCGAGCCAGCCCTGGTCGGCGTGCAGTTTCGCGCTCGCGATGTGCACCGTCGGGAAACCGCGGCGGGAGTCGGAGGAGTCGATGAGGTCGTCGTGGATCAGCGCGCACGCCTGGATCAGCTCGAGGCTGGAGACCGCCTGCAGCACACCCTCGGCGTCCGGGCCCGCGGGGTCGCCGCCCGCGCCGCGCCAGCCCCACCACGCGAACGTCGGGCGCAACCGCTTGCCCCCGTTCAGCACGAACCCGCGCAGCGCGTCGATCCCGGCGGCCACGGTCGGCTCGGTGGCCAGGATCGCGGTGCCCGCCCGCTCGAGGAACCCGGCCAGCGCGCGCTCGACGTGGGCGGGCAGATCGGTGTCGGCGCGCGCGTTCATGGCCCCAATACTCGCCGAACCCACGGGCGCGCGGGTTGCCGGGGCACCCGGATGTGGCGAATCAGACTCCGGCCGCGGCCGCCCAGAACGGACCGGTGAGGCCCGCTCCGGCGAAGTAGGCGACCGCGTCGCCCGGTTCGCGCCGCCGGTAACCGCGCTCCAGCCTGCCCGCGTACCAGCCGCGGGCGAGCTGCCAGAGCGTGACCAGGTCCAGCACGGATCCCTTGGCGCCGCCGGTTTCCGCCCGCCAAGCGTCCACACAGGACTCGCAGCAGAAGAGCCGCTGGTTCGCGCACGTGTGCAGCACGTCGTCCCACATCCGCGCCGCGGGCACCGGGAAGTGCGCCACCTGGGTGCCCTCGGGCGGCGCGGCCCGGTTCACGACCAGCGCGTGCGGCTGCCCGCAGCCGGGGCAGCGGGTCGCGACGAGCACCTCCGGCTCGTCGCCGACCAGGTGGGGGATCGCGAACGAGTCCCACGCGCAGCCGCCCCACCACAACGTGTGCGAGCCCATCACGGAGAAGCCGAGCGACTTCGCGGCGAACGGGTGGGCCAGGACGACGTGCTCGCACTCGTCGAGCACCAGCTGGCGGGCGTCGGCGAGGCGGTGCAGCGCCTGCTTCGCGACGGCCAGCGAGCCGCCCGCGGCGTCGGCCAGCTCCGGCCCGGTCGGCGCGCGGCCGTGGCGGGCGAAGGCGTGGTAGACCGCGAGGCGCACGTCCTCGTCCCAGCCGGCGTCGTCTTCCCGCATGCGCTCACTCCCGCGGACCAGTCTAATCCGCGGATCGCCCTCGAAGGTGACTCGAGCGACTGTCTCGCGACGCGGACGGGGGCTCCCGCATGCCGGGCGGCGGCCCTTAACATGCAGGGATGACGTCGGTGATCGAGCGGTTGCGCGGAGACGGGCCCAAGTTCTCCATCGAGTTCTTCCCGCCCCGGGACACGGCGGACGAGGCCGTCCTCTGGAAGGCGATCCGGGAGCTCGAGCCGTACGACCCGACCTACATGTCGATCACCTACGGCGCCGGCGGCTCCAACCGGGACGGCACGATCCGCAGCATCGCCCGTGTCGCGACCGAGACGACGCTGGTGCCGATGGCGCACCTGACCGCGGTCAACCACTCCGTCGCCGAGCTGCGCAACGTGATCGGCTGGTACGCCTCGGTCGGCGTCCGCAACATCCTCGCCCTGCGCGGCGACCCGCCGGGCGACGTCTACGGCGACTGGATCCCGCACCCGGAGGGCCTGACCTACGCGGAGGAACTGGTCCAGCTGGTCCGCGAGCTGGGCGACTTCTGCGTCGGCGTGTCGGCGTCCACCTACGGCCACCCGCGCTCACCGGACCTCGAGCACGACACGAAGTACCTGGTCCGCAAGCTGCGAGCGGGTGCCGACTTCGCGATCGCGCAGCTCTTCCACGACGCCGAGGACTTCCTGCGGCTGCGCGACCGGGTGGCCGCGACCGGCTGCGACGTCCCCGTGCTGCCCGGCGTGATGCCGCTGACGACGATGCGGACCCTGCAGACGACGATCAAGCTGTCCGGCGCACCGGCGCCGCGCAAGCTCCTGGACCGGCTCGAACCCCTGGCCGACGACCCCAAGGCGTTCCGCGCGGCGGGCATCGACGTCATCACCGAGCTGTGCGAGAAGCTGATCGCCGAGGGCGTGCCGAACCTGCACTTCTACACGTTCAACCGCTCGAAGGCGACGCGCGAGGTGATCGCGAGGCTGGGGCTGGTCCCGGCCCGTGCGTAAGTCCGTACCGCACGCCACGGGTGGTTCGGTAGCGTGCGGCGCATGGCTTCTACTGCTTCCGAAGGCGTGCACGCGATCTGTGACCGCTACGTCGACGACTACGCGGCCGCGGACCCGGTCACCGCGACGGTCGTCGGCATCAAGGGTCACGACCACCGGCTGACCGACTACTCGGCGGACGGGTTCGCCGAACGCGCCGGGCTGTCCGCGCGGGCGCACGCCGCCGTCACCGCCGCCGGACCGCGGGACGCCGCCGAACGGGCGGCCAAGGCCGTGTTCACCGAACGCATCGGCCTGGAGCTGGAGATCCACGACGCCGGCCTGGACGTGGCCGGCCTCAACGTCATCGCCAGCCCGGTGCAGGAGCTGCGGATGGCGTTCGACCTGATGCCGCTGGAGACCGAGCACGACTGGTCGGTCGTCTCGGCCCGGATCGGCGAGGTCCCGCGCGCGCTCGCGGCCATCCGCAGCGGCCTGCTTTCGGCCGCCGACGCGGGGCGTGTCTCGGCGCTGCGGCAGGTCGCGAAGGTGGCCGAGCAGTGCGAGACCTGGGCGGGCCTGAAGGAGGAGACGGGCTACTTCACCGAGCTCGTCGGCGGAGCGTCCGAGCAAGGCGAAGCGGTGAAGGCGGATCTCGCGCGCGGTGTGCGGGCCGCCGAGGAGGCGTTCGCCGAGTTCGCCGGCTTCCTGCGGGCCGAGCTGGCGCCGAGGGCCCCGGTCAAGGACGCCGTCGGCGAGGACGTCTACCGCCTGTGGTCGCGGTACTTCGTCGGCGCCGCGCTGGACCTGCGGGAGGCCTACGAGTGGGGCTGGGCGGAGTTCGCCCGGATCGAGGCCGAGATGCGCGCGGTCGCGAACCGGATCAAAGCGGGTTCGACGCCGGTGGAGGCCGCGGCGGTCCTGGACGCCGACCCGCGCTACCGCGTCCGTGGCCGCGCCGAGTTCGAGGCGTGGATGCAGCGCCTGTCCGACGACGCACTGAAGTCGTTGCGGGGCAAGCACTTCGACATCTCCGATCGGGTGATGGCCCTGGAGTGCAAGATCGCCCCGCCGGGCGGCGGCGTCGGCGCGTACTACACACCCCCGAGCGAAGACTTCGCCCGTCCGGGCCGCATGTGGTGGTCCCTGCCCGCCGGCCGCGACGAGTTCGTCACCTGGCGCGAGACGAGCACGGTGTACCACGAGGGCGCGCCGGGCCACCACCTCCAGATCGCGACGGCGGTGGACCAGTCGGCCGGGTTGAACAAGTACCAGCGGCTGATGGCGTTCACCTCGGGCCACGCGGAGGGCTGGGCCCTGTACGCGGAGCGCCTGATGGAGGACCTGGGCTACCTCGCCGACGACGGCGACCTGCTGGGCATGCTGTCGGAGCAGCTGTTCCGCGCCGCCCGGGTGGTCGTCGACCTCGGCATGCACCTGGAGCTGGCGATTCCGGCGGGCACGGGCTTCCACGAAGGCGAGCGCTGGACGCCGGAGCTGGGGCTGGAGTTCATGCTGACCCGCACGATCACCGACCAGGCCCACATCCGCGACGAGATCGACCGGTACCTGGGCTGGCCGGGCCAGGCACCGGCGTACAAGATCGGCGAGCGCCTCTGGCTCGCGGCGCGCGCGGAGGCGAAAGCCCGGGCAGGAGCCGGGTTCGACATCAAGCGGTTCCACACGGAGGCGCTGAAACTGGGCGGCATGGGACTGGACACGCTGCGGGAGCAGCTGGCCGAGCTGGACTGAGTGCTCGTGGGCGGAGCCGCCGGAAACCGGTGGCTCCGCTTCGCGGACCCCGCTAGGTTTCCCTCGTGCGCCGGATTCTCTTCGTCACCCCACCGCCTCGCGCCTGAGCGGGGTGGTCCCTCGCCGCGTGGCCTCCGTGCCCGCGGCTGCTTCGTCTTGCGCACCGCCCCGCGTCGTCGATCTCCCTTTTCCTTCGACGCAGGAGCGTTCCCTTGTTGTCTCTGCCCACGCGCGCCCGTTCTTCGGCCGCGCTCGTGCTCGCCGGTGTCCTGTGGGGCACCGGCGGTCTCGCCGGCTCGCTGCTCGGCGGTCTCGCCGGCCTCCAGCCGCTCGCCGTCGCCGCCTACCGGCTGCTCGTCGGCGGTGGCGTCGCGGCCCTCTTCGTCGTCCTGACCGGCCGTCCTGTCCCGCGCAGCGCCGCAGCGGCCAAGCGCATCCTCGCCGTCGGCGCGCTGTTCGCCCTGTTCCAGGCGAGCTACTTCGCCGCCGTCTCGTTCAGCTCGGTGAGCGTCGCGACCATGACCACGATCGGTGCCGCGCCCGTCATCGTCACCCTTGCCGGCGGGCGGAAACCGCGGCGTTGGACGCTGGTGTCGGTGGCCGGCACCGGGGCCGGCCTGGTGCTGCTCCGCTGGTCACCGGCCGGCCCCGCGCACCTGCTCGGCGGCCTCGGCTTCGCGCTGCTCGCGGCCGCCGGCTTCGCGACCCTCACCCTGCTCACGGCCAAGCCGGTCGACGGACTGGAGCCGCTGCCGACGACGGCGTTCGGCTGCCTGACCGGCGGCCTGCTGCTCGTCCCGGCGGCGAGCTGGTCCGGCATGGCGATCCCGCTCCACGCGGACGTCCTCGCGGCGGTCTGCTACCTCGGCGCGGTGCCGACCGCGCTCGCCTACGCCGCGTACCTGCGCGGATTGGCGGACGCGCACCCGGTGCTCGGCGCGCTTTCGGCGGTGCTCGAGCCGCTGACGGCCGCGGTGCTGTCCGCCGCGCTGCTCGGCGAACGGCTGAGCGTCACGGCGTGGTGCGGCGCCGCCGTGCTGGTCGCGGCGCTCGTCGTCGGCTACTGGCGGCCGGAACCGCGCTGACGACGGCTGCCCCTCGGCTCAGCGCGGGTCGAGGGGCAGCGTCCGCCCCAGGATCGCGAACGGCCGCGGGTCGCCGGCGAAGTGGTAGTCGCGCAGGACGTCGACGAACCCGGTGCGGCGGTAGAGCTTCCACGCCCGGCTGGTGCCCTCGGGCGTCGACAGCAGCACGTTCGCGCTCGGGACGCCTTCGAGCAGGCTGCGCAGCAGGTCCTCGCCGATCTGGTGGCCCTGGTTCTCCGGCCGGACGTGGATCTCGGTCAGTTCGAAGTAGTCCGACAGCCAGCGGTCGGCTTCGGCGACGCCGGCCCGGCGGCTGAGGCCGTGGCGCACCTGTTCGTGCCACCACTGCCCGGCCCGGCCGCGGTAGCCGTAGGCCACGCCGAGCAGCACGTCGTCGGCGTCGAGCGCGGCCATGCAGCGCCAGCCCTCGCGCAGCGCGTGGGTGAGCCACATCGGCGCGCGCTGCTCGGCGGTGCCCGCCGGGTACCGCATCGCCCGGACGTAGATGTCGAGCGCTTCGGGAAGGCGGGCACGGAACTCGTCCGGGGACAGCTGGACGTAGCGGGAGCAGCCGGCGGGCATCGCGGTCACGGCTGCCCATCTTCCTCCGCGCCGGCGAGCGCGCCGGGGGTGCCCCCGGTCAACGCCACCAGCCCGGCGAAGGTCGTGGGGAACACGGTCTTCGGGTGCCCGGCCGCGGCCCACACGACGTCGTGGGCGCGCAGGGCGGTGTCGACGAGGGTCGGCAGCGGCTCGGGGTGCCCGACGGGAGCGACGCCACCGATCGGCTGCCCGGTGTGCGCCCGCACGAAGTCGGCGTCGGCCTTGCCGATTTCGCCGCCGGCCAGCCGGGCGAGCGTGGCCGGGTCGGCGCGGTGGGCGCCGGAGGTCAGCGCGAGGAGCGCGTTTTTGTCGGACCCCAGGTGGAAGATGAGGCTGTTGGCGATGGCCCCGACGGGCACGCCGAGCGCTTCGGCCGCCTGAGCGGCGGTCCGGACCTCGGCGGGCAGGACACGGATGCCCTCGGCGGCGGCGTGCTGCCCGGCTTCGGCCAGCGCGGCCGCCACCTTGGCGACGGCGGGGTGCTCCAGCGAACTCATGAACCTATGAGATCACGCCACCGACCTGGTGTCCGCACACACGTCCGGGGATCGCCCCCTGGGGTTGAGTGCGCAGCGGGTACGGGGTTACTCTGGAAATTGTTCGAACAGGCGTTCGACATCTGGTGAGCGCGCACCGGTCGGGTGCCCGGGACCGGGACGGGGGAAGCGTCTCGGCACCGGGCACCGGGCACCGGATCGGGCTCACCCCGCGCAGGAGGAGGGTCGTCATGTCCGTCAAGGTCGTGTCCCCCACGGATCCCGGGCAGCCCGAGCTGCCCATGTCGCTGCGCCCGCAGGCCACGCCGGCCCCGGCAGGCACCCACCGCGGGCGGTCCCGTCAGTGCCTGACGGCCGGCGCGGAGCCGCGCCCGCGCGCGTCGGTGGATTCGCGGCAGCCGGAGCTGCCGATGCTGCGCCCGTCGGATCCGGCGCCTGCGGACCCGGCCCGGCCAGCGACTTCGGTTTCGGGTTCGGCCTCGCCTTCGGCCTCGCCTTCGGCCTCGCCTTCTGCGGATCGGGGGCAGTTTCAGCTGCCCGTGGCGTCGGCTGCGGACGCCGCGGAGCAAGCCGAGCTGCCCATCCCGCCGCAGCGCCCCGCGGCTCGGGAGCCGTCCGGGCCGGCGGCTGCCGGTGCTGGCTCCGGTCGGCTCGAGGTGCCGGCGCGCATGGATTCGGGGGAGGCCCCGCCCGCGGTGCCGGCGCCTGCGGACCCGGAGCCGTCCGAACCGGTGGCTGCCGGCTCCGGCCGGGCCGAGCTGCCGATGGCGCTGCGCCCGCCCACTGCCGGTGCGGACTCCGATCCCCAGCTCCCCATGTCCCTGCGTCCGCCCGCTTCGCCGGCCGCCGCCGGGCTGCTCGCCCAGGCGCGTCGCGAGCTGGCCGAGGCCGAGCGGGAGTCGCGGCCCGCCGAGCGGTTCATCGGTGCCTACCTCGCCGCGCTCCGGGGCGCCGCCGCGGTGCTCGCCGCGCGGGGGCGTCCGCACCGGGGACGGGCGCGGCCGGCCAGCACGTGGGTGCTGCTCGACTCCGTCGCGCCCGAACTGCGGGAGTGGTCCGCCTTCTTCGCGAGCAACTCCGCCACGCGCGCCGCCGCGCAGGCCGGTATCACCGGCAAGGTCACCGCGGAGTCGGCCGCCGGGCTGGTGCGGGCCGCCACGCCGTTCCTCGAACTCGTCCGCCGTCTGGTGCACGGCCTGCCGATCACCGGGGAAGCCCATGTCGCGTGAGCACGGCCCGGTCGACCAGGGGCGGTTGCTCACGGCGTTGGGAGCCGAAGGCGGGCTGCTGGCCGACGCGGTGCGCACGGCGCCGATCGAAGCGCCGGTGCCCGCCTGCCCCGGCTGGTCGATCGGCGAGGTCGGCCGGCACGTCGGCAGCCTCTACCGGATGGTCCGGCGCCGGCTGGCCGACGGCCGGAGCCCCGACGACTGGCCGCGCGACCCCGCACCCGGCCAAAGCCTGCAGGCGTTCCTCCAGAAGGGCCTGACCGAACTGCTCGACGAGCTGGCCGCGCACGATCCGGAGGAGCGCGCCGACACCTGGTGGCCCGCGGACCGGACGTACGGGTTCTGGTGCCGGCGGATGCTGCACGAGACCGTCGTCCACCGGGTGGACGTCGAACAGGCGGCGGGCGCGGAGCCGCGCGGTGTGCCCGACGACATCGCGGTCGACGGCATCGACGAGGTGCTGACCCTGTGGTTCGGGCAGAAGCTGCCGATGCTCGGCCTGACCGGCACCAAGGCGGGCTCGGTCGGCGTCCGGGCCGGCGCGCACAGCTGGATCGCGCGGGCGGGACCGGTCACCACCGAGGCCTGGCGCTGTTCGGCCGAGGAGGCCGAGGCCGCGGACGACGTCGTCACGGCCGGACCCGCGCAGATCTACCTGTGGCTCTGGGGCCGGGCGTCCCTGACCTCGGTGACCGTGCGGGGCGTGCACGACCAGGCGGCCCAGCTCTGGGCGCTGCTGCGGCTCGCGACCCGATGACCCGGCCGGTGGGGAAGCCGAACCGGAATCGTCGGAGGTGGCGGTTAGCCTGCGGCCCATGAGCACGCGCCTGGTGAACCTGGTGATCGACGCGGCGCGGCCGGAAGTCCTGGCGGACTTCTGGGCCGCGCTGCTCGGCTGGCACGTCGACGTCGAGCAGCCCGGTGAGGTCGACGTCCGCGCCCCGGAGAGCGACGGCTGGGACCTCGACCTCGTTTTCGTGCCGGTACCCGAACCCAAGGAGGTGAAGAACCGCATCCACCTGGACCTGGCGAGCTCGACCCTCGCGCACCAGGCCACGCTGGTGGCGCGGGCCCTGGAGCTGGGCGGCCGCCGGGTCGACGTGGGGCAGGGTGCGGTGCCGTGGGTGGTTTTGGCGGATCCGGAAGGCAACGAGTTCTGCGTGCTCGAGCCCCGCGAGCGGTACGCGGACACGGGCGCGGTCGCCTCGATCCTGGTCGACGCCCGCGCTCCGGAAGTCCTGGCGGCCTTCTGGGCGCGGATCACCGGCTGGCCGGTCCAGGCCCGTGAAGACGACGTCCTGGTGGGGCTGCGGGCGCCGTCCGGCCGGGGACCGTGGCTGGAGTTCCTCCGCAACGACGACGTCAAGCGGGTCAAGAACCGCGTGCACCTGGATGTCGCCCCGCCGGCGGGCGCCGGGCACGCCGCGGCGGTGAGGGAAGTCATCGCGGCCGGTGCGGCGCCGGCGACACTGGACGATCCGGAGCTGCCGTGGCGCGTGCTGACGGATCCGGAGGGCAACGAGTTCTGCGTGCTGACCCCACGCTGATCTGCTCGGGAGCAGGGAGGTCGCCGACTGGCGGGACGCTCGATCGGGGCCCGCGCCGACGCCCGCAATGCGTGGTCCGCGGTCGACCCCGGCCGTCTGTGGCTCGGGCGGGCCCGGCCGAGTGTTTCGCCGGCGTTGCCGGGTCGCGTCGAACGCTGATCTGCGCGAAACACCCGCGTCCTGGAGCGGCAACAAGTCAGGGGGACCGTGGGGGCATGGAGACCTCCAGAGCGTTGCCCCAGCCGAGCAGGACGGCCGCCGTCGAGGAGCCGGCTGCGCCGTCGGCGTGGCGGGTGCGGATCCGGATGCACGACCACCCGGGCACCCTCGCCCGGATCGCCATCCGGCTCGCCGACCTCGAGTGCAACATCCTCGGCTTGTCCGTGCTGCCGGTGCCCGGCGGGGTGCTCGACGAGATCGTCCTGCGTCCCGCGACGGGCCTGCCTCGCCGGCACCTGGTCGACGCCATCCGCGCCGAGGGCTGCGAGTGCACCGCGATCATCGACGCCGACGTCCACGAGCTGGTCGACCCGTCCTCGTCGACGCTGCTCGCGGCCCGCCGCGCGGTCGACGACCCGGCTCGCCTCGCCGAAGTGCTGAAGGACGTCGTGGCCGCGGACGTCGTCACGTGCGTCCCCGCCGCCGAGGCGAACCCGGCGCGCACGGAGAGCGGGCACCGCGCGGTGTTCGCGCTGGCCGACGGCACCGCGCTGGTGGCGCGCCGCCAGTGGGCGCCGTTCGTGCAACTGGAGCTCACGCGTGCCGAAGCGCTGGTGACGCTGCTCGCCGCGACGGCCCGGAACGTGGCAGGCCCGGTGGTCCTCGACCGTCCGGACGGCGCGGCGATCGTCCTGCGCAAGGGCGTCCCCGGCGACGCCGACGCGGTGGCCGAGCTCCACCGCCGCTGCTCGATGGCCACGCTGTTCCGGCGCTACCACACGGGAGTGCGGACGGTGCCGCGCCGCCGGCTGCACCGGCTGCTGATGCCACCGCGCGGCACGAGCGTGCTGGCTGTCTTCGGCCGCGAGGTGATCGGCTTGGCGCAGCTCATCCCGCTGGCCTCGGGCGGCGCCGAGATCTCGCTGCTGGTGGAGGACGACTGGCAGCGGCAGGGAATCGGCACGGCGTTGCTGGCGCGGCTCGCGGTGCTCGCGGAGGCCCAGGGCATCACGGAGCTGGCCGCGGACTGCCTCGCGGGCGACGACGTCCTGCCCCGCACCGCGGCGCGCGCCGGCCTGCGCACGGAGCGCAGCACAGAGGACGGCGCCAGGTTGAGACTGTTTCTGCCCGCTTGAATCGTGCTCGGCTGCTGCCTGCTCGAGCGTTGCTCAGCGCTTCCAGAACCAGTCTTTGTCGCGCGCTTCGCGCAGAGCGGCCTTCTTGCGCTCGGCGGTGAGCCGGTCGAGGTAGAGAACGCCGTCGAGGTGATCGGTCTCGTGCTGGAGGCATTGAGCCAGCACGTCTTCGCCTTCGACCTCGATCGGCTGGTTGCGGACGTCGACGCCCCGGACCTTCGCGTGCTTCGCCCGCTTGGTGGGAAACCACAGCTCCGGTACGGACAGGCAGCCTTCGTTGATCTCGTGCGTTTCCTCGGACAGTTCGACGATCTCGGGATTGACGACGTACCCGGTCAGGCCCGCGACGTCGTAGCTGAAAACGCGAAGCCCCACCCCGATCTGCGGCGCGGCCAGCCCGGCCCGCCCGGCGGGTTTCACCGAGTCGACCAGGTCCCGCACGAGCGCCTCGAGCTTCTCGTCGAACACGGTGACCGGTTCGCAGACGGACTTGAGGATCGGGTCCCCGAAATAGCGCAGTTCGCGCATCGCCATGAGCAGAACATCCTTCGTGCGGTGTCGGACTGGCAGCTTAGGCCAGCCGCGGACGGCGCTGCGCGCGAATCGGCAACCCGGGCTCCGGCCGCAGCGGTCTCACGCGCGTAAGCGCAGGCCCGAGGGTGTGGCCCGGAAGCCCGCCTCCTGCAGCACTTCCGCCAGCTCCGAGGTCAGCGCCTGCTCGCCGTCCGCGCGTTGGACGGACAGCTGGCCCAGCCAGCCCTCGCGGACCGCCGCCGACAGGGCTTGGGCCGCGTCCGACAACGCCGGGCGTTCCTCCGTGAAGCTCAGCAGTGATCGGCCTCCTCGCTCCACGTACAGTGCCGGGACCCCGTCGACCAGGACGGCCAGTGCGCCGGCCTTGCGGGCGGGGCGGTGCTTGGTGTCGCCCGTCGCGGCCGGCCACGGGAGGGCCGCGCCGTACGGCTGGGCCGGATCCGCCGCCGCGAGGACCACCGCGCGGCCGGGCGCCGGGCGGCCCGGGCCCGACAGCGCGCGCAGGCGGTCCACCGCGCCCTTCGCCGCGAACTGGGCCGCGCCGAGGCCCTCCACCACGTAGCCGCGGATCACCTGGCCGGTGTCCTCCATGCCGCGGAGCACCTTGTAGATCCCGGAGAACCCGCCGGTGACGCGTTCGGTGTCGAGCGCGCCGCGGGTCAGGACGCCGTGGCGCTCCAGGAACGCCTCCGTCCGCGCGTGGGCCCGGCGGGTCGCGTCGGTTTCGCGGACCGGGGTCAGCGCCCACCGGCCCGCAACCGTCGGCGGCCCGGACCGCGACGGCATCTGCGGCCGCCCCGCCCGCAGCCGCGCGTACCGGCCGCGGGGCGCCTGGCGGCGGGGTTTGTGCGCCCCGTGCCCGGCGACCTGGGCCCGCAACGGTCCCAGCGTGTCGCCCGTGACCAGCCCGGCCCACACCAGGTCCCACAGCGCCGCCACGACATCGGCGTCGTTCGGAGCCTGGTCCACCAGTACGGTCGCGCGGTCCACCAGCTGGCGGAAGAACAGCGCGCCACCCTCCAAAGTGGACACGATGGCGTCGTGCAGCGGCCCGGTCGGGATGTCCTCGACGACTTCGGGCAGCAAGAGGTCGGCGACGTCGGTCGGCGCGAGGGCGATCCAGCCGTCGCCGCCGGACAGCGCGCCGCAGCCCGCCCACGTGACCTCACCCGCCGTCGTCAGCTCGTCCAGCAGCGCGGGGGAGTAGCCCGGCAGCCGTCCGGGCAGGATCAGCGACTCCACCGCGCTCGCCGGCAGCGGCGCCCCGGCGAGCTGCTCGACCACCGACAGCACGTCGTCCGCCGTCGGAGCCGCCCGGACGCGTCCGCCGAACCCGTGCCACGAAGGCAGGAACCGGCCCAGCGCCGCCGGTTCGACCGGCTCGACCTCGGCCCGGAGCTTCGCCAGCGACGCCCGCCGCAGCCGGCGCAGCACCGCCGAATCGCAGTATTCGACCCCCACCCCGTGCGTCTCCGGGTGGCCCACGGGACTCAGCTCACCCCGCACCAGGCGGCCTTCCCCGGTCATCCGGTCGAGCACCCCGGTGACGACCGCGGTGCCGAGCCCGAACCGCGCGGCCGCGTCCGCCGCGGCGAACGGGCCCCGGCCCCGGGCGTAGCGCGACAGCAGGTCCCCGAGCGGGTCCGCCACCGGTTCGGTGAACGCCTCGGGCACCCCCACCGGCAGCGCGGTGCCCAGCGCGTCACGCACCCGGCCGGCGTCCTCGATCGCCAGGAACCGTTCCGTGCCGCCGATCCGCACCCGGATCGCGCGCCGTGCGCTTTCCAGCTCGGTGAGCCATTCCGCCCGGATCCCGCGTTCGGCGGCCTCCCCGACGGTCAGGTCGCCGAGGAACCGCAGCAGGTCGGCGGCGTCCTCGGCCGAGCGGGCGTGCCGGTCGGGCTCGAGCCGTTGCAGCGATCGTTCCACTTCGGTGACGGCTTCGGGATCCAGCAGCTCCCGGATCGCCTCGGTGCCCAGGAGCTCGGCCAGCAGCGCCGAGTCCAGCGACAGCGCCGCGGCCCGTCGCTCGGCCAGCGGCGCGTCGGTCTCGTAGAGGAACATCCCGATGTAGCCGAAGAGCAGGCTGCGCGCGAACGGCGACGCCGACGGCGTCTCGACCTCGACCAGCCGGACCTTGCGGGCCCGGACGTCGGACATCAGCTCGCGCAGGCCGCTGACGTCGTAGACGTCCTGCAGGACCTCCCGCATCGCCTCGAGGACGACCGGGAACCGCTCGTACTTGGCCGCGACCGAGAGCAGCTGCGACGCGCGTTGCCGTTGCTGCCACAGCGGAGTCCGGCGGCGCGGGTCACGGCGGGGCAGCAGCAGCGAGCGTGCCGCGCACTCCCGGAACCGCGCCGCGAACACGGCGGAGCCACCGACCTCGGCGACGATCAGCTGCTCGACCTCCTCGGGGTCCAGCAGCACGTCGTCCGCGCCGATCGTGACTTCACCGCCCTCGGCGTCCAGCGCGTCCGGCAGCCGCAGGACGATGCCGTCGTCGGAGTGCGCCACCTGCGCGTCGACCCCGCGGTTTTCCCGCAGCCGGGCGGCGATCGCCAGTGCCCACGGCGCGTTCACCTGCGCGCCGAACGGCGAGTGCACGACGATCCGCCAGTCGCCCAGCTCGTCGCGGTAGCGCTCCAGCAGGATCGTCCGGTCGTTCGGCACGTGCCGGGTGGCCGCCTTCTGCTCGGCCAGGTAGGCGAGCAGGTTGTCGCACGCCCGCTCGTCCAGCCCGGCCGCCGCGGCCCGCGCACGCGCCTTTTCGTCGTCCGAAGTGGACAGTTCGCGGACGAACTTCCCGAGCGCGCGGCCGAGTTCCAGCGGGCGGCCCGGCGCGTCGCCCTTCCAGAACGGCATCCGCGCCGGCTCGCCGGGCGCGGGCACCACGATGACGCGGTCGTGGGTGATGTCGGTGATCCGCCACGACGACGTGCCCAGCAAGATCGTGTCGCCGACGCGCGACTCGTACACCATCTCTTCGTCGAACTCGCCGACGCGCGAACCGGGCTTGTCGTCCGCGCCCGGTGTCATCACGGTGAACAGGCCGCGGTCCGGGATGGTGCCGCCCGACGTGACGGCCAGCCGCTGAGCGCCGGGGCGCCCGCGCAGCTCGCCGCTGATGCGGTCCCAGGTGATCCGCGCCCGCAGCTCGCCGAACTCCTCGCTCGGGTAGCGGCCCGCGAGCATGTCGAGCACCGCGTGGAGGGCGTCGTCCGGCAGCGCCGCGAAGGGAGCCGCCCGCCGCACCAGCGACGCCAGGTCCGGCACCGTCCACGGTTCCAACGCCACCATGGCGACGATGTGCTGCGCCAGGACGTCCAGGGGGTTGCGCGGGTAGCGGACCGCCTCGATCGCGCCGCTCGCCATCCGTTCCGCGACGACCGCGCAGGAGACGAGGTCGCCGCGGAACTTGGGGAACATCACCCCGGACGACACCGCACCGACCTGGTGCCCGGCCCGGCCGACCCGCTGCAGCCCGGACGCCACCGTCGGCGGCGCCTCGATCTGCACCACCAGGTCGACCGCACCCATGTCGATGCCCAGCTCCAGCGACGACGTCGCCACCACGCACGACAGCTGCCCGGACTTGAGCGCCTCTTCGACGTGCGTGCGCTGCTCCCGCGCCATCGACCCGTGGTGGGCCCGGGCGATCACCGGCGGCGCGCCGGTGCTCACGCCCGACTGCCCGACGGCTTCGGCCGGGAACGCGTCGGCCGGGGTGAGCTCCGTCTGCTCGGCGGCCAGTTCGTTGAGCCGGGCGGTCATCCGCTCGGTGAGCCGCCGGGAGTTGGCGAACACGATGGTCGAGCGGTGGGCCTGGATGAGGCTCAGCACCCGCTCCTCGACCGCCGGCCAGATCGACGGCCGCTGCACCGGGTTGCCGGCCATCTCTTCCAGGGTGCCGAGGCCGCCCGGCGCGATGTCGCCCGGCGGGAAGGCCTCGGTCAGCGATTCCAGGTCGTCGAGCGGGCTCGGCGCCGGGCCCCGGCGAGGGGCGTCGAGGTTGCCCATGTCCTCGACCGGCACCTCGACGCGGACCTCGATGGTCTTCGCCAGCTTCGGCTGGACCACGCGCACCGGACGGCCGCCGGCCAGGAACGCGCTCACCTCGTCGACCGGGCGGACCGTCGCCGACAGGCCGATCCGCTGCGCCGGCTTCGGCAGGAGCGAATCCAGCCGCTCCAGCGAGAGGGCGAGGTGCGCGCCGCGCTTGCCGCCGGCGACCGCGTGGACCTCGTCGACGATCACGGTCTCGACGCCGCGCAGCGACTCCCGCGCCGACGAGGTGAGGATGAGGAACAGTGACTCCGGCGTGGTCACGAGCACGTCCGGCGGGGTCTTGCCGAACGTGCGGCGCTCGGCCGCCGTGGTGTCGCCGGTGCGCATGCCCACTTCGATCCCGGGCACCGGCAGCCCGAGCCGGCGGCTGGCCTGCGAAATGCCGGCGAGCGGGGCCCGCAGGTTCCGCTGGACGTCGACGGCGAGGGCCTTCAGCGGGGAGACGTAGAGGATCCGGCAGCGTTTCGTCGCTTCCGACGGCGGCGGCTCCACCGAGAGCCGGTCCAGCGCCCAGAGGAACGCGGACAGCGTCTTGCCGGACCCGGTCGGCGCCACGACGAGGGCGTGCTCGCCCGCGTGCGCGGCCCGCCAGGCTCCCTCCTGCGCCGCGGTGGGCGCGGCGAAAGCCCCCGTGAACCAGTCCCGGGTCGCGGGGGAGAAGAGGTCGAGAACGTCAGCTGCCACGTCGTCCATCATGCGCGGCACCACCGACGGTTTCCGGTTCGCCGGCCACGATCACGCTCGGGGCGAACTGCGGGAACGTGACGTCGGCCCGGGGTTCGTCGGTGATCAGCCGGTAGTCGCGGTCGAGCGGGGTCCAGTAGGGGAAAGGGGCCTGGCCCAGCTTGGTGTGGTCGGCCAGCACGTAGGCCTCCGCGCCCGCGTGGAGCATGGTGTGCTTGACGACCGACTGCTCCAGTGACGCGCAGCACAGCCCCCGGCCGGGCACCACACCGTCCGTGCCCAGAAACACTCGATCGGGTGAGATGTGCCGCAGCTGCGCCAGCACGCTCTCGCCCAGGATCGCTTCGTCGAGGTGCCGCAGCCGGCCGCCCAGCACGATCAGGTCGATCCCGGAGAAGCCCGCGAGCTCGCGGATCGCGGCGACGCCGTTGGTGACCACGGTCAGTCCCTCGCGGTGGGCGAGGTGGCGGGCGAGTCTGCCGGTGGTCGTGCCGGCGTCGAGCAGCACCACCTCGCCGTCCTGGACCCGCGCGGCGGCTTCGCGGGCGATGGCGTCTTTCGCCGCCGCGTGCTCGCGGTCCTTCTCGTGCGGGCTGCGTTCGGTGTCGAGCGCGCCGCCGTAAGTCCGGACGACGTGGCCGGCGTCGGCGAGCGAGGCCAGGTCGCGCCGGATCGTCGACTCCGAGACCCCGAATTCCTCGGCGAGCTCCGCGATGCCGCCCGAGCCGTCGCGGACGGCCTCCAGGAGCATCGCGCGCCGGTCACGCGTTCCTGGTCGCGGCTGGGGCATGCGCCAAGCCTTCCACAGGGACGGGTTTCAGCGCGAAGAACGCCGGCCCGGCGGCCACGGCGAGGAACGCGGCCAGTACGACGAACCCGGTGGTCGCGCTGCCGGCGACGTCGGTGGGCCGGCCGAACACCCAGCGCCAGGACATGTGGTCGAGCATGATCCCGGACAGCGGTGACATGAGGATCGCCGAGATCGGCAGGCACGTCATCCAGAGCGCGTTCGCCCGGGCCTGCTCCGCCTGCGGGAACCAGGACGCCAGCGGGATCAGCAGCAGCACCGTCTTGCGGACACTCCACTTCGCCGACAGCAGCGCCGCCGGGATCTGCAGCACGAGGTAGCCGACGAAGAAGATGCCGCTCGCCGGCCCCTTCGCGCCGGCGGACAAGGGGAAGTCGTCGCCGATGCAGGGCAGGATCGGCGCGATGTTGGTGCGGTCGAGTGAGGCCGGCATGTCCACGACCGCCGCGACCGGGATGACGTACGCCCAGCGCCGGCGGGGGATCACCGGACGCCCGGTGGATAGATGGAGGGCAGTTTCCGCGCGTACGGTGCCAGGGTCGCCGCGGCCTTGAACGCCGCCCGCATGGTGCCGTGCGACGCGCGGCCGGTGCCGGCGATGTCGAACGCCGTGCCGTGGTCGACCGACGTGCGCAGGATCGGCAGGCCGACCGTCACCGACACCGTGCCGTCGAAGTCGTACGTCTTCGACGCGATGTGCCCCTGGTCGTGGTAGAGCGAGAGCACGCCGTCGAACCGGCCCTGGATCCCCTGGTGGAACACGGAATCCGCGGGGATCGGGCCGACCACGTCGAGCCCGGCCACCCGTGCGGCGGCGACCGCCGGGGCGATCGCGATGATCTCCTCGTCGCCGAACTTGCCGTTCTCCCCGCCGTGCGGGTTCAGCGCCGCCACGGCCAGTCTCGGTTTCTCGGTGCCGAACACCTCCAGCGCGGTGTACGCCTCCCGGATCGCGTGTTCGATGTTCTCGCGGGTGATCTGGTCGATGGCCTGGCGCAGGGAGAGGTGCCGGGTGGCGAAGAAGATCTTCAGCCCGGAGACCCAGAACATCGTGTTGAACCGGGTCGACCCGGTCAGCTCGCCGAGCATCTCGGTGTGCCCGAGGTGCTGCGAGCCCGCCGCCCAGATGGCTTCCTTGTTGATCGGCGCGGTCACGACCGCGTCGACCTCGCCGGCCATCGCGAGCCGGGTGGCGACCTCGATCGCCCCGACCGCCGCGGCGCCCGCGGTCGCGTTCACCTCGCCCCACGGCAGGTCCTCCCGGACCACGCCCAGGTTGAGCACGTCGATGATGCCGGTGGTGAAGCGCGCGTCGGCGACCGTGGCGATCGGGTTGATCTCGAGGTGCAGGCCCAGGTGCCGGACCAGGCGTTCCAGCACGATCGCGTCGCCCACCGCTACCCCGTGCGCCATCTGCAGGGCCTCGGGCTCGGCGAGGGTCTTCAGGGTGATCTCCGGGCCGATGCCCACGGGGTCGCCGAGGGTGACGGCGAGGACGGGGAGGTCGCTCACGGGTTGTTCCTTCCGGTGGGCCGGGTCGTGGTTCAGGTGGTGCGGGAAGGCGTCGCGCCCGCCGATCCGGTGCAGGCGGACGGGGCCGCGCGGGGCCGCCTGCTCACCACACGGTGCCCGGCGTCCAGGAGTTCCGCCTGGGCGGTGGCGTGTGGTGGCGAGGCGTGCCGGGTACCCGGGTTCGGGGCGTCGCCGGGGGTGAGCGGGTTCGGCACCAAGGCCCTCCTTGCGCGGTTTGTGCAACTTTCTTGATCGAATTGCGCAACTATCGTGCACCTTGATCGCCGCCCGCGTCAAGGACCAGTCACTTTCCCGGGTCCGCACGCACGGTGACCGGGCACATGGCAGCATCACCGCGAGCGCCGCCGAGGCGCATTGCGAAGGGGAGTGCTGTGCGGATCCTGTCGGTGGACCTCGGGACGTCCAACACCGTCGCCGTGCTTTCGGCGCACGGAAGGCCGCCCCGGGTCGTCGAGGTGGACGGCTCGGCCACCATGCCGTCGGCGGTGTTCGCCACCGAAGAGGGCACGATCATGGTCGGCCGCGACGCCGAGCGCCGCGCCCGGCTCGACCCGACGCGCTTCGAGCCCAACCCCAAGCGCCGCATCGACGAGCAGACCCTGCTGCTCGGCACCGACGTCGTCCCGGTCACCGAGGCGCTGGCCGCCATCCTGCGCCGGGTGCTCGAAGAGACCTCCCGCCAACTCGGCGGCGACCGGCCCGACGAGGTCCGGCTGACCCACCCCGCACAGTGGGGGCAGACCCGCCGCACCGTCCTGCTGTCCGCCGCCCGGCTCGCCGGGATGGGCCCGAACATCCTGCTGGTGCCCGAACCCGTCGCCGCGGCGGCGCACTTCGCGTCGTTCCCCGGCAAGGCGCCGGCCCCCGGTCAGGCACTCGCGGTCTACGACCTCGGCGCCGGCACCTTCGACGTCGCGGTCGTCGGCGCCACGCAGAACGGCTTCACCGTGCTCGCCGAGGACGGCCTGCCCGACCTCGGCGGCCTCGACGTCGACCAGGCGCTGATGGTGCACGTCGGGCGCGAGGTCTCGCACTCCGACCCGCAGCACTGGCAGCGGCTGCTGCGGCCGGAGTCCACCGCCGACCGGCGCACCCGGCGCGCGCTGCAGGAGGACGTCAAGGCGGCCAAGGAGGCGCTGTCGCGGCACCCGCAGACTGAGGTGCCGATGCCCGAGCCGTTCAAGGACGTCCTCGTCACCCGCGGTGAGCTGGAAGGCCTGGTCCGCCCGGCGATGCTGCGCAGCGTCGAACTGCTGTCGCGGACGCTGCGGTCGTCCGGGCTGACGCCGGACCGGCTGGCCGGCATCTACCTGGTCGGCGGGTCGAGCAGGCTGCCGCTGGTCGGCGCGATGATCGCGGAGAAGCTCGGTGTCGTGCCGGCCAGCCTCGACCAGCCGGAAACCGCCGTCGCGCTCGGTGCCCAGCACGTGGCCCGTGACGGGCTGTCCGTGCGCACCCAGAACGTCGAAGGGGCGGTGGCCGCGGGGGCCCCGCCGCGCCGCCCGCAGTACGCGCCGCCGCCTCCACCTCAGTACCCGGGATACGCGAGCTTCCCGCCCAGCGGCCCGCAGCCGGTGCCGTCGAACTTCCCGGCGTACCCGCCCGCGCCGGAGAAGGCGCAGCCGAAGCCCGGCGGGAAGAAGAAACTGCTGATCGGGATCGCGGCCGCGGTCGTCGTGGTGCTCGCGGCGGCCCTGACCTTCGTCCTGACGTCGTCGTCCTCGGTGCCGACCTACACCGCGGACCAGTGCAAGACGCCGGGCCAGGCCGACGCCGAGGGCTTCACCGGCTGCCTGCGCCAGCTCGCCGGGAAGATCGCCGACACCGGCGGCTGCAAGCCGGGCATGGGCAACGGCCCGGCGGCGCCGGCACAGCGCCTCGGCGCCTCTTCGACCTGCTCCGCGCCGGGCCGGGCGGGCACCCAGGTGACCTACGTCCACGGCGACGACGCCGGCACGCTCAAGCAGTACACCGACGGGCTGCTCGCCTCGGCGGGCGGCGACCGCACCGAGGCCGACTGGGGCGGCAACGGGCTCGAGGGGCACTATTCCTCGGCCGCGGGCAAGACGTCGGCGGTGCTGGTGTTCACGGTGTCGGACCGGCCGCTGGCCGGGTTCATCTACCAGCTGAACACGAGCGACCAGGCCCAGGTGACGACACCGGGCACGCTGGCCGACTACTTCGAGGCGAGCGTCCAGCCCGGGGAGTGACGGCGGCCCTGAGGGGCTCGCGGGCAGGCCGCTTCACGATCACGGCGACCAGTGTGGTCCCCGTCGGCGGTGCCCGGGTCCGCGGAGGGCGCGAACGGGCCGTTCGTGCCCGTCCCGGCCGCCCGGATACCATGGGGCCGATGCGGATCACGGTTTTCCGGCGGCTGATGGCCGACGAGTTCGGCTCCGGGCGGGCCCAGGTGCTGGCCAGGGACCACGTCCTGAGTGCGCTCGGCGGGCGCACCGTCGACCAGGCGCTGACCGCGGGAATTCCGGTGAAGGAGATCTGGCGCGAGGTCTGCGACGCCTTCGACGTCCCGGCGGAACGGCGCTGACCTGGGCGGACCCGGACCGCGCCGACCCGGGCGGGCGAAAATCCTAGCGTAAGGGTGTGTCGCTGCCAGCCTCGAACAGGTGTTCGTCTAAGGTGTTGTCCACATCGGGTCCAGCGATCCACAGATCGGGCGCCGCGCCTGGAATTGTCGGTCCCCGCCGCTAGCGTCGGACCGGACAGCTGAAGAACCGACACAGAGAGCCCTCGACGGGGCCTCCGACCAGCGAGGTGGACTTCCATGCCTGCAGCACCCGACAAGGACAAGGCGCTCGAGCTCGCGCTCGCGCAGATCGACAAGCAGTACGGCAAGGGCTCCGTCATGCGCCTCGGCGAAGACGGCCGCGCGCCCATCGCCGTGATCCCCACCGGCGCGATCGCCCTCGACGTCGCGCTCGGCATCGGCGGCCTGCCCCGCGGCCGCGTCATCGAGGTCTACGGCCCGGAGTCCTCCGGTAAGACCACGGTCGCCCTGCACGCGGTGGCGAACGCGCAGCGCAACGGCGGCATCGCGGCGTTCATCGACGCGGAGCACGCACTGGACCCGGACTACGCCAAGAAGCTCGGCGTGGACACCGACGCACTGCTCGTCTCCCAGCCGGACACCGGTGAGCAGGCCCTGGAGATCGCGGACATGCTGATCCGCTCCGGCGCGCTCGACATCCTGGTCATCGACTCCGTGGCCGCGCTCGTGCCCCGCGCCGAGATCGAGGGCGAAATGGGTGACTCGCACGTCGGCCTCCAGGCCCGGCTGATGAGCCAGGCGCTGCGCAAGATGACCGGTGCGATGAACAACTCCGGCACCACCGCGATCTTCATCAACCAGCTGCGCGAGAAGATCGGCGTCATGTTCGGCTCCCCGGAGACCACCACCGGTGGCAAGGCGCTGAAGTTCTACGCGTCGGTCCGGCTCGACGTCCGCCGCATCGAGACGCTCAAGGACGGCGGCGAGGCAGTCGGCAACCGCACCCGCGTCAAGGTCGTCAAGAACAAGATGGCGCCGCCCTTCAAGCAGGCCGAGTTCGACATCCTCTACGGCCACGGCATCTCCCGCGAGGGCTCGCTCATCGACATGGGCGTCGACCAGGCCATCCTGCGCAAGTCCGGCGCCTGGTACACCTACGAGGGCGACCAGCTCGGCCAGGGCAAGGAGAACGCGCGGAAGTTCCTGCGCGACAACCCGGACATCGCCAACGAGATCGAGAAGCGGATCAAGGAGAAGCTCGGCATCGGCGCACAGCTCGACGCGGAAGCCGCCGACGCCGTCCCGGCACCCGTCGACTTCTGATCAGGGGCTGCGGGATTGGGTGAGGTCTGCGGGATTGGGTGAGGTCTGCTCGCGGGAGGCGCTCGCCTTTATCCCTTCGCCGTGTCCTCCGGGGGTCGGACCCCGGGCCCCCGCCAGGGGGCGAGCCCCTGGACCCCCGCCGTGGTTGCGGTGGGTGGTTACGCGCCGGTTGGTGGCGTGCGGGTTGGGTTGAGAACTAGGGGTGATTCAGGTGGCTAGGGCGCCGAAGGTGCCGCCGGCCGAGCTTCCTCCCGAGGAGCGGTACAAAAAGGCCAAGGAGATCTGCTTCGATCTCCTGGCCGTGCGTGCGCGCACTCAAGAGGAGCTTCGGCAGGCCTTGCACCGCAAGGGGTTCGACGAGGAGACCAGCGAGACCCTGCTCGGCAAGCTCGACCGGGCAGGGCTGGTCAACGACGCGGAATTCGCGGAACTGTGGGTGAAGTCCCGCCACACGACCCAGGGCCTGTCCCGCACCGCGCTGCTGGCCGAGCTGCGGCGCAAAGGCGTCGACGACGAGATCGCCGCGCAGGCGGCGGGCGAGGTCGACCGCGAATCCGAGGAGCAGATGGCCAGGGAACTGGTCCGCAAACGCCTCGGTTCGCTCGGCAACGTCGACGAACAGACGGCCCTGCGGCGGCTGCTCGGCTTCCTGGCGCGCAAGGGCTACCCGCAAGGGCTCGCGTACACCGTGATCAAGGAGGAACTCCGCGAGTACGGCGCGGAGTCCACCCTGCTCGACGACGCCGTCGTCGACTGATGGCGACCCGGACCGTCGAGTACTTCTCGCAGAGCAACCCGGCAGGTCCGGGACAGGGTGACGTGGCCGCCCTGCTGCGCCGGGTCGCCGGCACGCTCGACGAACTCGGTGACGTCCAGGTCCAGGACATCACCTTCGCCGGCGAAGTCACCGCCGGCGAAGACGACCTGACGATGACCGTGTACTACCACCGGGAGCCGCGCCGCCGGTGACGGCGGTGCAGCGGTCCGCACGTCATCGGGAGGTGGCGGACACCGCCTCCCGCCCAACCGGCGGTCGCCGGTCCGAGCGGTGCTTGCGCACCGCCAGCAGCAGCACCGCGAGCAGACCCATCGCGACACACGTCACCACGGCCGTCAGCACCAGGAACTCGTCCAGCTGCCCGGCCGCCAGGTACGCGCCCAACGCCACCGCGACCAGCGCGCACACCGCGCGGTCCACAATGGACTCCATGGACAGCAGGGTCGCGCGGTACCGGGAATCCGGGATGGAGTCGTTCAGAAGCTGCTTCTGGACCGGGAACGCGACACCCGTCGCCACCGCGAACACGCACAACAGCACCACGGCCGGGAAGGAGCCCACGAACACGAGCACCCCGAGGCACAACGCCATCACGATCGTCAGGGTGAACACCGAACCCACCGGGCCGATCGCGCGGCGCAGCCGGTGGGGGCGGGCCGCGCCCAGCGCCTCGAAGACCGTCATCGCGGCCAGGACGGCGCCGTACCAGTTCACCGACAGCGACTTCGACGCCAGGATCGGCTGGAACAGGTTCACCTGGCAGATCCGCACCAGCGTGAACATCGCGATGCCCTGCACCATCAGCAGCGCCAGCCACCGGGACGAGCGCAGCGCCGACACCGCGCCGCCGACTCCCGCGAGCAGTGACGCCGTCTTGCCTGTCACCCGGCGGCCGCCGGGAATCGGGGGGAGCTTGCAGGCGAACACGAGCGCGATACCCGCGTTGAGCGCCGTCAGCCAGTACGGGGAAGGGAGGTTCCACGTCATCAGCAGGCCGATCACCGGCCAGAACACGATCTTGCCGACCAGGCTGTACGCGCGGCCGACGCCTTCCACGCGAAGGTAGTGCTCGCCCGAGCCGGACGCGTGCAGGTACTCGTACAGGTACGCGCTCTGCGCGCCGGACACCAGCGAGCGCGCCAGCGCGATCAAGACGAAGTGCACCAGGAACCCCGTGTACGAGCCCAGGAACACCGGCACCAGGTTCGCCGCCACCAGCACGCCGGCGCCCGCCGCCAGCGAGGTGCGGTAGTCGAAGCGGTCGGCGATCATCCCGGTCGGGATCTCCAGCAGGCAGAACACGACGTAGTAGATGCTCTGGATGCCGAAGATCTCGCCGTCGGACAGGCCGACGAGCTTCTGGTAGGAGTAGAAGATCGGCACCCACAGCAGCAGGCCGAAGAAGAACTGGAACCCGTAGGTCAGCCGGACGGCGCGCTGAACGGCGGGTTTCGCGGGCAGGCGAAGGCCCAGCATGGTCGTGTCTCCCGGGAGGTCAGGCCGAATAAGGGCGCAGCTGCACGAGGTGGAGGTGCTCGCCGTCGGCGAGCCACTCGATGTCCACCGGCGAATCGAAGGTGTAGTCGGGCGAGAAGTGGCCCTGCAACAGGCGACCGGCGACGGCGAGCCGCTGCAGTTGCGCGTGCGCGGCCTCGTCGAGGTCCGCGGGCGCGTCGCCCAGGGACACCGTGCGGCCACCACCCTCGACCGTCGAGTACAGGTACTGCATCGGCAGGGCCGAACCGTCGACGACGTCCGTCACGCGAGGCGACACGTTGACGTACACCGTGCGGAAGTCCGCGCGGTTCATCGGGTTCGTCGTCACCAGCACGCCACCGAAGTCGGCCGCGACCTGTTCCTGGATCACCACACCCATGTAGCACTCGTCGAGGGAGATCCCGGCCTGCTGCCGCAGCCGGACGCTGCGCACGGACACCAGCGACGCCCAGACTTCCTTGACACTGGCGAAGATCCGCTCGGCCGTGGTGACGTGGTTGCGCGACTCGTAGATCCCGGCGGCCGAGAACCCGGCGAGGTCTTCGGCGTTCGACGAACTGCGGACGACGAACGCCCGCACGCCGGCCAGCTGCGAAACGAGCGCGGAATCGATTTCGCCGGCGAGCGTGCCCGGCATGCGTGCCGAACGGATCAGGCTCTGCAGCTCGACGCACAGCGGTTCGATCTCCCGCGCGTCCAGCTCCAGGGCCATCTTGAGCTTCCCGATGGCCTGCTGGATCCGCGGCGACGACTCCAGGAACCGCCGTTGCAGCGAAAACGGCAGCGCGATGCCCCGCGGCACGCGGACGCGGTCGTCGAGCAGCCGCCGGGCCGCGGCACCGAGATCCGCGCCGTCCGGCGCGTCCAGCAGCCGGGCCAGGTACGGCAGCAGGTTGTCCCGCGGCGGGCGCGGCACCTGGTAGAAGCCGAGCAGCCGCTGCGAACCGCAGGCCAGGACGTGGTGCAGCTCGCCGAGGTTGGCCGCCTTGGTGCCGTAGCGGTGCCGGTCGGACGCGCGCAGCCGCGCGAGATCCACGATCGGACTGTGGTCGGCCTCGGGCTCCTCCAGTGTGGCGCGCTGGGCGTACCAGCCCGGCCGGGGCGCCGCCTCGGCCGGCTCGTCGACCTCCCGCAGGGAGATCGACGACGCCTGGGCGTCCACTGTGTACTCGACCCACTTCCCGTCGAGCCCGCGGCGCTCGATCTCGGCGAGGGCGCCGAGCTGGACGGCGTTCGGGATCTGCCAGCCGGTGGCGAGGACGTTGGTGTGCGACAACGGTGTCGTGTGCCGGGCGTTGACGATCCCCGAGAGCCGCGGGATGTCGTCGGGCACGCGGTCCAGCACGATGATGTCGGTCCAGTCCAGCGTGGCGGCCCGGTACTCGGCCTCGGTGCGGAACGCGCGCAGGCGCCCGGTGACCGTGCCCGGGTTCAGCGCGACGAACGGCGCCGTGGAGAACAGCTCGTGCGCGAAGACGCGGGGCAGTTCACTCGCCGGGATCTCCCGGACGATCCGCTCCTGCCGCTGGTTGGCCGGTTTGAACACCAGCGGCAGCGACGGGTCGACGTACTGCGCGACGAAGGCGTGGAACTCCCGGATCAGCGCGGCCGGCATGGTGTCGACCTCGACCGTCTCCAGCGAAAGCATCTGCGGGTGCAGCGCGAGAATGCCGAGCAGGAACCGGCGATCCGGCGCGTGGTAGAAGGTCTCGTTGTACGAGTCGATCTCGGCGCGCACGCGTTCTTCGCCGACGCCGAGGATCTCTTCGCCGATATAGATCGCGTGAAAGGAATGCCGCGCGGCGTTGAGAAAGTGGATCATCGCCTGCTCGCGGTCGACGACGACCTTGACGAAGGAATAGCCGCCGAGTGTGCCGCCCAGCTGGTGAAGTGCGGACAGGGAAAGGCGTTCGCCGACGAGCGCGGCAACGGTCTCGGGGGCAGGACTGGGCGCGACCACACTGGTCAGGGACACGGATTCTCCTCGCTGGAATAGCGAAGAGGAACGATAACAGGCCGGTAAATAACCCACCAGAGTGCTGGATGGGCCATTCAGTGGGACCCCGCGGGTTTCATGACCGGCGCCACACCCGCTCGGAGCACCGTTCCAGCGCCTTGGAACGGTGCTCCCGGAATGCGGACGCGCCTTCCGCCGTTCGGGTGCGGCAACGGCGTGGAGTGATCTCCGCTACAACGTCGCGGCTTCCGCGGCCAGCTTCTCGATCGCGGCGAAATCCCGGGCCGCGAGCGCGGACTTCGGGGTCAGCCACGAGCCGCCGATGCAGCCGACGTTCGGCAGCGCCAGGTACGAAGGCGCCGAGGCCACGGTGATCCCGCCGGTGGGGCAGAACTTCAGCGACGGCAACGGACCCGCGATCGACTTCAGGTACGCGACGCCGCCGGACGCCTCCGCCGGGAAGAACTTCAGTGCCGACAGCCCGCGTTCGGCCAGCCGCAGTGCTTCCGAGACGGTGCTCGCGCCGGGCAGGAACGGCAGCCCGGACTCGAAGCACGCGTCGACGATCGCGTCGGTGCAGCCCGGTGTCACGAGGAACTTCGCACCCGCGTCGGCCGCCTGCTTCGCCTGGTCCGGCGAGGTGACGGTGCCCGCCCCGATGACGATGTCCGGCACCTCGGTGGCGACGCGCTCGATCGCCGACAACGCCGCCGGGGTGCGCAGGGTCAGCTCGATGACCCCGATCCCGCCGGCGAGCAGGGCCCGGGCCGTGGGCACCGCGTCGTCGGCGTCGTCGATCACCACGACGGGCATCACGGGGGACAGCTCGAGCAGGTCCTGACCGGTGGTCACTGACCGACCTCCTGGGTTGCGAAAGCGGGCGTTCCGAAGTGCTCCGGCGTAAGGCCGCCGAACACGGATGCGCCCTGGTCGGCGGGGCCGACGGCACGGCGCAACGCGGCGAACAGCTCTCGGCCGGTGCCGGTCCAGGATGCTTCGGACGGCGGTGAGTCCACAAGTTCACGCCGGGCGAGTTCTTCGTCACCGACCAGCACGTCGAGCGAGCCCGCGGAAGCGTCGAGCCGGATGACGTCGCCGTCCGCGACGCGGGCGATCAGGCCGCCCGCGGCCGCCTCCGGTGTCACCTGGATCGCGGCCGGGATCTTGCCCGACGCGCCCGACATGCGGCCGTCGGTGAGCAGCGCCACCGCGTGTCCTCGGTCCATCAGCACGCCCAGCGCCGGGGTCAGGCCGTGCAGCTCCGGCATGCCGTTGGCCTGCGGGCCCTGCTGCCGGATCACCACGACGACGTCGCGGTCCAGCTCGCCGTCCTCGAACGCGGCCGTGAAGCCCTCCTGCGTGGTGAACACCCGCGCCGGGGCCTGGACGACGCGGTGCTCGGGCGCCACCGCGGACACCTTGACCACTGCGCGGCCGAGGTTGCCCTCGACCATCCGCAGCCCGCCGTCCGCGGCGAACGGCCGCCACGCCGGGCGCAGGACGTCTTCGTCGAGACTGCGGGTGGGCACGTCCCGCCAGACCAGCTCGCCGTCGGACAGGATCGGCTCGGCGCGGTAGCGGTGCAGCCCGAACCCGGCCACCGTGTGGACGTCTTCGTGCAGCAACCCGGCGTCGAGCAGCGTGCCGACCAGGAACTGGATGCCGCCGGCGGCGTGGAAGTGGTTGATGTCGGCGCTGCCGTTCGGGTAGACCCGCGCCAGCAGCGGCACGACCGCCGAGAGGGCGGAGAAGTCGTCCCAGGTCAGCTGGATGCCCGCGGCCGCCGCGATGGCGACCAGGTGCATCGTGTGGTTGGTCGAGCCGCCCGTGGCCAGCAGCGCGACGACGCCGTTGACGAACGCCTTCTCGTCGAGGATCCGCGAGACCGGCGTGTACTCCTCGCCGCGCGAGATGGCGACGATCCGCCGGCCGGCCTCTTCGGTCAGCGCGCGCCTCAGCGCCGAACCCGGCTGGACGAAGCTCGCGCCCGGCAGGTGTAGGCCCATCACCTCGACGACCATCTGGTTCGAGTTGGCGGTGCCGTAGAACGTGCAGGTGCCGGCCGAGTGGTAGGACGCCGCTTCGGCGTCGAGGAGGTCTTCGCGGGTCGCGAGGCCTTCGGCGTACAGCTGGCGGACGCGGGCCTTCTCCTTGTTCGGCAGCCCGGAGTTCATCGGACCCGCCGGCACCAGAATCGCCGGGAGGTGGCCGAACGACAGGGCGCCGATCAGCAGGCCGGGCACGATCTTGTCGCAGACGCCGAGCAGCAGCGAGGCGTCGAACATGTCGTGCGACAGCGCGATCGCCGTCGACATAGCGATGACTTCGCGGCTGAACAGCGACAGCTCCATCCCCGCGCGGCCCTGCGTGATGCCGTCGCACATGGCCGGGACGCCGCCGGCGAACTGCGCGACTCCGCCCGCCGCGCGCACCGACTTCTTCAGCCACGCCGGGTACTCCTGCATCGGCTGGTGCGCCGAAAGCATGTCGTTGTAGGACGACACGATCGCGACGCCGGGGGCGCGCGCGGCCCGCAGTGCTTCCTTGTCGACGCCGTCCATGGCGGCGAAACCGTGGGCGAGGTTGCTGCAGGCGAGGCTGCGGCGGACCGGGCCTTCGGCGTGCGCGGCGGCCGTGCGGTCGAGGTGGGCGGTGCGGGTCGCGGCACTGCGAGCCGCGATGCGGGCGGTGACTTCGGCGATGACAGGATGCAGCGGTGGGGTGGGCTGGCTCATGTCCGGCTCCGGATCACTGGGGTGGGGTGGTCCGCGGGACGGCAGCGCTGGCGCCTCTGGGTCGTGACACTGGCCACAGTACCTCGGCAAAACGCCGAATCAAAATCGATTCAGAAGATCGACCCGCGTGACCCCGATCACCCCCGGAACCGTTAGTGTGCTAGTTGTCACACTGCACGACGCGCGGCAAAGCCGTACCGGGGCGAGCACCGCCCGGCCCGGTTCCCTGCAGCCCCACCCCGCCCCGGGAGGCATGATGTCCACCTCCGAAATCGCCGAGCTGCGGCGAACCATCGGCCAGCTCCGGCAGTGCGTCGGCGCACTGCGCTCCCGCTACGGCGACGCGTCGGCCGTGCGCCGGCTCGCCAACGACGTCGAGCGCCTCGACATCGACACCGCGGACCTCGACGGCGTGCCCCTCGCGGTGCCCGCCCAGGCGAAGGCCGCGGAGCGCGTCCCCGTCCCCGACACCCCCTACGACCCGGCGCTCTGGCACGGCGCCGATGACGAAGGCGTCGGCGGCTACAAGCGCGACCAGCGGTGAGCGCTCCCGCTGACAACGGCGTCGGCACCGGCGTCCGGGCCCCGAAACGGGCCAGGATCGCCGAGCGCACCCTCCGCACGGACCGGTGGTGGCTCCAGCCGCTGCTGACCGTGCTGGGACTGTCGGCGTTCATCATCTACGCGACGGTCCGGTCGTTCGTGCGCACCGCGTACTGGGTGCCCGACTACCACTACCTGACGCCGTTCTATTCGCCGTGCCTGTCCACTTCCTGCGTCGAGGGCTCGAGCCACTTCGGCCACTGGTTCGGCGACCTGCCCGGGTTCATCCCGCTCGGCTTCGTGGTCCTGCCGTTCCTGCTCGGGTTCCGCCTGACCTGCTACTACTACCGCAAGGCCTACTACCGCTCGGTGTGGTTCTCCCCGCCCGCCTGCGCCGTCGCGGAACCGCACGCCAAGTACACCGGCGAGACGCGGCTGCCGCTGATCATCCAGAACGTCCACCGCTACTTCTTCTACGTGGCGCTGATCGTCTCGCTGGTCAACACCTACGACGCGATCACGGCGTTCCACGGCAAGACCGGCGGTTTCGGCTTCGGGCTGGGCAACATCATCCTGCTCGCCAACGTGATCCTGCTCTGGGCCTACACGCTTTCCTGCCACTCCTGCCGGCACGTGACCGGTGGCAGGCTGAAGCACTTCTCCAAGCACCCGGTGCGCTACTGGATCTGGACGCAGGTCACGAAGCTCAACACCCGCCACATGACGCTGGCCTGGACGACGCTCGGCACGCTGGTGCTGACCGACTTCTACGTCATGCTCGTGGCCAGTGGCGCGATCGCGGACCTGAGATTCGTGAACTAGCCTTTCCCGCTCCCCACAACGACGTCCCCCAGCTCCGAGGTGGAATTCTTTTATGACCGAGGTCGAACGGCACAGCTACGACGTGGTGGTGATCGGTGCCGGAGGCGCCGGTCTGCGCGCCGTGATCGAAGCCCGCGAACGCGGCTTCCGCGTCGCTGTCGTGTGCAAGTCCCTGTTCGGCAAGGCGCACACGGTGATGGCCGAGGGCGGGTGCGCGGCCTCGATGGGCAACGCGAACTCGAACGACAACTGGCAGGTCCACTTCCGCGACACCATGCGCGGCGGGAAGTTCCTCAACAACTGGCGGATGGCCGAACTGCACGCCAAGGAGGCGCCGGACCGCGTCTGGGAGCTCGAGACGTACGGCGCGCTGTTCGACCGCACCGCCGACGGCCGGATCAGCCAGCGCAACTTCGGCGGGCACACCTACCCGCGGCTGGCGCACGTCGGTGACCGCACCGGCCTCGAGCTCATCCGCACGATGCAGCAGAAGATCGTCTCGCTGCAGCAGGAGGACTTCGCCGAGACCGGGGACTACGAGGCGAAGATCAAGGTCTTCGCCGAGTGCACGGTCACCGAGCTGCTCACCACCGACGGGAAGATCGCCGGCGCGTTCGGCTACTGGCGCGAGAGCGGGCGGTTCGTCCTGTTCGAGGCGCCCGCGGTCGTGCTCGCCACCGGCGGCATCGGCAAGTCGTTCAAGGTGACGTCGAACTCGTGGGAGTACACCGGGGACGGCCACGCCCTGGCCCTGCGGGCGGGCGCGAAGCTGATCAACATGGAATTCGTCCAGTTCCACCCGACCGGGATGGTCTGGCCGCCGAGCGTCAAGGGCATCCTCGTCACCGAGGGCGTGCGCGGCGACGGCGGCGTGCTCAAGAACTCCGACGGCAAGCGGTTCATGTTCGAGTACGTGCCCGACGTGTTCAAGGGCCAGTACGCCGAAAGCGAAGAGGAAGCCGACCGCTGGTACTCCGACCAGGAGAGCAACCGGCGCACGCCGGACCTGCTGCCCCGCGACGAGGTGGCCCGCGCGATCAACTCCGAGGTCAAGGAGGGTCGCGGCTCCCCGCACGGCGGCGTCTTCCTCGACATCGCCAGCCGGCTGCCGGCCGAGGAGATCCGCAAGCGGCTGCCGTCGATGTACCACCAGTTCAAGGAGCTGGCGGACGTCGACATCACGGCGGAGCCGATGGAGGTCGGCCCGACCTGCCACTACGTCATGGGTGGTATCGAGGTCGACCCGGACACGGCCGCGGCGAGCGTGCCCGGCCTGTTCGCGGCCGGCGAGTGCTCGGGCGGCATGCACGGGTCCAACCGGCTCGGCGGCAACTCGCTGTCCGACCTGCTGGTGTTCGGCCGCCGCGCCGGGCTCGGCGCGGCCGAGTACGTGCACGGCCTCGACGGCAGGCCCGCCGTCGACGAGTCCGATGTGGACGCTGCGGCGAAGATGGCGCTGGCGCCGTTCGACCCGCCCGCCGACGGCTCCGGGGAGAACCCGTACACCCTGCACACCGAGCTGCAGCAGTCGATGAACGACCTGGTCGGCATCATCCGCAAGGCCGAGGAGGTCGAGCAGGCGCTGGTGAAGCTGGGCGAGCTGCGGCAGCGGATCCTGCGCGTCACCGTGGAAGGGCACCGGCAGTTCAACCCCGGCTGGCACCTCGCGATCGACCTGCGCAACATGCTGATGGTCAGCGAATGCGTCGCGAAGGCGGCGCTGATGCGGACCGAGAGCCGCGGCGGGCACACGCGGGACGACTTCCCGGGGCTGGACGCCGAGTGGCGCCACAAGCTCCTCGTGTGCGCGTCGTCGCCGGGTGAGAACCCGGTGGTGCCGGACATCGACGTGACGGTGAAGGAGCAGGTGCCGCTGCGGCAGGACCTGCTGGAGCTGTTCGAGTTCGGCGAACTCGGGAAGTACTACACCGACGGCGAGCTCGAGGCGCACCCCGGGAGCAAGGCATGACCTACAAGGCGAGTTTCCGCGTCTGGCGCGGCGACGACACCGGCGGCGAGCTGCAGGACTTCACCGTGGAGGTGAACGAGGGCGAGGTCGTCCTCGACATCATCCACCGGCTGCAGGCCACGCAGGCGTCGGACCTCGCCGTGCGGTGGAACTGCAAGGCCGGCAAGTGCGGCTCGTGTTCGGCGGAGATCAACGGCCGCCCGCGGCTGCTGTGCATGACGCGGATGTCGACGTTCACCGAGGAAGAAGTGATCACCGTGACGCCGATGCGGACGTTCCCGGTGATCCGCGACCTCGTCACCGACGTGTCGTTCAACTACACGAAGGCGCGGGAGATCCCGTCGTTCACCCCGCCGGCGGACCTGAAGCCGGGCGAGTACCGGATGCAGCAGGTGGACGTCGAGCGCTCGCAGGAGTTCCGCAAGTGCATCGAGTGCTTCCTGTGCCAGAACACCTGCCACGTGGTGCGGGACCACGAGGAGAACAAGGAGGCCTTCGCCGGGCCGCGGTACCTGATGCGCATCGCCGAACTGGAGATGCACCCGCTCGACGTCGCGGACCGCCGGGACGCGGCGCAGGACGAGCACGGCCTCGGGTACTGCAACATCACCAAGTGCTGCAGCGAGGTCTGCCCGGAAGGCATCCACATCACCGACAACGCGCTGATCCCGATGAAGGAGCGCGTCGCGGACCGCAAGTACGACCCGATCGTGTGGCTGGGCAACAAGCTCTTCCGCCGGGACAAGTGAGGTCCCCCACCTGGCATGGTGGGGGTATGGCGCAAGTCGGCGAATCCGCGCGACTTGCCGCTGGCCGCTGAAGCCAACTCGCCGCCCGCAGCAGCCAACTCGCCGGGAACGCGGACGTGTTGGCGTCCCGGGGTGGTGAGTTGGCCGGTCCGGGCGGTGAGTTGGCTGCTGCGGGCGGTGGTTCGGTCGCACGCGAGGGCTTGAATTCGCCAGCCACGCCCGCGGACCGCGACTTTGCCGGGCCCTGACCTGGCATGGTGGGGGCATGGAGATCGAGGTGCTGCCGCCGTCCGCCGGAGCCGCGGTGATCGAGCGGGTGACCGGGTTGGTCAACCAGGTCTACGCCGAGTCCGAGAAAGGGCTGTGGCAGGGGAACGCCGACCGCACCTCCGCGGACGAAGTGGCCGGATTCGTGACGGCCGGGGAGATCGCCGTCGCTTTCGTGGCCGGGGATGTCGCCGGGTCGGTGCGGATCCGGCGGCTCGACGAGGCGACCGGGGAGTTCGGCATGCTCGCCGCCGATCCGGCGCGCCGGGGGCTCGGCATCGGACGGGCGCTCGTGCGGTTCGCCGAGCGAGTGAGCCGGGACGCGGGGTGCCGGGAGGTGCAGCTCGAACTGCTCGTGCCGCGGACGTGGACGCATCCGTCGAAGCAGTTCCTGGCGGAGTGGTACGGACGGCTCGGCTACCGCGTGACGCACCACGCCGACCTCGCCGAGGACTACCCGCACCTCGTGCCGTCGCTGGCCACGCCGTGCGACTTCCGCATCTACCGCAAGGACCTCCGGTGACGGTGCTCGCCGGGGCGCGGGTCTTCGACCCCGAAACCGGGGAGACCGCCCGCGCGGACGTCCGGCTGGAGGGTGACCGGATCGCCGAAGTGGGTCCGGGTCTCGATGGTGAGCGGGTCGACTGCTCGGGTGGGCTGCTGATCCCCGGGCTCGTCGACTGTCATGTGCACGTTGCCTTTCCGCGGCCGGAGCTGTTGCCGCGCAGCACGCGGATCCTCGAAGCCGTGCCGGTGTTGCGCGGCCTGCTGGCGCGCGGGATCACCACCGTCCGGGACGCCTGGGGTGCCGACGCCGGGTTCAAGCACGCCCTGCGCGAAGGCTGGATCACCGGGCCCGATCTGCTGATCAGCCTGCGTCAGCTGAGCCCGACCGGCGGGCTCGGCGACAGCTGGGAGCCGCCCGCGGGCACCGTTGACACCTTCGGTGACCCGGCGCTGCCGGACCCGCTGTTCGACGGGCCGGACGCGGCGCGCGCGGCTGTCCGCCGGATGGTGCGCGCGGGTGCCGACTGGATCAAGGTTGGTGCCGACGGGGCCATGTGGGCGGTGCGCGAGGGGACCGATGTCCGCCCGGCCGACGACGAGCTCGCCGCGCTGGTCGACGAGGCCCGCCGCTGCGGCCGGGACGTACTGGCCCACGCACACACGTCCGCCGCGGTCGTCTCGGCCGCCCGTGCCGGGGCGCGCAGCATCGAGCACGGCACGTTCCTCGACGACGACGCCGTGGCCGCGCTGGAGAACGCCTGGTACGTGCCGACGCTCTCGCCGATCAGCGACAGCGAGTTCGCCGCGACACACCGCCGTTCGCTTCGCCTCGCGATGGAAGCGGGGATCCGCATCGCCGCGGGTTCGGACCTCGCCCCGCGGCCCCATGTCGACTTGACGACCGAGCTGCGGCTGCTGGCCGCGGTGCTCGGCGAGGCGGCCGCCCTGAAGGCGGCCACCTCCGAAGCGGCTCGTCTGCTCCGCCTCGACGACGACCGCGGCCGCATCGAACCCGGCTTGCGTGCCGACCTGGTGCTGCTGGACGGCACGGACCTCGACGTGACAGACCTGCCCGGGCGGATCCGGGCGGTCTGGCACGACGGGAGACGCGTCAGCGCAGCGAGCTGAGCAGTGCGCCCCACGCGGGGTGGGGGACGGTCAGGTGCCCGGCAGCGGGCGCCTTCGAGTCGCGGACCGCGGTGATCCCGGTGTCGAGCGCAACTTCGACGCAGGTGCTGTGTTCGGTGTCGGCATCGCTGTGACTGCTCTTGAACCACATCAGTTCGCTTGCCATCGGTTACTCCTTCATGTGTTCGAACTCATCCGCCAGCCGGATGAGCAGTTCCCTGGATTGTCGCTCGGAAAGAGCGGCTTGTTCCAGCCGCGTGGCGAGGACGTAGAACGCCTCGACCGCGACCCGATCGTCGATGAACAGGCCGGCCGCATAGGTTTCCTCGTAGACGACCGGCGGGTGTTCGGGAAACTCCATGACGGTGAACCGGCTGCCCACGAGGTGGTAGGGGAGCGCGGACGCCGGCAGGATCCGGATGGTGCAGTGCGGCAGGTTGGTCGACAGCAACAGGTATTGCAGCTGCTCGTGCATCAGCGCCGGACCACCGACGACGGTCCGCAGGCTGTGCTCGTAGATGAAGTACTGGCAGCGCGGCGGATTCCGCCGCTGCAGGAGCTGCTGCCGGTCGATCCGTGCCTGCACGAGGATTTTGAGGCGGTCCGCGGTGTAGCGCCCGGTCAGTTCGTGCAGCTCGGTGACGTAGTCTTCGGTCTGCAGCATGCCGGGGATGGCTGTCGGGCTGTGCGAGATGATCGTGTCGGCGAGGTTCTCCTGGATGATGAGCGATTTCATCGGATCGACGAGCTTGTCGAAGTAGGGCCGCACCCAGTACAGGTCGCCGGGCGGCTGGGTCAGTTCGAGGAGCCGCGCGCGTTCGCCTGCCTTGGTGCCGCAGTGGGCGAGGTAGATCGCCGCGTCGACCGGCGAGATGCGGCGGCCGTTCTCCCAGGCCGACACCTTCGACGCCGACCAGTCCGCGCGGCGGGCCACCTCGCGGAGGGTCATCCGTTTCAGCTCGCGCTGGCTCTTGAGCTCGAAGGCCATTTCCCGCGTGCGCACCGTGCTTCTTTCGGTCATGCTCCGCACGGTAGAGGGGAGCTCCGACAAAACGGGGCATGCCGCGCACGGATTCACCGCAAGGAGGTCGCTGTTCTGCCTGTGTGACAACGGAATCCGTCCGCGAAGCGCTACGAAGCAGCTTCGCATAATGAAGTGCGCTTCGCGCTTTCGCCCGGCACAATACGAGCCTATGGAATTCGTCCCCGGAATCGAACTGGCCCGGCGCTTCCACGCCGAAGCGGTCCGGCCGATCCTGCGCCGCGAGCTTCCCCGCCTCCGGTACACCGCCGCGCTCGTCGGCTACGGCTCCGAAGTACTGGGCTTCGACTCGCCGCGCTCCACCGACCACAACTGGGGACCGCGGCTGCTGCTGTTCGCCGACGACCGCGGCGAACGGATCCCCGGGATCCTCGCCGACCACCTGCCCCGCACGTTCCTCGGGTATCCGACGCATTTCGTCACCGACGAGGAGGGCACCCGGCACCTCGCTCCGACGACCGGCCGTCCCGACCACGGCGTCGTCGTCGCGGCGCTTGGGGACTGGATGCGCGGCGCGCTCGGCTTCGACCCCCGGCGGCCGACGCTCGCGGACTGGCTCGCGACCCCCACCCAGATCTTCGCCGAGTTCACCGGCGGCGCGGTCTTCCACGACGATCTCGGTCTCGAAACCCTGCGGCGGAACGTGGCCTGGTACCCGGACGACGTCTGGCGGTACGTCCTCGCGTGTCAATGGCAGCGCATCGGCCAGGAGGAAGCGTTCGTCGGCCGCTGCGGGGAAGCCGGGGACGAACTGGGGTCGGCGGTCGTCGCCGCGCGGCTCGTCCGGGACCTGATGCGGCTGTGCCTGCTCATGGCGCGCCGCTATCCGCCGTACAGCAAGTGGCTCGGCAGCGCCTTCGCCCGGCTGTCCGTCGCCGCCGGGCTGGCTCCGCACTTCACCGGGGCCCTCGCGTCGACGGCCTGGCGGGACCGCGAGCGGCACCTCGGGGCGGCGTACGAGCGCGTCGCCGAGCTGCACAACGAGCTGGGCCTCACCGAGGCCGTGGATCCGCGGACCAGCGGCTACCACGACCGGCCGTTCCAGGTGATCCACGCCGGCCGCTTCGTGACGCCGTTGCTCGCGGGTTCGCCGCTGCGGGCCCCGATCGGGGCGATCGACCAGTTCGTCGACAGCACGGACGCGCTCGGGGACCGCGCGCTCACCCGCGCGGTGGTTGACTGCCTGCATGGCTGACCCGGAACCGCGGCACCTCGCCGCCCTGCTGCTGACGCTGACCGTCGTCACCGGGATCGTCGACGCGGTCAGCTTCCTCGGCCTCGGCCGGGTGTTCGTGGCCAACATGACCGGCAACGTCGTGTTCCTCGGCTTCGCGGCGGCGGGGGAGACGACGCTGTCGGTGCTCGCGTCGCTGACCGCCGTGCTCGCGTTCCTGGCGGGCGCCTTGGCCGGCGGCCGTCTCGCCCGGCGCGAAGACGACTACGACGCCCTGCGGCAGGCGACCGCGGTGCAGGCGGCGCTGATCGCGGTAGCGGTCGTCCTGGCGGCGGCGCTGGGCGCCACCACGCGGCTGGGCGGTGAGCTGCTGATCGTCGTGCTCGGCTTGGCGATGGGCCTGCAGAACGCGGCGGTCCGCCGCATCGGCGCACCCGACCTGACGACGACGGTCCTGACCATGACGCTGACCGGCTTCGCGGCGGATTCGAAGGCCGCCGGCGGCCCGGGCTCGCACCCGCTGCGGAAGGTCGCCGCGGTGGGGGCGATGCTCGTGGGAGCGTTCGCGGGCGGGCTGCTGCACCTGCACGTCGCGATGTGGGTCGCGCTCACGCTCGCCCTCGTGCTGGTCCTCGGTGTGCTGACGGCGCTCCATCGCCCCCGGCGGAAGGCCGCCCGATGACGGGCCGACGAACGGAACGGCACCATCCCCTTCTTCCCGAAGCAGGCAGGACATGACAGACGGATTCGTGCGGCTGTACCGGCGCGACTGGTCACCGGAGCAGGCGCGCCGGCGAGTGGACTCGCTGGCGGCGGCGGGGATGGTGCTGCGCCATCCCCGCACCGGCCGGATCACCGCGATCAGCGGCGAGTGGGAGACCTGCGGCGAGCAGGTCGAGATGGACCGGGACAGCCTGCCGGCCGCCATGGCCGGGCTGGGGGAGAAGCAGTTCACCTTCCAGTACTGGATGACCGACGACGAGGACGCCGACGTCGTCTGCACGCTGAGCCGGGTCGGCGCGGACGTGGTCGTCGAGGACTACGGCCTCGACGGCTTCGGCGGCCCGATCTGGCGGAAGGGGGAAAACACGGTGATCCGCCGGGTGCTGGCCGAGTTCCGGGCGACCGGGCCGTCCGCGATCGGGCTGGTCGTCGACCGGTGGGGCCCCTCGCTCGACACCGACCTCGACGACATCGTGACCGGCGGCCCCACGCCGGTGTCGATCACACCGGAACTGATGGTGCTGCAGCCCGAGATCGCCCGCCGGAATTTCGAGCCCGGAAAATTGGTTCCGTTCGGCGGCTTCCTCGCCCGCGACACGGACGGGATCCTCGCCCTGGCACCGTCCTAACCGAGCGCGCGGCCGCCGTCGACCAGGAGGCGCTGGCCCGTGACGAACCCCGCCTCTTCCGACGCGAAGAAGCTCACCGCCGCGGCCACGTCCTCCGGGGTGCCCAGGCGGCCCGCCGGGACAGAAGCCCGGTACTCCTCCCGCTCGGCCGCCGGGACGTCCGCGTGCCGCTCCACCGGGATGAACCCCGGGGCCACCGTGTTGACCGTGATGCCGTCCGGGGCCAGTTCGCGCGCCCACGCGCGGGACAGGCCGATCTGCGCGCTCTTGGCCGTCGCGTAGGCGGAGCGGCCGGGTGGCGGGCGGTCGGCGACCTCCGAGTCGACGTGCACGATGCGGCCGTGGCCGCGGGCGCGCATCCCCGGCAGCACCGCGTGCCCGAGCAGCACCGGCGACCGCACGAAGAAGTCGAGCTGCGCCAGGTGCTCCGGCCAGTCCACCGCCGCCAGCGGCGCTTCCGGCTGCGGACCGGTGGCGTTGAGCACCAGCACCCCGATCGGGCCGAGCAGCGCCGTGACGGCGTCGACCAGCTCGCCGACCTGACGCCGGTCGGTCACGTCCGCGGCGAACGCCGCGGCGCGGCCTCCTTCGGCGAGGATGCCTTCCGCGGCCGTCTTCAGGCCCTCGTCGTCGTGGAGGCCGTTGACCGCGACGGCGAACCCGTCGCGGGCGAGCCTCCTGGCGATCACCCGGCCCAAGCCGCGTGAACTGCCGGTCACCAGTGCGACACCCATACCCCCGACGCTAGGGGAGACCCCCGGACACGACAAGGCCCCCGGGACGCGTCCCGGGGGCCTCGAACGGGTGACTCAGGCCGAAGCGGCCACGAGCTCGTCGGTCGCGGCGGGCGGTACGGCCACGACCTTCTTGTTGCGCCGGTTGCGCCGCTCCAGGTACGTCGCCAGCGCCGTCAGCAGCAGGCACATCACGACGTAGATGGCGGTCGCCACGATCGTCGACGGCACGATCGGCCGCCCGAACGTGCCCTGCGAACCGATGTAGCGGGCGTAGTACAGCAGCTCCTGGTAGGTGATGATGAAGCCGAGCGCGGTGTCCTTCAGCAGGACGACGAGCTGGCTGATGATCGTCGGCAGCATCGCCCGGATCGCCTGCGGCAGCAGGACCAGGAACATCACCTGCGTCTTGCGCATGCCCAGCGCGTACGCGGCTTCACTCTGGCCCTTCGGCAGCGACTGGATGCCCGCGCGGAAGACCTCGGCGAGCACCGAGCCGTTGTACAGCGTCAGGCCGAGGACCACGCCGAGGAACGGGCTCGTCGGCACGCCGGCGGTCGGCAGGCCGAAGTAGAACAGGAACATCAGGATCAGCGCCGGGATGGCGCGGAAGAACTCGACGACGAACCCGGCGATCCCGCGGATCCAGGCGTGGTCGGACAACCGGCCGGCCGCGAAGATCGCGCCGAAGATCAGCGCCAGCACGGCCGCGGCGGCGAACGCCTGCAGCGTCGACAGCACCGCGTTGGCCAGGTCACGCTGCACCTGCGCGTACTGCAGCCACTCCCACTTGCGGGCGGTGAACTGGCCGCTGTCGTAGAAGCGCCACCCGATGTAGCCGAGGAACGCGAGGACCACGACCGCGCCGAGCACCGCGTAGGTGCGGTAGCGCAGCCGGGCCTTCGGCCCCGGGACGTCGAACAGGACGTTGGTCATCGGGCCACGCTCCAGCGCTTCTCCAGGCTGCGTTGGACGAACGACAGCACGGCGACCAGGATGATGAAGCCGAGCGCGACCCACAGCAGGCCGACCAGCTGGTTCTCCCCGCGTTCGGACAGGTACGAGCGGATCGCGCCGGCCTCCGCGACGGAGAAACCGGCGGCGATGGTGGTGTTCTTCAGCAGCGCGATCAGGGTGCTGATCAGCGGCGGGACGACCGATCGCAGCGCCTGCGGCAGCACGACCTGGCCGAGGATCTGGGTGAAGGTCAGCCCCAGCGCCCGGCCCGCCTCGGCCTGGCCGACCGGCACGGTGTTGATGCCCGAGCGCACGACCTCGCAGATGAACGCCGAGGTGTACACGGTCAGGGCGGTCACCGCGGCCGGGAAGTAGTCGAGCTTGACGATGTCCAGCAGCGGGTACGCGAACACGAAGAACGCGAACACCAGGGTGAGCGGCGTGTTCCGGGCGATCGTCACGTACGCCGTGCCGACGGCGCGGAAGACGGGGACCGGGCTCACCCGCAGCATGGCCAGGATCGTGCCCCAGACCAGGGCGCCGACGGCCGAGAGCAGGAACAGTTCGATCGTGGTGAGGAAGAACGGACCGAACAGGTCCAGGTTGTTGAGCAGGACGTCCATGGAGCCTTCCCCGCGTCCGTTTGCCAGAGGTGGTCAGGTGGTGGATGGAGAAGGCCGGTGGACCGGGAATCCCGATCCACCGGCCGTCACGCGAACGTCAGTACTTCTCGAGGGTCGGGACCTTGGCTTCCGAGCCCGACTTGCCGAGGGTGGCGTCGTAGATCTTCTTCCACGTGCCGTCGTCGATCGCCTTCTGCAGGATGTCGTTGACCTTGTCGCGCAGCACCTTGTCGTCCTTGTTGAGGCCGATGCCGTACTTCTCGGTCGAGAACGTCTTGCCGACGACCTTCAGGTTGTCCGGGTCCTGCGCGGCGTAGCCCTTCAGGATCGCGTCGTCGGTCGTGACCGCGTCGACGTCCTTCGACAGCAGCTTCTCGACGCACTGCGAGTACTTCTGGAACTCGACGATGTTGTTCGGCTCGGTCAGGTTCTGCGAGCGGACCTTCTGGATCGGGGTCGAGCCGGTGACCGAGCAGACCTTCTTGCCCTTGAGGGTCTCCGGGCCGGTGATCGAGCTGTCGTCCTTGCGGACGAGCAGGTCCTGGCCCGCGACGAAGTACGGGCCGGCGAACGAGACGAGCGCCTTGCGCTTGTCGGTGATCGAGTACGTGCCGACGTAGTAGTTCACGTCGCCGTTCGCGATCGTCTGCTCACGCGCACCCGAGTCGACCGTGCGGAAGGTGATCTTCTCCGGGTCGAAGCCGAGACCGGCCGAGACGAGCTTCGCGATCTCGATGTCGAAGCCGCCGAACTTGCCCGTCGTCGGGTCCTTCAGGCCGAGGTTCGGCTGGTCGTCCTTGGCGCCGACGGTCAGCGCGCCGGCCGACTTCATCTTCGCGAACACCGGCGAACCCGGCAGGTCGACGCCGGTCGCGACCGGGTAGGACAACGCCGCGGGGGCGTTCGTGCCGGTCTGGCCGCCCGAGCCCGGCGTGGCCGGCGTGCCTTCCTTGCCGCAGGCGGTCAGCGTGGTCAGCGCCAGACCACCGGCGAGCAGTCCCACCGCGAGGGTGCGGATCCTCATGTGAATCTCTCCTGTGTGTCGTCACCCGGGCGCCGTCGGCGCCGCGGAACGTTTCTCGGCGTTGTTCTCAGTGGGTCAGGATCTTGCCGAGGAAGTCCTTCGCGCGCTCGCTCTTGGGCGCGGTGAAGAACGCTTCCGGCGTCGTGTCTTCGACGATCTCGCCGTCGGCCATGAAAATCACCCGATCGGCTGCCCGTCGGGCGAAGCCCATCTCGTGGGTGACGACGAGCATCGTCATCCCGTCCTTGGCCAGGCCCGTCATCACGTCGAGGACCTCCTGGACCATCTCCGGGTCCAGCGCCGAGGTCGGCTCGTCGAACAGCATGACCTTGGGCCGCATCGCCAGCGCCCGCGCGATGGCGACGCGCTGCTGCTGGCCGCCGGACAGCTGCGCCGGGTACTTGTCGGCCTGGTTGGCGATCCCGACGCGCTCCAGCAGTTCCATCGCCGTCTTGCGGGCTTCGGCCTGGCCGACCTTGCGGACCTTCACCGGAGCGAGCATGACGTTCTCGACGATGGTCTTGTGCGCGAACAGGTTGAACGACTGGAACACCATGCCGACGTCGGCCCGCAGCGCGGCCAGGGCCTTGCCCTCGGCGGGCAGCGGGACGCCGTCGACGGCGATCTCGCCCGAGTTGATGGGCTCGAGCCGGTTGATCGCCCGGCACAGGGTCGACTTGCCCGACCCCGACGGGCCGAGCACCACGACGACCTGGCCGCGAGGCACCTCGAGCGTGATTTCCCTGAGCACGTGCAGGTCGCCGAAGTACTTGTTCACGGCGGACGCCTTGATCATCGGCGCCGCCACCTCCGCGGTCATCTGGCCTCCCGGGTCGTTCGTGCAAATCGGGCATGGGTCACCACGCGATGGCGAGAACCTACCGTTGCTTCACCGGCTGGCAAGTCCGCTTGAGCAATACTTAGGGTTTCAACTGAGTATCGATGTCCCTTTTGACGGGTGTCCCCCGCGAGGTCACGGGGAGTGACCGTCCGGGTGGCCGGTGCGGGCCCGGCCGGGACGTCCTAGAGTTCGCGCTACCGGCCGGTGGAGCAGGTCACCATGGGAGGCGGACGGGTGCGGGTGCTGCTGGTGGAGGACGACGACCGGGTCGCGGGTGCGCTCATCCCGGCGCTGACCCGCCGTGGCCTGGCGATCGCCCGGCTCGCCACCGGAGCCGGCGTCCTCGATCGCGTGCACGAGGTGGACGTCATCCTGCTCGACCTCGGCCTGCCCGACATCGACGGCGTGACGCTCTGCCGCCAGATCCGCGCGGTCAGCGACGTCGCGATCATCGTCGTGTCGGCGCGCGGCGAGGTCGACGACCGGATCCAGGGCCTGCGCGCCGGCGCCGACGACTACCTGGTCAAGCCCTACGACGTCGAGGAGCTGCTCGCCCGGGTCGAGGCCGTGCGCCGCCGCCGCGGCGAGCACACCACCGCCGAACCGGTGGTGATCCGGGTCGGGGACGTCAGCGTCGACCTGTCCCGGCACGAAGTGCTGGTCGACGGGAAGGCGGTCGCGTTGTCGCGCAAGGAGTTCCAGGTGCTGGCGCTGGTGGCGGGCGCCCGCGGCGCGGTGTGCTCGCGCGAGCACGTGCTCACCGAGGTGTGGGGCCACCGCGGCCCCGCGGAGAGCCGTTCGCTGGACGTCCACGTCGCGACGCTGCGGACGAAGCTCGGCCGCCCGGCGCTCATCGAAACGGTCCGCGGGGTCGGGTACCGGCTCGGCGGCCAGGTCGCCCGGAGCTGAGGCGTGCGCGTCCGGCTGCAGGGCATCGTGCTGACGCTGGTGGCGTTGCTGGTGTTCGGCCTGGGTATCCCGCTGGCCAGGAGCATCGCCGCCGGCGCGCAGCAGGACCTGTTCCTCGACCGGCTCACCGACACCGCCCGGTTCGCGTCGCTGGCCCAGCGGCCGCTGCTGGACAACAAGTCGTCGCTGCTCGAACCCGACCTGGACCGCTACAACGAGGTGTACGGCGTCCGGGTGGCGGTCGTCAACCAGGACGGCAAGCTGTTCGCCTCCTCGCTCGGCCCGTACGCCGCGCGGATCGACCTGAAGGCCGACCGGATCAGCGGGCCGATCCGCGAGGCGCTCGCCGGGCGCCGGTCCCAGCCCGCGGGCGTGCTGATGCCGTGGGATTCGACGCCGCTGGTGCTCGCCGAGCCGGTGCTCGCGGACGGTGAGGTGCACGGTGCGGTGCTGACCGTCTCCGACACCGGCGCCGAGCGCGCCGACGTGCTCTGGTGGTGGCTGCTGCTCGCGGCGGGCGGCGTCCTCGCCTTCACGCTCGCGCTGGCCGTGGCGGTCCCGGTGGTCCGGTGGATCCTGCGGCCGGTGCAGCGGCTCGACGACGCGACCGGCGCGCTGGTGGCGTCGGTGATCGGGGGCCGCGAGGCCGAGCCGGTGGGGGAGGGCGGCGGGCCGCCGGAGCTGCGTCAGCTCGGCCGTTCCTTCGATCGGATGGCCGAAAGCGTGTCGGGCGCGCTGGCCGCGCAGCGCGCGTTCGTCGCCGACGCTTCCCACCAGCTGCGCAACCCGCTGACGGCGCTGAAGATCCGGCTCGGCAACCTCGAAGGCCGCGTCGTCGACGAGCCGGCCGCCGCCGACCTGGACGCCGCGCGGGTCGACGCGGGGCGGCTGCACCAGATCCTGGACGGGCTGCTGACGATGGCCCGCGCCGAGGCGTCCGGCGGCGAGCTGGACCCGGTGGTGCTGGACGAGGCCGTCGCCGAGCGGGTCGCCGACTGGTCGGTGGTCGGCGAGGCGCGGGACGTGCGGCTGGTCGTCGACACCTCCGGGGACGGCGCACGGGTGCGCATGCCACCGCGCGGCGCCGAGACGATCCTGGACGCGCTGCTCGACAACGCGCTGAAGTTCACCGCAGCGGGCACGGAGATCCGGATCGCGGTCGAGCGCAACGGCGACCGGGTGCGCCTGTCGGTGCGCGACCACGGGCCGGGGCTGCGGCCCGACGAGCTCGACCGCGCGCGGGACCGGTTCTGGCGCAGCCCGGCCCACCAGAACGTGCCCGGGTCGGGACTGGGCTTGGCGATCGTCAGCGAGCTCGTCGCGCACTCCGGCGGGGAGCTGGAGCTCGACCTGCCGGAGGGCGGCGGCTTGCGGATCGCGATGGAGTTCCCGGTCGCCTAGGTCTTCTGCGCCCGGTAGTAGCGGAGCGCGCCCGGGTGCAGCGGGATCGGCTGGGTCTCGATGCCCGGGTGCACGTCGATCGACAGTGCTGCCGGGTTGGCCAGCGCGAGCTGGCTGCGGGCGTCGAACAGGCCGCGGACCAGTGCCTCGGCGACGTCGTCGCGCATGGATTTCGGGACCACCAGGAAGTTCGGCACCACCAGCGTGGTCACCGGCAGGAGCTGGTTGTAGGTGCTCGCCGGGATGGTCGCGGTGCCGTAGACCGGGCTGATCGCCTGCATCTTCGGCATCAGGTCGGCGATGTCGAGCAGCCGGAGCGAGCCTTTGGTGTTGTAGTCCACCAGCGTCGGCGTCGGCAGGCCGCCGGACCAGAAGACCGCGTCGACCCGGCCGTTCAGCAGCGCCGCGACGGAGTCTGCGAGGCCGAGGGGGGTCGTGGTGACCGAGTCGGCCAGGCCGGCCACCTTCAGCACCTTGCTGGCGATGTACTCGACGCCGGACGCCGGCGTGCCGATCGCGATCCGGTGGCCGGTCAGCTGGACCACGGACCGGATCGGGGAGTCGGCGCGGACCACGACGTGCAGGTAGTCGTCGTGGATCCGGGCGAGTGCGGCCAGGCCGGGGCGGGTCTTGTACTGGTCCGCGGCGACGTCGGCGGCGACGAAGGCGATCTCGGCCTGGCCGGCGAGCACCTTGGCGACGTTGTCGGGCGAGCCCTGCGTCTGCAGCACCTGCGGCCGGTCGATGTCCAGGCCGGTCTGCCACGCGGTGGCGAGGGTCTGGGCGAGCTTGTAGTAGACGCCCCCGGAGTTGCCCGCGGCGATCCGCAGCGTGAGCCCGCCGAAGCCGGTGGTGCAGGCGGTGAGCACCAGCAGGAGGGCGGCCGCGAGCGCGAGTCCGCGCGTCCGCCTGCTGCTGGTCACGGGCTGATCGTGCCAGACTCCCCGCCCTCCCGGCAGCCCACCGCGGCGGACCGGCGCCGATCGCGGAGAGCCCGGACGGGCTGGGGACGCGCGGTCAGCTCCAGGATCGGCTCCCCGTTCTCGTCACCCGCGGGATCGCCGACGACGACGGAGTAGCCCGGCGCCTCGATGACCAGCCCGGCCGCCGTGGCGCGGACCCCGATGGCGAACGGCCCGTCGCCGTGCGGCCCGTACCGGACGGCGAAGACCGCCGAGCCCGGTGGTGAGCCGGGCAGCGGGCCCGCCAGGACGTGGTTCGTGTCGGTCACCCGGTGCCAGCCCGCGTCCGGGTTCCCGTAGCCGCGAGGATCGTCGGCCAGGGAGAACGCCAGTTGCTCCTGGGTCAGGCCGATCGTCTCCGGGCTGGTGAAGCTCGTCCGGCCCGCCGGGGGGTTGACCACCCGCAGCGCCGCCGCCGACGTGATGGCCAGGTTGCCCGCGTGCAGCGTGCCGCCGGTGTGCAGCACCGCGCCGGGGGTGTCCAGGGCGAACGGCGCTCCGCCCGGCTCGGCCACCGTGACGATCCGGCGCAGGCCCGCCTCCGTTTGCTCGGCGTAAGGCAGCCCGGCCAGGAAACCGCACCCGTCCGCGGGGACCACCGCGAACAGCGTCGTCCGCCGCTCCTCGGTCACGCACAGCTGCTGGACGCTCAGCAGCACCTGCTCCCGGGTGACCACCGCCTTCGTCACCAGCCGGGCGACGAGATCGCCGTCCCGGGCGTCGCGGACCCGGAGCGGGCCGAGCGGGCGGGTGAGCAGCGTCCGGGGGCCGTCCTCGTAGCCCAGGACCGGGCCGATGCCGTGCTGGCCCGCCACGACCGGCTCGATCACCACGACGCCGCCGGCGTCGATCAGGTACGGCGTGTGGCTGCCCGTCCAGGACACGGACGCGGCGCGGTGGCGCAGCGAATACGGCGTCGCGACCGGAAACGACGGCTCGCGGTGCCAGGAGCGGTCGTCCTGGTACAGCCACACCGTCGTGAACGCGAAGTGCCCGCTCGGCGCGCCGGACTTCGCCACCGGGTAATAGGGGACACGGCGGTCGGCGAGGTAACGGCCCAGGTCCGTCCGGAGGTGCGCGCTGAAGTAGCGGAGGCCGAGGGTGCCCTCGGCGCCGCAGTGCTGCTCGCTGTAGCGGGGGCCGCCGTAGTCGAAGCCGCGTGCCGAAAGGCGGCAGTCCAGGTGGCGGGCGATCTCCGCGCCGTCGTCGAGGAACAGCCGGTCGGCCGTGACCCGGTGGGCCTGGGCCAGGAAGGACAGCGAGATCGGCAGGTAGTTCTGGTCGTGGCCGGCGCCGTGCTCGGCCGGCAGCGCGAAGCCGCGGTCGGTCACCCGTGCCGGCCGGAGCACGTCGGTGTAGAGCCGCATGGCCGCCGTGGTGACGCGATTGCCTTCGCGGTTTCGGGAAACACTGTCGAGGTGGCGGCCGAGCATCAGGCCCGCGACGACCGCGCCGAGGGCCTGGTTGCCCGTTTGCTGGGGGTTGAACATGCTCGCTTCGGTCAGCCACCGCCAGTACCCGAGGGCCAGCTCGGTCACCTCGGTGTACTGCTCGCCGGTGAGCGGACCTTCGCCGAGTTCCAGGACGTTGACCGCGTGCAGCATCGCCCACACGGTGCTCGGCCAGTCGCCGAACGGGTGTTCGCCGTCGCCGGGCATGTACCGGGCGTACGGCAGGCCGCTGTGGCGGACGCGCAGGAACGGCTCGCCCGGGTTGTCGGTCCGGAACACCCGGTGCGCCAGGAAGAAGTCCAGGCCCCGGCGCACCGCGCCGGTGAGCGCCGGGTCATCGGACACGCCGCGCCGCGACGCCAGGCAGAGGAGGGAGAGCACGCCGAGGCCCATGTCCCCGACGTCGTCGTCGGCCGCGGGGTCCTCGAAGTTGCCGTCCGGCTGCTGCGCGGCGAGCGCGTCGGCCGCCGCGGTGGCCAGGACGGCGTCGAGGTGGGCGGGATCGTCGGGCAGGTCGTGCGAGCTCGCGTGCTGGCTCGGCAGCAGGATCGGATCCATCCGCTTGCAGCTCCCTGCCGTCCTGGGCGCCGGACCGGTCGACGTGGTCGGGAAAGCGCTTTCCGGACCTTGCCCTTGGCGGGCCGGAAAAGCGATGATGCGGCTGGGACCCGCACTTGGTTAGGTAGTAAACAAACGAACCCGCACGTTGTCAACGGGCCGGCTCGCGGACACGCGGGCAGCGCGGCGCATTCGACAGTTTCACTTCGGCGAAAGGAGGGGCAGATGGCGAAATCGGGCATCGGTGACCGGGCAGGCGAGGTCTTCGCCGCGCTGGCGGCCGCCGGTCAAGCCACCCGGCCGCAGCTCGCGGTGGCCTGCGGGTTGTCGAAACCGACGGTCTCCCTGGTGATGGCCGAACTGGAGGCCGCCGCGCTCGCCGAGCGCAGCGGCAGCTCGTCGGGGGCCACCGGGCGGACCGCGGCGGTCTACCGGCTGGGCCCCCGGGCTGGGTACGTGCTGGCGGTGGACCGCGGGTCGACGCAGGTGGCGCTGCGGGCGACCACGCTCGGCGGGGACCTGCTCGACGAAGACCAGACTTCGCGGCCCGCTTCCGCGGGCGCCATGGTGCAGGCCGTGCTGCGCCGCGGGAACGCACGCGGTCCACTTCGGGCGGTGGTGGTCGCGGTGTCCGATGTGGTCTCCCCGCCCGGTCGCGGCGAGCCGGCGACCATGGCCCGGATCTCCGGCGCCGTGGCCGCGCTCGGGCTGCCCGGCGGCGCGCCCGTGCACACGGAGAACAACGTCAACTGCGCGGCCATCGCCGAACTCGCCGAAGGAGCGGGCCGCGACCACGACAGCTTCGTGTTCCTGCAGGTCGGCGTGGCGATCGGCGCGGGGGTGGTGCTGGGGCGGCGGCTCGTGCGCGGGGTGAACGGCGCGGCGGGCGAGGTCGCCCGGCTGGCTTACCCGTGGGCGGACGACCGGCCGCCGGTCCGCGACGCCCTGGAAGCGCGGCTCGGTTCGCGCACGCTGCTGCGTCGCGCCCGCGGTCGCTGGCCGGGGCGGCCGGATCCGGCACCGCGGACGGCCGCCGCGCTGTTCGCCCTGGCGGAGAAGGGGGACGCCGTCGCGCTCGAGATCGTCGCGGAACACGCCGAAGCCGTCGGGAACCTGGCCGCGTCGATCTGCGCGGTCGTCGATCCCGGTCTGGTCGTGCTGGGGGGTGGGGTGGGGCGCAACAAGCTGCTCCTGCCCGGGGTCGTCGCCACGGTCGACCGGCTGAGCTGGCCGGCCGAAGTCGTGGTGAGCGAACTGGGTGCACGCGCGACCGTGCTCGGCGCCGCGCACCTGGCGAGGGAGCAGGGGATCCGCGCGGTGCTCGGCGAAGGAGCGGCGAACCGCCGTTGACAGCGGTGGAGGCCGCTGCCTAGAGTGCCGAGAAAGCGCTTCCAGCTCCCTGGGACGGAACCACTGGAACCGCGCGCGTCGGAAGATGTGCCACGGCAGCTGTGCTGCCGGTCCACGCTGGAGTCCCGGGAGCAGCCGATGTCGCCGTCAGTCGAAGCAGCAACCCACCCCGTCGAAGCGGGGGCCGGGATCCCGTCGACGGCAAAACGGGCGCCGGTCCGTCGCCGCCGGAAGCGGCACAAGGACAACTGGGCGGCCTACGCCTTCCTGTCGCCGTGGTTCCTCGGGATCTTCGGGTTCGTCCTGCTGCCGATGGCGTACTCGCTGTACCTGTCGCTGACGAAGTTCGACCTGCTCAGCTCGCCGCAGTGGGTGGGCTTCCGGAACTACCTGTCGCTGTGGCAGGACGAGAAGTTCCTGCAGTCGGTCAAGGTCACCCTGACCTACGTCGTCTTCTCCGTGCCGCTCAAGCTCGTGGCCGCGCTCCTCGTCGCCGCGGCGCTGAACCGGGGCCTGCGCGCGCTGGGGTTCTACCGTTCGGTCTTCTACCTGCCGTCGCTGCTCGGGGCGAGTGTCGCGGTGTCGGTGATGTGGCGCCAGATCTTTTCCCAGCAGGGCCTGGTGAACCAGGTGCTGGGCTTCTTCGGCATCCGCGGCGCGGACTGGATCGGGGACCCCCGGTTCGCGCTGTGGACCCTGGTCCTGTTGTCGGGCTGGCAGTTCGGCACCCCGATGCTGATCTTCCTCGCCGGGCTGAAGCAGATCCCGAAGGAGCTGTACGAGGCGGCGGAGCTGGACGGTGCCGGCCGGATCCGGGTGTTCTTCCGGATCACCGTGCCGATGCTGTCCCCGGTGATCTTCTTCAACCTGGTCCTGGAGACGATCAACGCGTTCCAGACCTTCACCCCGGCGTACGTGGTCAGCGGCGGCTCGGGCGGACCGATCGATTCGACCATGCTCTACACGCTTTACCTCTACCGCAAGGGGTTCACCAGCTTGCAGATGGGTTACGCCTCGGCGATGGCGTGGGTCCTGTTCGTGGTGATCGGCCTCTTCACCGCGGTCTACTTCGCGTCCTCGCGGCGCTGGGTCACCTACGCGGACTGAACACACCACGGCCGAAAGGACCGAAATGGTCACCAAGATCAGGCAGGCGCCGTCGAAGACCCACTGGCGCGCCCACGTGGTGCTGCTCGCCGCGGTCGTCGTGATGATCTACCCCCTGCTGTGGCTGGTCGGGGCGTCGTTCAAGCCGGAGAACCAGATCTTCAGCACGCTCGACCCGATCCCGTGGCACTTCACCTTCGAGAACTACCTCAGCGGCTGGACCGCGACGGGGACGTCGTTCACCGTCTACCTCACGAACTCGGCGACCATCGCGATCTGCGTGGTGATCGGCAACATCGTGTCCTGCTCGCTGGCCGCGTACGCGTTCGCCCGGCTCGACTTCGCCTTCCGCAAGCTGTGGTTCGGGCTGATGCTCGGGACGCTGATGCTGCCGTTCCAGGCCACGATGATCCCGCAGTACACGATCTTCTACAAGCTGAACTGGGTCAACACGTTCCTGCCGCTGGTGGTGCCGCAGCTGCTCGCGTTCGACTCGTTCTTCATCTTCCTGATGGTGCAGTTCATCCGGGGCATTCCCCGCGAACTGGACGAAGCGGCGGCCATCGACGGCGCCGGGCACGCCCGCGTCTTCTTCTCGGTGATCCTCCCGCTCCTGCGTCCGGCCCTGCTGACCACCGGGGTCCTGACGTTCATCTGGACGTTCAACGACTTCCTCCGCCAGCTGGTCTACCTGTCCGACAAATCCCGGTACACGGTCCCGCTGGGCCTCAACTCCTTCATCGACCGGGCGAGCGGTTCCAGCTACGGCGGAATGCTCGCGATGTCGGTCGTCACCCTCGTGCCGACCGTCGTGGTGTTCCTGGTCTGCCAGAAGCGCCTGGTCGACGGCGTGGCCAACTCCGGGATCAAAGGCTGAACCCCGAAACTCCACCGACAGAAAGTGAGACAGTCATGGCACAGCACCTGTCCAGGAGGGGGTTCCTCGGGATCGCCGGGGCGGGCGTGGCCTCGGCCGCGCTCGCCGGCTGCGGTTTCGCGCCGCCCAGCACCAGCGGGTCCGGCGGCGGGAACAACGCCCTGACCTTCCGCTGGTGGGGCGGCAACGCCCGCAACGACGCCTACCAGAAGGCGGTGAAGATCTTCACCGACAAGACCGGGATCGCCGTCACCACCCAGTACTCCGGCTACGACGGGTACTTCGACAAGCTGAACACGGAGTTCGCCGGCGGCAACCCGCCCGACCTCTTCCAGATGGACACCGCGCTCGTCAGCACCTACGCGGGCCGGAACGTGCTCACCGACCTGGGCACCTACGTCCCCGGCACGATCGGGCTGGACACCCTCTACGCCCCGGTGCGCGGGGCGGGCGCGGTGAAGGGCAAGACCTTCGGCGTCCCCTCCGGCTCCGGAAACGCGCCCGTGCTCTACGACAAGACGGTCTTCGACCAGCTGAAGATCACGCCGCCGACCGACGACTGGACGTGGCAGGACTTCGGCACCATCGCCGGGGAGATCTCCAAGGCGTGGGGCCCGGACAAGTACGGCGCGCTGGACGCGTCGAAGGACGACTCGGGCGCGCTGCAGCCGTGGCTGCGCCAGCGCGGCAAGGACCTCTACACCGCCGACCAGACCCTCGGGTTCGGCCCCGAGGACCTGACCGAGTGGTTCACCTTCTGGGACGGCCTGCGCAAGGCCGGCGCGATCTGCCCGCCGACGCTGCTGAGCAACACCGACGCGGCGACCGGTAACCACCCGTTCATCACCGGCCAGATCGCGATGACCACCGGCTGGGGCCTGGCCCAGATGCAGCCGCTGACCCAGCACGAGCTGAAGCTGGTCGTCGTGCCCCGCGCCAACGGCAAGACGGGCCAGGCGCCGTCCGGCGGCGTGCTGCTGTGCATCCCGGTGAAGAGCAAGAACCCGGAGGGCGCGGCGAAGCTGATCAACTTCTTCCTCAACGACGACGACGCGATCAAGACGATGAAGCTGCAGCGCGGGCTGCCGCCGTCGGACAAGGCGAAAAACCTCCTCGCGCCCACCGCCACCGCCCCCGAGAAGGCGGACATGGACTTCGGCGAGTACGTGGCCGCGCAGGTCGCCAAGGACGGCCTGCCCGCCGCGCCCACCGCGCCCCCGGGCTACGGCGACGTCAAGACCGCGCTCGACTCGGCGGCCAAGCAGATCGCCTTCGGCAAGATGACGATCGCGGCCGGCGTGACCCAGTTCTTCAGCGACGCCAAGGCGGCGCTCGCCAACGCCAAGTAGGAGAAGCGTGCGCATCACGGCCGTGCGGGGTACCGATCTGTTCGTCGGCTCGGCCGCCGCGGCCCGCCAGGTCGTCCGAGTGACGCTGAGCGGGCCGCGGGCTCCGGTGCGGATCCGCGTCGAGGGCAAGCGGGTGTTCACACCCGAGCCGGTGCTCGCCGACGTCCACCCGGACGGCGTCACCGTGGAAGTCGGCGTGGTCTTCCAGGCGCCCGAAGGCTCGTCGCACCGGGTCACCGTGGTCGCGGAGTCGGCCGGGCAGCGCGTCACGGCGGAGGCGGACCTCGTCGTCGCGGAAACCGGCTGGACGATGTGGATGGTTTCGCACTTCCACTACGACCCGGTGTGGTGGAACACCCAGGCGGGCTTCACCGACACCTGGCTGGACCTGCCGCTGGCCCAGGAAAAGCGGATGCAGTTCCAGCGGTCGGCGTTCGACCTGGTCCGCGCGCACCTCGAAGCCGCCCGTGACGACGAGGACTACCGGTTCGTCCTGGCCGAGGTCGACTACCTCAAACCGCACTGGGACACCTTCCCGGGGGACCGCCAGGACCTGACGCGGTTCCTCCGTGACGGCCGGATCGAGCTGGTCGGCGGCAACTACAACGAGGCCAACACGAACCTGACCCACCCGGAGTCGACGATCCGCAACGCCGTCTACGGCGTGGGCTACCAGCGGGACGTCCTCGGCGGCGACCCGCGTTCGGCGTGGATGCTCGACGTGTTCGGCCACGACCCGGCCTACCCCGGGCTGATGGCCGACGCCGGCCTGGAGTCGAGTGCCTGGGCGCGCGGTCCCTGGCACCACGTCGGGGCGAAGCGGCACACCGGCGACATCGGCCGGATGCAGTTCCCGTCGGAGTTCGAATGGATCTCGCCGAGCGGGCGGGGGCTGCTGACCGCGTACATGGCCGACCACTACGTCGCCGGGTGGGGCATCGAGCGCCAGGACACGCTCGAAGAGGCGATGGCGGAGGCCTACCGGCAGTTCAGCACGCTGCGGCAGGTGGCCGCCACGCGCAACGTGCTGCTGCCGGTCGGGCACGACCACAACATCCCCTCGCGCTTCTGCACCGAGATCCACCGCGCCTGGAACGCCCGGTACGTCTGGCCCCGGTTCGTCGTCGGCCTGCCCCGGGAGTTCTTCGCCGCGGTCCGCGCGGACGCGGCGGCGCGGGGCACGGCGATCAGCGTGCAGACCCGGGACATGAACCCGGTCTACACCGGCAAGGACGTCTCCTACATCGACACCAAGCAGGCCCAGCGCGCGGCGGAGGTGGCGGTGCTCGACGGGGAGCGCGCGGCCACCCTCGCCGCCCTGCTCGGTGCGCGCTACCCCCACGAGGCCTTGGACAAGGCCTGGCGGCAGCTGATCTACGGCGCCCACCACGACGCGATCACCGGCACCGAATCCGACCAGGTCTACCTCGATCTGCTCACCGGCTGGCGCGAAGCGGCCGAACGGGGCGAGGAGGTGCTCGAAGGCTCGATCACCGAGCTGGCCCGGCACGCCGACACGGCCGGGGACGGCGTGGCCGTCTTCGTGCTGAACACGCTGTCCTGGGCCCGCGACGCGGTGACGACGGTGACGGTGACCCCGGGTGCCGCCCAAGGCGCGCAGGTGGTGGACCCGGAAGGCCGACCGGTCCCCGCCGTCACCGACGCGGTCGTGCGGCACCCCGACGGTTCACTCGCCGAGGTCACGCTGACCTTCCTGGCGACGGCGGTGCCCGCGCTCGGGTACCGCGTCTACCGCGTCCTCGACGCGGCCACCGTGCCGCCCGGGTGGACACCCCGGCCGGGGCCGCCGACGATCGAGAACGACGTCTTCGCCGTCGAAGCCGACCCGGCGCGCGGCGGTGCGCTCAGCCGCGTCCAGGATCGGCGGAGCGGCCGCGAACTGCTGCGGGAGGGCGGTCTCGCCGCCGGGCTGGTGGTGCAGGACGAGCACGCCGAGCACCCGGTGTGGGGCGAAGGCCCGTGGCACCTGCTGCCGAAGGGCCCCGGTCACGGTCCGGGCGCGGCGGAGGTGATCGTCGAGACCAGCCCGCTGGGGGAGCGGCTCGTCGCGACCACGGCACTCGACGAGCTGCGGGTCACCCAGCGCACGACGCTGTGGCGCGGAGTGTCCCGAGTGGACATCCACGCCGACGTCGACGGGTCACTCGGGCAGGACCGGCTCCTGCGGGCCCGCTTCGACTTCGCCGTCCCCGGGGCCCTGCCGGTGGCGGAGGTCGGCTTCGGCGCGATCGGCCGGTCGTTCGGCTTCCCCGACGTGGACGCGGCCGAACACCTCTGGACGCTGGACACGCCGGCCCACACCTGGGCCGGGCTGTCGGCGACCGCCCGCGTCACGCTCATCCGCGACGACGGCACCCGGAGCGCGCACGCCATCGGCGTCGCCGAAGTGGTCGAGCCCCGCACACCCGGGCCCGAGCTCCGGGCGCTGGTCGCGGCACTGGCCGCGAAGGGCGTGACGGCGACCTGCACCCGCCCCGGCGGCCGGCGTTACGGCGCCCTCGACGTCGACTCGAACCTGCCCGACGTCCGGATCGTGGTCGGGGCGGACAACCCGTTCGCCGCCGACGTGCTCGCGAACGCCGAGCCCGGGTACCGGGACGCGCTCGCCCGCCACGGCCGGGTGTTCGTCCCGGCGACCCGGATCCGGCGCGAAGCCTGGGTGCCGGACGCCGATCTCCGGGGACTGCGGGATCTGCCGGTGGTGATCATCGGCGACGTCGAGGCCGCCGTCGCCGAACTGCGCGCCGGTGCCACCCTCGGCGTGCGGGTCCCCGAGGGACTGGAGAGCACCGCCGAACCCGCCGACAGCTACTCCGTCGGCGTCGTCAACCACGGGACACCCGGATTCGTCGTCGATCCGGGCGGCACGCTGCACCTGTCGCTGATGCGCTCGTGCAGCGGCTGGCCCAGCGGGGTGTGGATCGACGGCGAGCGGCGGACCGCGCCGGACGGCTCGAGTTTCGCCTGGCAACACTGGACCCACACGTTCGGCCTCGCGATCGTCGCCGGGGAGGGGGACTGGCGGGACGCCGATTTCCCGCGTCGTGCGCAGGAAGCCGCGCATCCGCTCCGGTCCCGTCCGGTGCCGGCCACCGAAGGCGTGCTGCCGTCCACGCTGAGCCTGATCGCGGTCGAACCGGCCGAAGTCGTGCTGACGGCGGCGAAACCCGCCGGCAACCCGCTCGCCTCGGGCTCGGTGATCGGCCCCTCGGACGCGATCACCTTGCGCGTGTACGAATCGACCGGGTTCCCGGCCACGGCGTCGATCGCGGTGCACGGCGGGATCCGGGCGGCGTGGCGCACCGATCTCCTCGAGGAGAAGGGCGAGCCGGTCGACGTCGACGACGGACGCGCGCGCGTCGAACTGGGTGCCGCGGACGTGGCGACCCTCCGGCTGGAACCGGCTGTGCGCCTGGGAACCGGCCGGGAAATCGCCCGGGCCACCGAATCCGTGCAGCCGGTGCACACGCGTTATTGGCTGCACAACGAAGGACCGGCGCCGGTCGGCAACCTGCCGGTCAGTGTCCACGTGAGCCCGACCCGGCTGAGGCTCGGCGACGACGGGCGAGCCCGGTTCGACGTCACGGTGAGCTGCAGCAGCCGCCGAGCCCGCGGCCGCGTCGAACTCGAACTGCCGCCGGGGTGGCGAACCGAGCAGGACCCGGACTACGACCTCGAGCCGGGGGAGCACGCAAGAACCACGGTCGAGGTGCGCGGACCTTCGATGCCCGGGCGGTACCTGCTCGCCGCGCGGATCACCGACGACCACGGGCAAATCCTCGAAGACACGGCGGAAATCCTGGTCGGGGCGCCGCCGCCGCGCGACGACCTGGTCGAGGTCGGACTCGGGCCCGGCCCGGTCACCGTCGGGCCGGGCGGCCGCGCCGAACTGCTCGTGTCGTTGACGAACCTGGCCCAGAGCGAGATCCGCGGCGGGATCGCGGCGATCAGCCCGTTCGGCACCTGGGCTGGCGCGGTGACCATCGGGCCGCGGGCCCGGTCCTTCCGGCTTCCTGCCGGCGGGAAGACGACGGTGCCGGTCACCGTCCGCGCGGGACACACCGCCCGGCGGGGCGCGCACTGGTGGGTGCTCGTCCGCGTGAGCGCCCACGGACGGCTCGCGTACAGCCCCGCCGTCGAAGTCCGGATCGAGTGAATTCGTCGAATTCGCGATACCCCCGCAAACGATCAGGTTACTGCCCGGCGAATTACTCCGGACGCTCCTTGACCGGAGTCGGCCGGGCGCTGATCATTCCAGCGATTCCCGTGCGCTTTCCGGCGCCTTCTCAGGAGAACGACTTGACCTCAGTGTCCTTGGACCGGCGGACCTTCCTGCGCTGGTCCGCGCTCGTGCCCACCATCGCCGCCGTGCCCTCCGTGCTGGGCGTGCCCGCCTGGGCCGAGGAGACGGCGTTCGTCGACGCCTACCGCACGAACATCCCGGCGAACCACACCCCGGAGACCAACGCGGCGGTGCGGATCCTGAGCGGGATGCAGCGGCTCTGGCGCACCGGGTCCACTTGGGACAGTGGCGCCGTGCTCGACGCGGCGGTGCTGCGTGCGAACGTCCGGCACTGCGTTGCCGTCACCCGCGCCCGGACCGACGCCGAAGCCAAGCGCGCCTTCGTCTACGACCGCCAGCACCAGTCCTACGCCGCCATCGGCGGGCTCGGCCCCCTCGCGGACCTCTACCGCAGTGGCGCCAAGGCCGTCACGAGCATCACCTCCGCGCCCGACGGCACGCCCCCGGCCAAGATCGACGACGCCGTCCCGGCGAACGCCCCGGCCGGCTCGGCGCTCGGCGCCGGCGCGCACGACTCGGAGCTCGGTTTGGTGGCGACGCTCGTCGACACCGTCCGCGGCACGTTCGCCTCGGGCAACCCGAGCAAGGCCGCCTACCAGTACCCCCGGCCGTGGCGGCTGACCGCGGACAACCGCGTCGAGGACACCGGCAAGGTCGACGCGCTCGGGTACCCGGTCTACCGGTCCGACGTCGTCGTCGCGCCGCAGCTGCTGCGGCAGCGCAGCACGAGCCCGGCCGACGACGGCGGCTTCCCCAGCGGCCACACCAACGCGTTCCACCTGGCCTGCCTGGCGCTGGCCTACGCGGTCCCCGAACGCTTCCAGGAACTGGTGGCGCGGGCCTACGACCTGGCCGACACGCGGATCGTCGCCGGGATGCACTCGCCGGTGGACGTGCTCGGCGGCCGGATACTGGCCACCGCGCTCGCCGCGGCGACGCTCGCCGACCCGGCGAACGCCACGCTCAAGGCGGGAGCGCGCGAGCAGGCGCTGGAGTACTTCACGGCGAAGACCGGCACGACCGCCGACACGCTGTTCGCCCGCGCGCACACCGGAGCCGACGAATACGGCGACCGCCGCGCGAACGCCGCGATGGTCACCCGCCGGGCGACCTACGGGCTGCCGGACCGCGCCGCACGCACGTCGATGCGGGTGCCGAAGGGCGCCGAGGTGCTGCTCGAGACGCGCCTGCCGTACCTCGACGCGACGCAGCGGCGGGAAGTCCTGCGCACGACGGCGTTCCCGGGCGGCCACCCGCTACTCGACGGCCCGGAACTCTGGGGACGGCTGAACCTCTTCGCCGCGGCCGACGGCTACGGCGCGTTCGACACCGGCGTCCGCGTCACGATGGACGCCACGCGCGGCGGGTTCAGCGCCGATGACAGCTGGCGCAACGACATCGGCGGCGACGGCGGCCTCGTCAAGGCGGGCACCGGGACGTTGACGCTCACCGGGGGCAACAGCTACCGCGGCGGCACCCGGGTCGAGGCGGGCACGCTCGTCGCGGCCGCGCCGGGTGCGCTGGGCACCGGGGACGTCGCCCTGGCCGGCGGCACGCTGCACGTGTCCGGCCTCCGGGCGGGCGGCTACCACCAGACCGGCGGCACGCTGTCCGCCGGCACCGGGCCCGGTCCGGCGCTGACCGTCCGCGGCGAAGCGACGCTCGAGCGCGGCAGCGTCCTCGAGATCCGGCTGGCCGGCTCCTGCCCGGCGCACGAGGTCGAGGTGCTCTGCGCCCGGCGCCTGCGCGGCCGGTTCTCCGCGATCGACGTCGACCGTCCGGGACACCGGGTGGTCCCGCGTTACACGTCCACCGGTTTGTCCGTCCGAATCCTGCGGGAGTTCTCGTGAAGAAACGCTTGACCGTGCTGGCCCTCGCCGCCGCGGTGTCCACAGTGGTCAGTGCGCCGGCCGCGCACGCGGCCGACGGCGGCAGCTTCTCGGTGCTGGCCTACAACGTCGCCGGCCTGCCCGAGTCGATCTCCAGCGCGCCGACACCGCGTGACCCCGCGACGACCGCGATCGGGCAGCGGATCGCCCCCTACGACATCGTGCACGTCGAGGAGGACTTCAACTACCACGCCAAGCTCTACGCCGCCGACACCCACCCGTACCGCACGCCCACCAGCGGCGGCGCGGGGATCGGCAGCGGGCTCAACACCCTGTCCTCGCTGCCGTACGACACCGACGACTTCGAGCGCGCCCACTGGAGCTCCTGCCAGCTCGACTCCGGGGACTGCCTGACCCCCAAGGGCTTCACGTTCATGCGGGTGCGGCTCGCCGAAGGCGTGTACGTCGACTTCTACAACGCCCACACCAACGCCGGGACGAACGACGGTGACGAAGCTTCGCGCGCGTCGAACCTGGCGCAGCTGACCGCGTTCATCCGGTCGCACTCGGCGGGCAACGCGGTGGTCGTCATGGGCGACACCAACACGCGCTACACCCGCGCGGCCGACACGATCGCCGGGTTCGCCTCGGACAACGGCCTCACCGACGCGTGGGTGAAGCTCGTGCGCGGCGGGGTCGCGCCGGCCCCGGGAAGCCCGCCGCTGCTGTGCGACCAGCAGGCGCCCGCCAACGACTGCGAGGTCGTCGACAAGGTGCTCTACCGCAGCAGCAAGCTCGTGTCGCTCGACGCGACGTTCTACAACAACGAGCACGCCAAGTTCCTGGACAGCGCGGGCAAGATGCTCTCCGACCACGACCCGGTCACCGTGCGCTTCACCTGGTCGCGCAACCCCGCGCTGCAGCTGTCCGACCAGTACGGCGGCCCGCACGGCGACTACTTCACCGATGTCGACGCCGTGCCCGCGGCCGCCCGGGTGCGGACGTTGTCGCTGCGCAGCGGGTCCCGCGTCGACCAGGTCGGCGTGACCCTCGAGAACGGCACCACCCTGGCCCACGGCGCGACGGGCGGAACGGCGGCGTCGCTGACGCTCGGCACCGGCGAGTACGTCACGACGGCGACCCTGTGCCAGGGCAAGTACAGCGGCACGACCCGGATCTTCTCGGCCCGGTTCACGACCAACCTCGGGCACACGCTGGCCGGGGGCACCACCACGGCGGACTGCGTGACGCGCACGGCCCCGGACGGCTGGCAGATCGCCGGCTTCCACGGCCGGACCGGCGACGAGGTCGACAAGCTCGGGTTCGTCTACACGCAGCGGTAGTCGCCCGCGGCACCACGCCTTGCCCCGTCGTCCGGCCGAGAGGCCGGGTGGCGGGGCAAGCAGGCGCTCAGCAGCTCTTCGGCCGCGGCCATCGTGGGCCGCGCCGTCGGGTAGGGGTGCAGCAGCTGCAGCACGGCCTCGGCGACCGGATGGGGCGCCGGTTCGGGCCGGCCGCTGCCGGGGCGTCCCTCGAGCGCGGCGCAGAGGGTGGCGCCGAGCGAGAACACCTCCGACGGGAAGTCGGGGAAGCCTCCGTCGAGCACCTCGGGAGCGAGGTAGGCCCGCGCTCCCGGGCCGGCCGGGCCGGCCAGGATCCCGGCGCGGCCCTCGGCCGAGATCACGACGTGGTCCGGGTCGACGGCGGCGTGCAGGACCCCCTCGTCGTGCGCGGCCGCCAGCGCCGACGCCAGCTGGACGCCGAACCGGACGACGAGACCGGGGGCGAGCGTGCCGTGCTCGTCGAGCAGCTCGGTCAGCGTCCGCGCCCCCGGGTACTCCATGACCAGGTAGGTCGTGCTGTCCTGGTCGACGACGTCGCAGACCGCGGCCCTCGGTGCGGGAATCGCCGTCACCGCCGCGGGCTCGTCGAACAACGGCTTGAGGGCCACGATCCGGTCGAGCCGTTCGTCCCTGGCGTGCACCGTGCCGTGCCCCGCCGTGCCGAGCAGGCGGTACCGCTCGCCGATGAGTGTCCCTTCGCGCGCCACGTCGTCGTCCTTCCGTGTCGTCGACCGTCCTCCCCGGGGAATACGGCCAAGATCCGGATCCGGTTCGCTGGATCGGCTTTTATTCACCCACGCGGGGGTGCGCAGCCGCCGGACCGGCGCGGTCGGGCAGACCATGAGGTACAGCCGGTCGAGCAGGTCCGCCGCGAGCAGCGGCTTGATGACGCTCGCGC